>JBOIFE010000310.1:0-18112 GCA_050741015.1 Burkholderiales bacterium | reverse complement strand
CCTCCAGCGCCCGGATCGCCTTCGCCGCCTTGTAGATGGCGTTGACGCCCAGCTGCGGCATCGAGCCGTGCGCCGATACGCCCTTGAAGGCCGCGTGCAGCTTGATCGAGCCCTTGTGCCCGACCATCGGATAGTTGGAGGTCGGCTCGCCGACCACGATCGCGCCCGCGCGCCCCATGAGCTTCGGCAGCGCGGCAAGGTGGCGCGAGCCCACGCACCCGTTCTCCTCGCCCGCGGTAAGGACGAGCACGAGGCCCGGCGTGCCCGCGAGCCTGCCGCCGAAGCTGCGCGCGGCGAGCAGCATCGACGCGACGCCCGCCTTCATGTCGGAGGCGCCGCGCCCGTAGAGCCGGTCGCCGTCGGCTTCGCCCGCGAACGGGTCCTTCGACCACGCGCGGCTGCCGAGCGGCACGACGTCGAGGTGGCCGGTAAAGCAGATCGGGGGCTTCGCGTCCGAGCCGCCCGCGCGCGCAATCACGCTCGTGCGCGCGTCCTCGTAGTCGTGGTATTCGACGCGGTAGCCCCAGGACTCGAGCAGCGCGCCCGCGTGGCGCGCGCAGTCGCGCTCAAGGCCCGGCGGGTTGACGGTGTCGAAGCGCAGCAGCTCGCGCGTGAGGGCGACGGGATCGGCGGCGGCCATGGCGGGCCCATGCTATAACAGGAGCCGCCGTGCTGCCCGAGACGAAGACCGCCGCCGGAGTCGCCTACCGCGAATCCGGGTCGAAGGATTCACCCGCGCTCGTGCTCCTGCACGGGATCGGCTCCACCTCCGCCGCCTGGCGGCTGCAGTACGAGCCGCTCGGCCGGCAATTCCGTGTGATCGGCTGGGACGCACCAGGCTACGGCGGCTCGACGCCGCTGCCCGGCGAGGCGCCGCCGGCCGAGGACTACGCGAAAGCGCTCGCGCGCCTGCTCGACGCGCTGGGGATCCGCGAAGCGGTCGTCGGCACCAACTCCTGGGGTACGCCGACCGGCGTCGTATTCGCAAAGCTTTTTCCTGAGCGCGTAAGAGCGCTCGTGCTCGGCGGCCCGGCCGCCGGCTGGGGCGCGGCGCCGAAGGAGGAGCAAACGCGCCGCATCGCCGAGCGCATCGAGCGCATCAAGGCGACGGGGATGAAGAAGATGCGCGAGGAGGACGCCCCCAACCTCGTCGCGCCGGGAACGCGCGCCGAAGTGATCGGCTGGATTCAGGGCGCCGACGGCCTCACGCTCGAAGGCTACTCGCAGGCGCTGCGCATGCTCGCCGCGGTGGACGTGCCGCGCGAGATCGCGACGGTTCGTTGCCCGGTGACGGTGGTCTCGGGCGAGCTCGACCGGCGCACGCCGCCCGAGACCAACGCGAAGCCGATCGCCGCCGCGGCGCCGAACGCAAAGCTCGTCATGGTCCCGGACTGCGGCCACCTGCCGCACCTCGAGACGCCCGACGTCTTCAACGCGGCGGTGCTCGCCACGCTCGGCCTGCGCCAGCCTGCCTAGCCGCGCCGGGCGCATGGACGCTGCCGCCGACGGCCTGCCCCAGCCGCAGCGCGGCTGGGCGATGCTCGCCGTCGGGCTCGCCATCATGATGGCGGTGCTCGACGGCACGATCGCCAACGTGGCGCTGCCGACCATCGCGCGCGCGATGCACGCGAGCCCCGCGGACTCGGTCTGGGTGGTGAACGCCTACCAGCTCGTGATCACCGTGCTGATGCTGCCGCTCGCCTCGCTCGGCGAGATCATCGGCTACCGCTGCGTCTACCGCTTCGGGCTGGCCGTGTTCACGCTCGCTTCGCTCGCCTGCGCGGTGTCGGACTCGCTCACGGTCCTGACGCTCGCGCGCGTGGTGCAGGGCGTGGGCGCGGCCGGCGTGATGAGCGTCAACGCCGCGCTGGTGCGCTTCATCTACCCGCGCGGCCAGCTCGGGCGCGCCATCGGCACGATCGCGCTGGTGGTCGCGACCTCGGCCGCGATCGGTCCGACAGTGGCCGCCGGCATCCTCTCGATCGCCGCGTGGCCGTGGCTGTTCCTGGTCAACGTGCCGCTGGGAATCGTCACGCTCATTGCCGCGCAGCAACTGCCGCGCACGCCGCGCGCCGCGCGCCGCTTCGACTACGTCTCCGCGCTGCTGAATGCGCTCTTCTTCGGGCTGCTCATCATTGCCATCGACAGCCTCGGCCACGGCGAGCGCGCGCTGTACACGGTGCTCGCCGGCGCCGGCGCCGCGGTCGCGGGCGTGGCGCTGGTGCTGCGCCAGCTCCCGCAGGCCGCGCCGCTGCTGCCGGTCGACCTGCTTCGCATCCCGATGTTCTCGCTATCGATTGCGACCTCGGTGTGTTCGTTCATGGCGCAGATGCTGGCCTATGTCGCGGTGCCGTTCTACTTCCAGGACGTGCTCGGGCACGGCGCGGTCGCCACGGGCCTGCTGATGACGCCGTGGCCGGCGGCGGTGGCCGTCACCGCGCCGATCGCCGGGCGGCTCGCCGACCGCTACTCCGCCGGCGCGCTGGGCACGCTCGGGCTCGCCGTCTTCGCCGTGGGCATCGCGCTGCTCGCGCTGCTGCCGGCGGCGCCGAGCAACGTGGACGTGGTCTGGCGCATGGCCCTCGCCGGCGTGGGCTTCGGCCTGTTCCAGTCGCCCAACAACCGGGTCATCCTCAGCTCGGCGCCGCCCGAGCGCAGCGGCGGCGCGAGCGGCATGCTCGGGACGGCGCGGCTGCTCGGCCAGACCACCGGCGCGGCGCTCGCCGCGCTGCTATTCGGTCTCACCGGAACTCAGGCGACGTACTGGGCGCTCGGCACCGCGGCCGCCATCGCGCTGGTGGCCGCGGCGGTGAGCGGCACGCGGCTCATCGGCAGCGACCCTCAGCGGCCGCTGCGCGGATCGTAGCGCGCGAGCGCTTCCGCCACCCGCTGCAGCACGCTGTCCCAGTCTCCGGCCGCCGGCTGCCTGAACAGCCGCGCGCTCGGGTACCACGGGCTATCCTCGCGACCCCACATCCAGCGCCAGTCGGGCGAGTAGGGCATCAGGATCCAGACCGGCTTGCCGAGCGCGCCGGCCAGGTGCGCGACCGCCGTATCGACCGCAATCACCAGGTCGAGCGCTTCGATCAGCGCGGCGGTGTCGGCGAAGCTGTCGAGCTCGCCCGCGTAGTCGACCAGTGACTCGCCCAGGTCGGCGGCGCGCTCCGCGGCCGGCCCCTTCTGCAGGCTGAAGAATCCGCATTGCGGCACGGCGAGCAGCGGCGCCAGCTTCTCCTCCGGCAGCGAGCGCGCCCGGTCGCGGGCGTGCTTCGGGTTTCCCGCCCAGACCAACCCGACCCTCGTGCGGCCCGCGTGCGGCGCGACGCGCTTGCGCCACGCGTCGACGGCGGGCTGCGGCGCGCGCAGGTAAGGCACTGCCGCGGGCAGGGAGGCCAGCGCGGTGCGGAAGGCGCGCGGCAGGCTCATGGTCGAAACGTGGAAGTCGCAGGGCGGAAACGCGCTGCCGGTCTCGACCAGCTGCGCCACGCCGCTGACACTGCGGAAAAGATCCATCAGCAGCGGGTAGCACGCCAGCACCACGCGCGCGCCGCGCGCGGCGAGCAGCGGCACGTAGCGCGCCATCTGGATCGAGTCGCCGATGCCCTGCTCCGGGTGCACGAGGACGGTCTTGCCCGCGACGTCCTCCTCGCCGAGCCAGAGCGGCGCGCCTTCGATTTCCACGTGTTGCGGGCGCAGCGCACCGGGCGCCTGCCAGCGCCATTCATACTCCGCCCAGCCGCGTTCGTAGTCGCCCATCGCGAGACGCACGAAGCTCGCGTTCAAATGCGTCTCCGCGTCGCCGGGCCGGAACTCGAGCACGCGCTCGTAGGCGGCGAGCGCCTCGGGCAGGCGTCCCATCCGGTGCAGCACGCTGCCGAGATTGTTGAGTGCCTCCACGTTCTGCGGCTGCAGGACGAGCGCAGCCTCGTAGCTCGCCACCGCCTCCTCGAGGCGTTCCAGCGCGTACAGCGTGTTGCCGCGCACGCAGTGCGCCTCGGCCGATCCCGCGCGCTCGGCCAGCACCGCGCCGTACGCCGTCTCCGCGTCGGCGTCCTCGCGCAGCGTCTGCGCGACCACGCCGCGGTTGAACAGCGCCCGCGGGTAGTTCGGCCGCACGGCCAGCGCCTGCCGATAGCTCTGCAGCGCCTCGCCCAGCCGATCGAGCGAGCGCAGGGTATCGCCGCGGCTGTTGAGCGCTTCGGCCAGGCGCGGCTGCAGGGCAAGCGCGCGGTCGAAATCCGCCAGCGCCTCGGCAAAGCGATCCATGCCATGCAGCGCCCGGCCTCGCAGGTGCAGCGCGTCGGCGGAGTCCGGGCGGACCGCGATCGCCCGCTCGCAGCCGGCGAGCGCTTCCGGGTGCCGTCCCAGCGACAGCAGCAGGACGCTCTGGTGGATGAGCGCTTCGTAGCAGTCCGGCTGCACCGACAGCGCGCGGCCGAGCACCTCGAGCGCTTCGGCCTCGGCGTGCGCTTCGTTGCGCAAGGCGGCCAGCACGAGCAACGCATCGAGCTGCTGCGCGTCCTGCGCCAGCGCGCTGCGGCAGAGCTCCTCGGCCTGCTGCGCCTGGCCCGCCGCGCGCGCCGCGAGCGCCGCGCGGACCTCCGCCGGCATGGCCAGCCGGCGCGCGGCGAGGTTGCGATGCCACTGGGTCTCCGCATCCTCCGGCGCCACTTCCAGCGCCGCGTTGTAGCTCGCGAGCGCCTCCTCGTGCCGGCCCAGCTTCTCCTGCGCGCGGCCGCGGGCGTTCAGGACCTGCGCGTCGCGCGGCCGGCGCGCCAGCGCCTGCTCGTAGCACTCCAGGGCCTCCTCCGGCCGATCCAGCGCGAACAGGACGGCGCCCCGGTTGTAGAGCGCTTCGCCCAGCCCGGGACGCAGCGCGAGCGCCTGGTCGCAGCTCGCCAGCGCCTTGTCGTGCTGCCCGAGGGCCAGCAGGGCGCCGCCGCGGTTGCTCAGGGCCTCGGGGTACGCCGGCCGCAGCGCCAGCGCGCGATCGAAGCTCGCCAGCGCTTCCTCGAAGCGCCCCAGGGCCCGCAGCGCGTTGCCGCGGTTATTGAGCGTTTCGGCGTGATCGGGGCGCAGCACCAGCGACTTGCCGTAGCTCGCCAGCGCCTCGGCGTGCCGATCGAGTGCCTGCAAGGCGTTGCCGCGGTTGTTGAGGGCATCCGCAGACTCGGGCCGCAGGGCCACCGCACGCTCCAGGCTCTCGAGCGCCTCGCCCGGCAGCCCGATCTCGAGCAGGCACACGCCCCGGTTGTTGAGCGCCTCGACATCGGTGGGACTCACGGCGAGCACGCGTTCGTAGCTCGCCAGGGCCTGCGCATGGCGCCCGAGCGATTGCAGGACGGTGCCGCGGTTATAGAGCGCGTCGGCAGCATCCGGCCGCAGCGCGAGCGCCGCGTCGTAGCTCGCCAGCGCCTCGTCCGGCCGGCGCAGCTCGGTGAGCAGCACGCCCCGATGCACCAGGGCCTCGAACGAACGCGCATCGACGGCCAGGGCGCGATCCGCCAGCTCGAGGGCGCGCGGCCCGTTGCCGCGCCGCCATTCGACGATGCTCGACAGCAGCAGGGCCTCGAAGTGCATCGGCGCCATCTCCACCAGCGCGCGGCACAGCACTTCGGCTTCGCTCAGCCGGCCGCTGCGCTGCGCTTCCGCGGCTCGCGCGAGCGCCTCGGAGAGCGTGAGGCTGAGGCTGAGGCTATCCATGGCTCAGGGCAGTCGCGTCAGGATTTCCCTGGCGGCCCGCCGCACGCTTGCGTCAAGCGCGCCGCTGCCGTCGATCACCAGGTCCGCCTGCGGACGGACTCTGGCCGCCTGCACCTGCATCAGGGGACTCACCAGCTGCAGGTAGTTGCCCAGGTAGCCGTCCAGCCAGGCGAGGCGCTCGCGGGCGGCGTCGGCGCGCTCGTCGCGCAACGCCTCGCCCGCAAACAGCTTCAGCTTGCGCGCCAGCGCGACATCGAGCGCGACGTCGATCCAGATCAGCAGGTCGATCTGCGCGCCGGTCGCCCGGTGCGCGCGGCCGAACTGGGTCTCGAACACGAGGTACTTGCGCGGCGTGATCGTCGTGCGTCCGGCCGGCTCGACCACGGCTTCGCCGCGCTTGAGCCTTTGCAGGTGCTCGGCGAGCAACGGCACCTCGAGCGACTCGAAGTCCGCGCCGCGCTCGGCCCATTGCAGGACCTCGCGCACCGGCGCGCTCGTCATTTGCTCGTAGCTGTCCATGTGAATTGCGGTTGCGTCCCCGAGCTGCCCGACCAGTCCGCGCACGATCGAGGTCTTGCCGCTGCCGATGGGTCCGCACACGGCAACGAGGTAGCTCACGGCCAGCCCTGCCCCGGGGGCGTCAGTGCGTGGCAGGCGCGAGTTGCGGGAAATCCACCTGGCAGCGAATTCCGCCCGGCACTTCCTCGCGCCGGTTCGGCAGCTCCAGGCGCACGCCGAAGGTTCCGCTGGCGGCGTCGAACACGCGGTCGATCACCGTGATCACGGCCGGATAGTGTCCGCTCATTTTTTCCGGCGTCACCAGCCCGGTCATCCCGAGCTTCAGCTTGCCGTAGTAATCCCCGGGCAGCACGACCTCGACGCGCAGCGGATCGGTCTGCGCGACCTTGAGGATCCCGCGCATGTCGGTTCCCGACTGGGTGAGGTCGCCCGGGTTGAGCATGCGGTCCATCACCACGCCGTCGAGCGGGCTGCGCAGCGTGCGCAAGTTCAGCAGGTCGAGCGCATGGCGATAGTCGAGCTTCGCCAGCTGCTGGTTCTCGCGCGCATCGTCGAGATCGGCCTGGGCCACCGCCATCTCCGCCAGCGCGTCGTCGCGCGCCTGCGCGGCAACGAAGTGCTGCTTCTGCAGCTCGCTCTGGCGCTGCAGCTTCTTGTTCGCGTACTCCAGGCGTTCGGAGGCCGCCTTGATGCGGCCACGCATCGTCGAGCGGAATTCGGCGAGCGTGGCGGCCGATCGCTCGACGCTCGAATCGAGCTCGACCAGCACCTGGCCCGCCTTCACCGTATCGCCGCGGCGCACGTGGATCTTCGCGATCAGCCCTTCGGTCGGGCTGCGCAACTCGACCACCTGCCACGGCTGGATCAGGCACTCGAAGGACTTCGCCGACGCCGACGCGGGCAGCGCCAGCGCGAGCGCCGCGATCAGGTAGACGCCGGCCGGTGGCTTCACTCTCCCCTCCCCGAAAAGGCCAGCATCTGCTCCAGACGCCGGTCCTGCTTCAAGTTCTGCACTCTGACATAGACGCTGCGCCGCTCGGCGGAGAATTGCGCGATCGCGCGCAGGCCGTGGAAGGCGGCCGCGGGCAGCAGGCCGCGCCCGGCGCTCAGGCGCTGCACGAGCCGCGCCGCGCCCGGCGCGTAGGTGGCGAAGATCTCGTCCTCGAGCGAGACGATCGCCTCGCAGCTTCCGGGGTCGCCCTGTCGCCCGCAGCGCCCGAACAGCTGGCGGTCGATGCGCCGCGATTCGTGGTATTCGGTCAGGATCACGTGCAGCCCGCCGTCCTCGGCGACGCTCGGCCCCAGGCGGATGTCGGTGCCCCGGCCGGCCATGTTGGTCGCGACCGTGACGCGGGCCGGCTCTCCCGCGCGCGCGATCACCTCGGCCTCTTCCTTGTCCTGCTTGGCGTTGAGCAGCGCATGGTCGATCCCGCGCTGCGAGAGGACGGCGCTGAGTTCCTCGGACGCCTTGACCGAGCGCGTGCCGATCAGCACCGGGCGTCGCGCGCGCGTCTGGCGTTCGACGCTGTCGGCCACCGCGCTCCATTTCTGCGCCAGCGTTGCGCACACCCGCACGCCGAGATGGGTCCGCCGGGACGGCCGGTGCAAGGGCACGCGCACCACGTCGAGCCGATAGACCAGGCCGATCTCGCGCGCCACCTCCTTCGCGGTGCCGCTCATTCCGGCCAGCCTGACGTAGCGCCGGAAAAGCCGCTGGTAGGTCAGGCGCGCGAGCGTGTCGCGCCGGCCGGTGAGCGTGCAACCCTCCTTGGCCTCGATCAGCTGGTGCAGGCCCTGCTCCCAGGAGCGATCGGGCATCACGCGGCCGGTCGACTCGTCCACGATCTGCACCTTGTCGTCGCTCACCACGTAGTGATGGTCGCGCCGGAACAGGTGCAGCGCGCTCAGCGCCTGCGTCACCAGCTCCTCGCGCGCGCGCACCGACGTCCAGACACCCTGCCCCCGCTCGCCGAGCGCGGCGAGCCTCGACTTGCCCGGCTGCGCCAGCGTGACGCTTCGTTCCACCGGATCCATGAGGAAGTCCTGCCCGGCAGCGAGGCTGGCGGCGACCTGCAGGGCCTGTTCGCACTCGTCCTGCGCCTGTGCCGCCTGCGTCGCCGAGGAAAGGATCAACGGCGTTCGCGCCTCGTCGATGAACACGCTGTCCGCCTCGTCGACGATGCCGAAGGTCAGGCCGCGCAGCACGATGTCCGCGTCGCGCGCCGCGTCGCCTCGCAGCCGTTCCAGCGAGAGGTGCAGCCGGCTGCTGCGCCGCGCCAGCGCGACCCGGTCGCGCAGGTAGTCGAACGCCAGCTCCTTGTTGGTGCAATAGGCAATCGAGCAGGCGTAAGCGGTGCGCCTTTCGCCGCGCGCCATGCCCTGCACCACGACGCCGACGCTGAGGCCGAGAAAGCGGTAGAGCGGGCCCATCTCCTCGGCGTCGCGCGCGGCCAGGTAGTCGTTCACCGTGATCACGTGCACCGGGTAGCCCGCAAGGCCGACCGTGCACGCCGGCAGCGTGGCGGCGAAGGTCTTGCCCTCGCCGGTTTCCATTTCGACCAGCCTGCCCTGCAGCAGGGCCCAACCCGCCATCAACTGCGGCTCGTAGTGCGTCTTGCCGAGGGTGCGCCGAGCGGCCTCGCGCACCAGCGCAAAGCATTCCCCGACGAGCTCGGGCGCGAATCCGTATCGCCGCAGGCGCCCGCGCATGCCGGCGGCGAACGCGCCGAGGTCGGCGTCGGAGGCGGCCCGGAGCGCATCGTCGTGGCGCGCGACGAGCTCCACGATGCGCCGCAGCCGGCGCGCGGGATCGCGCAGGCGGTCGCGCAGCGGCCGAACGGCCGCGGCGAGCAGGTATTCGGCCGCCGCGTCGTGCCAGCCCGGCTCCTCCTCCGAGCGTTCGGCGTAAGGGCGGGCGGCGGCGAGCTCGGCCGAATCGGCCAGGATCGACGGGTTAGACACTGAATCGCGACAGGAAAAGCAGCCGGACCGTGCGATACAGCTGCAATGCCAGCGGCTCCATGCGGTGATCGAAGCGCACGTAGACCCGCTCGCCGAACAGCTCGACTCGCGAAGCGTCCGTGAGCGCGACGTCGAACTGGAACATGCGCTCGAGCGCCTTCGGCCCCTTGGCGTCGCGGGGGTCGGTCGCAATCTGGCCGCCGCCGTCGATCGCCAGCGCGCGGCTCGGCAGGTAGGCTTCGCCGGCGGGCACCTGGCGCACGATGGTGCCGTCGGCGGTGACGGCCGGGCGATCCACGGCGCGCAGCCGGATCCGGTCGGTGGACAGCCGCACCAGGTCCACCGCGTCCTGCGGCACCACCACCCGGGCGATCGGCCTCACGCTGCCGATGACATAGCCCAGCAGCTCGCCCTTGCGGAAATAGCGCCCCGGCAGGTCGACCGCCTGGGGAACGACGAACACGCCGCCGCTTTTCGCCCGCACGATCAGCTCCGAGGCCTGCTCGCGCACCCGCTCGAGCGCCGCCTGCGCGCTCGCGAGCTGCTCGCGCGCGATCTCGGCCTTCGCCCGGTCGACGACGAACTGCGTCACATAGTCGGCCTGCAGCTCATCCACGCGGGCCTCGCTGTAGCGAAGGTTCGCCTCGAGCACGGGGTCGTAGCACCGGACCAGCGGATCGCCCACGGCCACGCGCGAGCCGGGCCGGGCCAGGAAGCCGCCGACGAAGCTGTTGGCGCCCGTGCGAACCATGGCCTGCTCCGACATCCACACCACGCCTTCGGCGTGCGAGTGGTAGGGCATCGGCACCGCGAGCAGCAGCACGAGCAGCGCGGCCACCGTGCCGATCGTCGCCACGATCGCCCGCCGCCGGTGCCGGCGCAGGCGCGGGCTGCCCGCGAGGTGCCGCACGCCGCGCACGATCGGAATCACCGCCATCGCCACCACGGCCCAGGCCGCGAGCAGCACGCCGATGACGAAGAACCGCCCCGCGATGAACAGGGCGATGAATACGGTCACCAGCACGCGGTAGATCGAGGCCGCGGCGCCGTAGACGACGAACCAGATCTTCTCCGAGCGCGACGCCTCGGGCGCTTCGGCGTCCTGCACGCCCATGGCGTAGCGCTCGATCAGGTAGCCCCAGTAGCGCAGCGACCGGGCCGCCAGGTTCGGCATCTCGATCAGGTCGGCGAGGATGTAGTAGGCGTCGTAGCGCAGCAGCGGGTTGCCGTTGAAGATCACGGTGGACACGCTGGCGATCAGCATCACGTTGAACAGGATCGCGCGCACCACGCCCGGCTCGATCAGCAGCCACAGGTAGAACGCGAGTGCGGCGACGAACAGCTCGACGGTCATGCCGGCGGCGCCCACCAGCGCCCGCTGGTACTTCGAGCGGAAGATCGTCGACGCGGAAGCTTCGACATAGGGCACGGGCAGCAGGACCAGCACGATGATCCCCATGTCGTGCACTTCGCCGCCGCCCGCCTTGGTCGCGGTGGCGTGGCCCAGCTCGTGCAGGGCCTTGATCAACGGGAACACCAGGTACAGCACGAGCAGGTTGTCGATCGCCAGCACGCGGTCGGAGAAGTCGTTGGTCAGCTCCGGCCAGTGCAGCGGGACCAGCAGCAGCGCCGGCAGCACCACTGCGATCCAAAGCAGCGCGCCCCAGCGGCTCCAGATCACGTCGATCGGCCCGCGCAGGCGCTCGAGGAACGCATCCGGGTCCCACAGCGGGACGCGCATCGCCATGGGGTTGGCGAATGAGCGGCGGCGGCGCGCCTTCTGCTCGCGCTCGCCGCGCGCGAACAGCTCCGCGACGTCCGGCGTGACGTCGCTTTGCAGCAGGTCGGCCGCATGCAGCTGGCCGAGCAGCTGGATCACCTCGTCCTGGGTGGGCGCCCTTTCCCCAAGGCGCTTGCCGGCGAGCGCCCACAGGTCCGCGACGCTGCGCTTGCCGTCCATCGCGGCAATGATGATGCGCGCCGCCGGCGTGAAGCGATGCACCTTGCCGGAGGCGGGATCCTGCAGCAGGTACCACAGCTGGCCGCGATAGCGATGGCGGTGGAGGCGCGCGTGCGAGCGGAGCCTCGGCCTGAGCGCGGCGACGCGATACCAGGAGTTGCTCAGCAGCGGGGCGCTCATCGGTCCGCCGTCCGGTTCGGCCTCAAGGCATCCATTTCCAGGCCCACAGCCGCAGCCAGTCGACCAGGCTGTGGGTCCAGATCCAGATCACCTTGCGCGGGCCGACGGAAATCTTGCCGACCCCTTCCATGCCGGGCCGCAATTGGGCGCTGGGACTGTCCACCCGCGCTTCGACGCGGAAATAGTTGCGGCCGTCCTGCGCGGTCGACACCGGCGTGATCTGCTTCACCGCGAAACGCGACGCGTGGCCCGGCATGCCCGACAGCGCGAGCTCGCCCTGCTGGCCGACCCGGACCTGGGCGATGTCGCGCTCGTCGACCTCGAGGATGACGCGGTAGGCATCGAGCGGGGCAATCTGGAACAGGACCTTGCCTTGCTCGACCGGGGTGCCAAGCAGCTGGCTCAGGTCGCCCGACACCACCACGCCGTCGAAGGGCGCCACCAGCGTCGCGCGCGCGAGCTTGTCTTCGACCAGCGACAGCTGCGCTTCCGCCTGGTTGACCTGCGCCGCGATGACGCCCATCGATGCACGGTCTTCGGCCGCCAGCGACTGCCGGTGCTTGCGCAGCAGCTGCTCGCGCTCCGAGGCGAGCCGGGTCTGCTCGAGCTTCAGGTCCTTGTCGTCCAGGCGGCACAGGACCTGCCCTTTCCTGACCGTGTCGCCCGCGCGGACCTGGCTCTGCAGGATGTAGCCGTCGTACGGGGCGACCGCGGCGCGTTGCACCGCGCCCTCGATCACGGTCTTCGCCGAGACCCGGTAGTCCCCGGTCACCAGGCTGCAAAAAAGCACGACGGCCACCGCCAGCAGGGCGATCAGCTTGACGCCCGGGTGCCGAGGCCCGAACAGGGCGCGCGCGCCGCCGGCCAGCGCCTGCTTCGCGCGCAGCCAGGCGCTGCGCTCGTTGTCGCGCTGGAGGCCGAGGATCGGCCCGAGCAGCATGCCGACGGTCTTGCACAACTCCACGGCCTCCTCGTCGAACGGCTCGCCGGTGCTGCGCTCGAGCGTGAGCACCCCGTGCGCATTGCCCGCCTCCAGCAGCGGCACGGACAGGATCGCCGCGTCCCTGAATTCGCGCGCCAGATCGGCGTGGGCGATCGCGAGGACTTCGTCCGCCTCGGGCGCGGGATACACGATGGCCTGGTCGAGGTCCATCGCCTCGTCCATCGCCTCGCCGATCAGGCGTACGAGGTTGGTCTTGCGATCGAAAGTCGCGCTGTGCGAGATCGCCTGCACCTCGATGCTGCCGGCCTCCTCGATGCCGATGCTGACGCGGTCGCACTTCAGGCGCCCGGCGAGCTCGTTGACGACGGCAAGGGCGGAAGCGGTGAACTGCCGCTCCTGCAGCGCGGTTGCCACGAGATCGGTCGCGAGGGCGAGGCGCGCAAGCCGCAGGTCGCGCTGCTGCAGGTCCCGCTGGCGGAACTGGTCCACCAGCCACGCGCTCGACCAGTGCAGCAGGCGCAGCGCGCGCTGCAGCGCCTGATCCGGGCCGGGCGCGAGATCGAGCACGACGGCCCCATGCAGCACGCCCGACACCTCGATCGGATAGCCGACGAACGCAGGCTGATCGCGGGTCGGGGCGGCACCGTCGGGTCCGACGACGATGCCTCGCCGGTCCTTGAGCGCGCGTTCCGCGGCAGGACTGAGGTACTTCATGTCGCGCTCGGGATCCGGCCATACCGCGGCGGCCGTATAGGCGCCCTGCGGGTCGGGCCCGAGCAGCAGCAGCGCGCCGCCGACGCGGTCGATCTGGCCGCACACGATGGCCAGCCAGCTGGCGCAGAATTCCGAGGCGTTCCGGGCGGAGGAGAACTTCGCCCAGGCCGCGGCCTCGGCCCGGACGTGATCGTCCGACGTTAACGAATAGATGGGCGCAGTGCCTGCCATCGAGTCCCGATCAGAAGCAAAAAGGGCGGCGCCCCAGGGCGGCCGCCCCTAGACCTGCGCGCCTCAGTCGCCGAGGCCGCGCTTGCCGCCCTTGCCGGCCGAGGCCTTGGACTTGGCGTCGCTGCCCTTCGGCGCGGCCTCGGGCGGCTGCGGCGAGTCGGATTTGCCTCCCTGTACGAGCGCCAGGCGGTCCCTCAGGATGCTGAAGTTGCGCATCGACTGGATGTGCAGGTAGAGCAGTTCGAGCTCGTCGGTCTTCGCCAGCTCGGCCAGCTTGTCGCCGGGCAGGGCCTTCAGCTTTGCCCGGTTCACCGCCCAGAAGCCGCCCAGCGACAGCCGCTCGCCGGACGCCGTTGAAATCTGCGCCTGCATCGGCTCGAGCAGGCCGAGCTCCCGCACCTTCTTGCAGAACGCCTGCGTGCGGAGAAACTGCGCCTGGTAGTCCTGCAGGAACTTGAGCACGTTGTCCACATAGGGCGTGGCCTTGCCGTCATCCCCGAACAGGCGCTGGCCGCGCCCGTCCCGGTTGAACCCCGGGAAGGCCTCGTCCACGCACAGCAGGAACGTCTTGCCGTCCTCGGTATTGGAGAACACGAACGGATATCGGCGCACGAACGCCGGCACGTACTTCGCCTGCCAGCCGCCCTCGCGGGACAGGAACAGGTTTTCGTTGCCGCGCACGCCCAGGATCACCGCCGGCATCGTGGAAGCCTCGGTCCCGGCGAACACGATCGTGTACTCCGACGCCGCGCTGGGGAACTCCACCGCCATCAGCGGCACCGAGTTGACGCTGCGCGCGAAGGCGTAGTCCGTCCCGACCTCGACCGAGCTGTCCCTGTGGCGCGCGCTCGACACCGGTATCGCGGTCTCGTAGATCAGAAGCTGCGTGCTCATCGCCTGGCTATCTCCGTAGGGCCGACCCCCATTCTCGCACAGCGCGGCCGGCTCAGAAATACCACCCGAACGGGTACGACGGGCCGCTGTTTCCGCCGGTCGGCAAGACCGTGAAGTCGGCGTCGATCTGCACGCAGATGCCGGCGTTCGGGTTGCACAGCGAATCGTTACGGCCAAAGTTGTTCAGGAAGTCGTTCAGCCAGGGCGAGCACCCCTCCTTGCCATAGTGGTCCGGGGTCGGGGCGCCGAAGAAGCTGCCGCTCTTGCCGCTCAGGTCGATGGTCGGCACCGCGTCTTCCACCAGGTCGCGCAGCTGGCTGGAATTGGTCCCGTTGCTGTAGACCTTGTTCTTGCCGCTGCCGCCGTCGAGCAGGTCCTTGTAGCTGCCACCCAGCAGCCAGTCGTTGCCGGCATCGCCGTGCAGCTGGTCGGTTCCGTCCTGGCCGAAGATGACGTCGTCGCCGTCCCCGCCGTAGATCAGGTCGCCGTCGTCGTTGTCGTGGTGGTGCGCGTGCTCGAAGTCGCAGTCCCACGAATGCGCCCAGCTGAAGCTCAAGTGGCTGTGATCGTGGCTGCAGCTGTTGAACTCGAGCCACAGGTCGGTGCCGCCGGAGATCTGCATCAGCCGGCCAAGTCCGTCCGCGGCGTCGTGGCTTGCGTCCGCGTAGTCGTGGCTGCTGACCCCGTGCGCGCGGATGATCGTGCTGCTGATCATCGCCGTGCTGTCGCCGTAGATCAGGTCGTTGCCGGCGCCGCCGTAGATCGTGTCCGAGTCGGCCTCGATCGCGTCCAGCCGGTCGCCGTCGTGGTCGTTCCAACCCTCGTGGCACCACCAGCTCGCGCGCTCGCCACGGCTGTACCAGCCTTCGTCGTCGCGCCAGTCATGGAAGTTGTGGTCGTCCCAGTCGCATCCCGGCAGCGGCTGCGTGATCGTGACCACGGGTGCGCGCACCTGGAAGGCGTCGCCGACGATGAAGTCGTTGCCGTCGCCGCCGGACAGGGTGTCGTCGCCCATCATGATCAGGTCGACGTGGTGCTGGACCTCGGTGTAGGTGTGGTGGCCCGAGGTCACCTGGACGAGCGAGTCGCGCAGCCCGTTCTCGAGCTGCACGAAGTCCTGCACCGTGTCGACGATCTGGTCGCCCGCGTCGTCGCTGGCTTGCTGGTAAGTCTCGAAAACCTCCGACAGGTTCGCCGGCACGACAAAGGTCGGCGCGATCATGGTGCTGTCGTCGCCGATTACCACGTCATTGCCGGCGCCGCCGTCGAGGTTGTCGTTGCCGATGCTGTAGACGTTGTCGATCATCAGCGTGTCGCAGTCGCTGTAGTTGTACCAGTAGTGGCTCCAGTTGTTGCCGAGCAGCGCGAACTGCCGGTGCACCATGTCGGAGAAATCGTCCGAGACGTCGAGCAGGCCGCGCGTGATCGTTTCGGCCCGGGCCGCATTGGCCGCGGTCATGGTCACCGAAGGCGCGAGCACCACCATGTCGTCGCCGACCAGGGTGTCGTCGCCGGCGCCGCCGGTGATCGTATCGTTGCCGTGCAGCAGCCCGAGGTGGTTGCCGTAGTCCATGATCACCGACGCGTACGGCACGACCCTGCCGCCGCTATTGGTGTGCAGGGTGTTGTCGAGCCCGACGGCCGATTCGGTGCCGAAGATGTCCGGCAGCAGGAAGGACGCGGCGTCGACCTCGCGTCCCGGCTCGACCGGCACCATCGGCACGATGGTCGTGCCGAGCGTGCCGAGGTTGATGCCGAGGCTCGCCTCGACCGAGCTGCCCCGATGCACGACCAGGAAACCCTCGGTGACGTTCGGCATCGCCGGGTTGGTGGTGTCGATGAAGGCGTCGTCGCCCACCAGCGTGTCGTTGCCGTCGCCGCCGTCGATCGTGTCGTTGCCGGTGCCGCCGGCGACGAAGTCGGTGCCCGCCCCGCCGCTCAGCGTGTCGTTGCCGCGCTGGCCGTAGAGGGCGTCGTTGCCGTCGCCGCCGCTGATGTTGTCGTTGCCGTCGCCCACCAGGTCAAGCAGGATCGCCTCGGTGTTCCAGTCGTAGCGGTCGAGCATCTGCTTCGAGCCGTCGGCGTTGTACACCCCGGTGAGCAGTGCCACGTCCGCGTTGGTGAGCGCATTCACGGTGGCGATGTCGCCGCAGGGAACGTTCGGCCCTTCCATCACGATCGAGCCGACGATGTAGGCCACGTCGGTGAGCAGCACGTCCTTGTGCCAGCTGCCGTCCGGGTTGAGCAGCGCCGTGCCGTTCGGGTTGTAGGCACGGATGATCTGCCCCAGCCCGCCCAGCATGACGTCGTCGCCCGCGTCGCCGGTCATCGTGTCGTTGCCCAGGCCGCCGTACATCTCGTCGTCACCGGCGCCGCCCGACATCGTGTCGTTGCCGCTCTGGCCGTACAGGATGTCGTTGCCGTCGCCGCCCGACATGACGTCGTCGCCGGCCACGCCGTCGAGGATGTCGTACAGGGAGACCTGGCGCACCGCGTCGTTGAACGGCGCGGGATTGCGCACCCAGTCGCCGTTCTGCGGATTGACCAAGCGCGTGATGTTGCCGTTGTCGCCGATCATCACGTCGGCCCCGGCGCCACCGTTCATCGTGTCATTGCCGTCCGAGCCGAAGGCGACGTTGTGGCCGCCGATCATGTCGTCATCGCCCGCGCCGCCGTACATCAGGTCGGCGCCCTGCCCGCCCATCATCAGGTCGTCGCCGCCGTTGCCGTACATGACGTCGTTGCCGCCGCCGTCGGCGCTGCCGGTGTAGATCGAGAAGAAGTTCGCGCCCGCGGGCAAGGCAAGGTTCACCTGCGCGTTGTCGCCGAACATGATGTCGCGCGCTTCGGTCGCCCCCGAGCTGTCGGCCGTGCCGGTGTCGCCGCTCATCAGGTCGCCGCCGGTGCCGCCGATCAGGATGTCGCTGCCGCCGTTGCCTTCGATCCAGTCGTTGCCGCCGATGGTCGGGTCGGAGACCTGGATCAGCTGCGGCGCGCCCGCGGCGTAGACGATGAAGCCGTTGTCGCCGAGGACGATGTCGTTGCCCTCGCCGGCATGGATCTCGTCGCCGGCCGCGCCGCCGAAGATGATGTCGTTGCCGCCGTTGCCGAAGATCAGGTCCGAGCCGCCGATCGACGGGTCGGTGGTCTCGACCCGCAGCACGACCTGCGCGCTGTTGCGGTACACGTGCCCGTTGTCGCCGAAGATGATGTCCTGGTCGGCGCCGCCATTGATCGTGTCGCCCTGCGCGCCGCCGAGGATGATGCTGGTCCCCGAGCCGACCGTGATGGCGTCGCTGCCGCCGATCGCCGAGTCGGTGGTGAAGACGTCGGTGTTCGCTCCGATCATGTTCACCTGGCCGTTGTCGCCGAGGATGATCTTGCCGCCCGAAGTGGTGGTGATGAAGTCGCCCGCGGCCCCGCCGAGGATGACGTCGAAGCCGGCGCCCCCGTCGATGTAGTCCGCCCCGCCGACGTCCGGCGCGATGGTGTTGACCTCGATCAGGCTGCTGTCGGCCCCGCGCTGCACGAACCCGCTGTCGCCGAGGATCACGTCGTCGCCCGAGCCGCCGCTGATCTGGTCGCCCATGGCGCCGCCGATGATGATGTTGCCCACCCCGTCCGCGCCGCCCGTGATGATATCCACCCCGCCAATGTCGGGGTCGGTGCTGTAGACGTCGCGGTCCGGCCCGGCCAGGTCGGCCACGCCGTTGTCGCCGAGGATGATCTTGCCGCCGAGCGGCGCGTTGATGATGTCGCCGTCCGCGCCGCCCATGATCACGTCGGTGCCGGCGCCGCCCTGGATGTTGTCCGCGCCGCCCTCGCCCGGGTCGATGGTGTAGACCCTGATCAGGCTCGCGTCCGCGGCGCGCTGCACGTATCCGCTGTCGCCGAGGATCACATCGTTGCCCGAGCCGCCGCTGAGCTGGTCGCCCATGGCGCCGCCGATGATGATGTTGCACACCCCGTCCGCGCCGCCCGTGATGATATCCACCCCGCCAATGTCG
>JBOIFE010000309.1:0-11057 GCA_050741015.1 Burkholderiales bacterium | reverse complement strand
GTATACCAGCGCCCGGCGCGGTCGATCGCGGCCGCCTCGTACAGGTGCTGCGGAATGGCGGACAGGCCGGCCAGGCACAGCAGCATGACGAAGGGCGACCACATCCAGATGTCCGTGATGGCGACGGCGTACAGCGCCACGTCCGGATTGGACAGCCACTCGAAGTCTCCCAGTCCCAGGGCGTAGTTGATGATCCCCCAGGACGGGCTGTAGATCAGCTCCCAGAACAGTCCGACCACGACCGGCGACATCATCATCGGCAACAGCAGCAGCGTCGTCAGCAGCCCCTTGCCGGGCATCTTGCGATTGAGCAATAGCGCCACGCCGAACCCGAGCAGTACCTGTCCGCCGACCGTCAGCAGCACGTACTCGGCCGTGACGCTGAAGTTGTTCCACACGTGATCGTCGTCGAGCAGGTCGCGGTAGTTCTGCAACCCGACGAAGCTCGCCGGCGTACTGGAGGATGCGCGGAAATCGGTGAACGAGTAGCCGAGCGAATAAATCAGCGGGAAGATGTTGAAGACGATCAGGAACGCAATCGTCGGCAGGATGAACAGATTGCGGATGCCGATGTCGCTGAGGCCCCGTCTCGCGGCCGGCGAACGGGGATCGAGTCTGCTGAACACCTACGCCGTCCTCCCGCGCCAGGGCCTGGAAACGCAGGCTGCGGGGAAGGCTCTGCTTCCCCGCAGCTTCGACCGGATATCGGGCTACTTGTAGCGCTTGTTCTGCTTGAAGGTCTTTTCCCAGTCGTCGGCCAGGCCGTTGAGCGCGGCTTCGGGCGTGCCCTTGCCGCCCACGATGTAGGGATGCAGGCGCTTGTTCATCTGCTCCAGCAGCGTCGCATACTCGGGCGTGGCCCAGAAGTCCTTGACCATCTGCATGCTCTGGTAAAAGGCTTCGTTATAGGGCGTGGCCTCGCGGAACTTCTTCGACGAAAGCACCTTCTGGTTGCAGGTGTAGCCGCCCAGCTCGGCCCAGCGCGCTTGCACGTCGTCGCGCACGAACCACTCGAGCCACTTGAAGGCCTGCTCACGCTTTTTCGAATAGCTCACCACTGACACGCCCTGGCCGCCCAGCGCCGCAAAGCGATGCTTGCCGCCAGGACCGGCCGGATTGGCGAAGAAGCCCGTGCCCGCGGCATTCTTGTTGGTCGCCGGATTCGCAAGCGCCGGGAAGAAGGCGAAGAAGTTCATGCTCATCGCCGCCAGGCCTTCGGTGATGGCCTGGTTGTCCTCCTGGAAGAACACCTTGCCCCAGCCCGGCGGCGTGAACTTGTACAACTCCTTGTACCACTTCAGCGCTTCGATATTCTGCTTGGAGTTGACGAGGCCGCGCACCTTGTAGTTCGAGTAGTTGCCCAGGTTGCCGCCGAAGCTGAAGATCGTCTGCTCCACGCCCATCGCCAGCGCGTCGTAGGTGTTGTCGGTGTACAGCGCCACGCCGTAGCGCTTCTCCTTCGGACGGTAGAAGAATTCGGCGATGTCGCGCAGCTGCGTGTAGTCCTTCGGCACGCCGAGGTCATAGTGATACTTCGCCTTGAACGCCGCCATTTCCTTCGGGTCCTCGAACCAGTCCTTGCGATAGGCCCAGCCGTTGGCGTCGCCCTCGAGCGGCACGGCCCAGTATTTCTTGCTGCCCGGCGGATATTCCGCGTAGCCCGCGACGGTGGCTGCCGCCATCGACTTCGCGACGTTGTGCTTCTTGAAGAAGGCCGTGAGGTCGACGTAGTGCCCGCCCGAGGACCCCGCGCCCAGCCACTGGGAGTCGCCGACCACGAGATCGTAGGCGTCGCCGTGGGCGTTGAACTCGGTAAACGCCTTGGTCTGGAAGTCCGGCCACGGAACCGTCTCGATCTTGACCTTGACGCCGGTCTGCTTCTCGTAGTCCTTCACCAACTCCTGAAGGTAGTTGGCGGGGTCCCACTCGGCCCACAGGATTGTGAGCGTGTCGGCTGCAAGAACGGATTTCCCGGCGAACGCGAGCACCGCGGCGGCCAGGATGCCCACCCACTTGCTTCTCCTCATTGTGTCCTCCTCTAGGCCGTCTTAGACTGGCGGCTCGTTACGATAGCATCGCCTTTCAAAAACTCAAGCGCCGTGAAGCGCGTCTACGTCGTCGGAACGGCCGATACCAAGGGCGCGGAGCTGCTGTACATCAAGGCGCGGGTGGAAGCCGCCGGCGCCGCCGCCCTGCTCGTCGACGTCGGGACTCGCGCCGCGAGCGTGCCCGTGGACGTGAGCGCCGCCAGCGTGGCGGCCTTCCATCCAGGCGGCGCCGGCAACGTACTCGGCATCGGCGACCGCGGCGCCGCAGTGGAGGCCATGGCAGAGGCGTTCGGTCGCTTTATTGCGTCGCGCAATGATATCGGCGGCGTGCTGGGGATCGGTGGCAGCGGCGGCACGTCCATCGTCACCGCGGGCCTGCGCCGGTTGCCGGTCGGATTGCCCAAGCTGATGGTCTCCACGCTGGCCGCCGGTGACGTGAAACCTTTCGTCGGTGCAAGCGACATCACGATGATGTATTCGGTGACCGACGTGTCAGGCCTGAACCGCATCAGCCGCGTGGTTCTGGGCAACGCCGCGCACGCCATCGCCGGCATGGCAACGTGCGCGATACCGCCCGGCGACGCCCGGCCCGCCATCGGCCTGACGATGTTCGGCGTGACCACGGCCTGTGTCACGCGAGTGGCGGAGCGGCTGCAGGATCGCTACGACTGCCTGGTGTTCCATGCGACCGGCACCGGCGGCCAGTCCATGGAAAAGCTGCTCGACAGCGGCCTGCTGGTCGGCGTGATCGACGTGACCACGACGGAGGTCTGCGATCTGCTGGTGGGCGGCGTGCTCAGCGCGGGCCCGGATCGCCTGGGCGCGGTCGAGCGCACCCGGGCGCCGTATGTTGGCTCGGTCGGCGCGCTGGACATGGTCAACTTCTGGGCGGTGGAGACGGTACCTGCCCGGTTCCGCAGCCGCACGCTGTACAAGCACAATCCCCAGGTCACGCTGTTGCGAACGACGCCTGAGGAGTGCAGGCAAATCGGCGGCTGGATCGGGCGCAAGCTCAATGCCTGCGCCGGGCCGGTGCGGTTTCTCATCCCCGAGAAGGGCGTCTCGGCGATCGATGCGCCGGGACAGCCGTTCTACGATCCTGCAGCGGATTCAGCCTTGTTCGATGCGCTCGAGCGCACGGTGCAGCAGAGCGCCGAACGCCGGCTGATCCGCCTTCCGCTGCACATCAACGACCCCGAGTTCGCCGATGCCCTGGTCGAGAACTTCCTCGGCATCGCCGCCTAGCCATGCCGCGCATCGAAAGAGGGGCAATCCTGAAGAAGCTCCGCGCCATGGTCGAGGGACGCATTCCCATCGTCGGCGGAGGCGCAGGAACCGGCTTGTCCGCCAAGTGCGAGGAAGCGGGCGGGATCGACCTGATCATCATCTACAACTCGGGCCGCTATCGAATGGCGGGCCGCGGATCGGCCGCCGGCTTGCTCGCCTATGGCAACGCCAACGAGATCGTCAAGGAAATGGCGCGGGAGGTCCTTCCCGTGGTTCGGTCTACTCCCGTCCTGGCGGGCGTGAACGGGACCGACCCCTTTGTCCTGATGCCCCAGTTCCTGGGGGAACTCAAGGGCATGGGATTTTCCGGGGTGCAGAATTTCCCCACGATCGGGCTGTTCGACGGCGTGATGCGCGCCAACTTCGAGGAGACCGGAATGGGTTATGCCCTGGAGGTCGACATGATGCGCGAGGCGCACGCGCTCGACCTGCTCACCACGCCGTACGTGTTCACGCCCGACGAAGCGCGCGCGATGACCGAGGCAGGCGCCGACATCGTCGTCGCGCACATGGGCGTGACCGTCGGCGGAACCGTTGGCGCTGCCACGTCCAGGACGCTCGACCACTGCGTCGGGCTGATCGACGAGATCGCCGGCGCGGCGCTGCGAGTGCGCGACGATGTCATCATCCTTTGCCACGGCGGGCCCATCGCCGCGCCGGAAGACGCCCAGTACATCCTCAAGCGCGCCCGTCGCTGCCATGGCTTCTACGGCGCGAGCAGCATGGAGCGACTGCCGACCGAGGTCGCGCTGACCGAGCAGGCGCGGCGCTTCAAGAGCATCCGGTTCTAGACTCAGGGATCCGAGGACGAGATGACCAAGGTATTTGTAAGTGCCGTGATCGATGCGCCAGTCGAGAAAGTCTGGGCCAGGATGCGCGACTTCAACGGCCTGCCTGACTGGCATCCGCGCTTTTCGCGCAGCCACATCGAAGGCGGATTGCGCAGTGACGCCATCGGCTGCGTCCGCAATTTCGACATCGTCGACGGCGGCGGCACCCTCCGCGAGCGCCTGCTTGCCCTGTCGGACCTGGACTACTCGATGACCTACTGCATCCTTGCCGCCCCGTTGCCGGTGAAAAACTACGTGGCAACCCTCAAGCTCTACCCGATCACGGTCGGCAACAAGACGCTGGGCACGTGGGCCGCGGAATTTATTGTGACCCCCGAGGGTCGGGAAGAGGACGTCGTCGACGCCGTGGCGAACGGGACCTTTGGCGTAGCCTTCGAGGTGATGGACAAGCTGCTGGGCAAAGGCCGGTCTTGACCACGCCCCGGCACGCGCTCTGCGTCGCGCCGATGATGGACTGGACCGACCGGCACTGCCGCTTCTTTCTTCGGCAGGTGAGCGCGCGCGCGTTCCTCTACACCGAGATGATCACGACCGGCGCGCTGATCCACGGCGACGCCGAGCGCCACCTCGCATTCAGCCGGGAAGAGCAACCGGTCGGGGCGCAGCTCGGCGGCAGCGAGCCTGAGGACCTGGCGCGGTGCGCTGCGCTCGTGCAGGAGTTCGGCTACGACGAGGTCAACCTGAATTGCGGGTGCCCGAGCGAGCGGGTTCAGCGCGGTGCGTTTGGGGCGTGTTTGATGGCGGAGCCTGAGCTGGTCGCCGATTGCGTGCGGGCGATGCGGGAAAAGCTTTCGATCCCCGTGACGGTGAAGCACCGCACGGGGATCGATCGGGAGGAAAGCTACGATTTCCTCGAGAAATTTGTCGACATCGTTTCGCGAGCGGGATGCGGTACGTTCATCGTGCATGCCCGGAACGCGGTCCTGAAGGGGCTCTCGCCCAAAGAGAACCGCGAGATTCCGCCGCTGAAGTACGGCTACGTCCATCGCTTGAAGCAGGACTTCTCGCACCTCGAGATCGTGGTCAACGGCGGGATCACCACCCGGGACCAGGTCCGCGAGCAGCAGGGGCTCGCGGACGGGGTGATGCTTGGCCGTGCGGCCTATCACGACACCTGGGTGCTGGCCGATGCCGGAAAGACGCGCGCCGCCGTGGTGCGCGCGATGGCCGACTACGCCCGGGGGCTGCCCGCGCTGCGGCTGGTTGCCCGCCACATGCTGGGGCTCTACCACGGCCACCCCCGGGCCCGCCTGTGGCGCCGGATGCTGTCCGACGCCGCGCGGCTTTCGCAGAACGACCCCGCCCTGCTCCTCGACGCCCTCGAGGCAGTAGAATCCGGTCCCAAGGAGATCCCCCATGAGCGCCGTCCTCAAGCCGAAGAACTCCAAGCCGGTCCGTGACCGCGTCAACCGCGACGAGTGGCAGATGCGCGTGGACCTCGCCGCCGCCTACCAGCTGGCGGCGATCTTCAAGTGGACTGACCTCATCTACACCCACTTCTCGGCGCGCGTGCCGGGGAGCGAGGACTTCCTGATCAATCCCTACGGGCTGATGTTCGACGAGATCACGGCCTCCAACCTCGTGCGCATCGACGAGCACGGCAAGGTGATCGACGACCCGCTCGAGCTCGGTTACAACGAGGCGGGCTTCGTGATCCACGGCTGCGTGCACGCGGCGCGCCCGGAGGTGAACTGCGTCATCCATACGCACACGCGTGCTGGCGTCGCGGTTTCGGCGATGAAATGCGGGTTGCTGCCGATCAGCCAGCACGCGATGCGCGTGCAGCAGCAGGCGACCTACCACGACTACGAGGGCATCGCGCTCGACATGGACGAGCGCGAGCGCATGGCTCACGATCTCGGCAAGACCTCCAAGGTAATGATCCTGCGCCACCACGGCCTGCTCGCGCTCGGCGAGACGGTGCGCGAGGCGTTCGAAGTCATGTACTTCCTCGATTGCGCCTGCCAGATCCAGATCGACGCCATGGCGGGCGGCCTGGAAAACGTGCTGCACATGCCGCAGAGCGCCGCCGACACCGCGACCGAGCAGTTCACGCGGTCCGATCGCCCCGCCGCGCACAGGGACTGGCCGGCGCTGCTGCGCCTGCTCGAGCGCCGCGGGATCGACTACCTCGGCTAGGCGGGCTGCGGGGCGCGCCCCGGCAAGCGCATCACCGTGAGGATCGAGAGCGCGAGCGCCGCGACGACGGCGTAGAACACGCCGCCGGGGGCACCGCGGTCGAGCAGCCATCCGAACAGCACCGGCGCGGCGATCGAACCCGCATCGAGCCCCGAGTAGACGAAACCATAGACCTTGCCGGTCGCCCCGGCCGGGGTCGCCGCACGCACAATGAGGTCGCGCGACGGATTGGTGAGCCCGCTCGAGAAGCCCGACGCGGCGAGCAGCAGCGGCAGCGCCGCGGCTGGCGGCGCGCCCGAGGCGATCAGCAGCATGACCGAGGCGCTGGTCACCATGCCCGCGACCGCGACGAGGTCGTGGCGCTCGACGCGCACGGCCACGAAGCCGCCGAGGAACACGCCCGTCGCCGCGCCCAGCAGGCTCGCGGTGAGCGCCGCCGAAGCGAGCGCGACGCTCGCGCCGTACAGCGACACCATCGCGGCGATGCCGAAGGTCTGCACGGCGATGAACGCGACGCCCAGCATGAAGAAGTAGCCGAAGCACATCAGCACCGGCGCCTGCGCGAGCGCCGCCAGCACCGGCGCGCCGCGCTGCGCGCGCACCGGCGCGGCCGCGAACGTCCCGCGCTGCGTGGCGAGGAAGGCCACCACGACGGCGCCGATCGCCGCCGCGCCGGCGAGCGCGGTGCGCCAGTCGTACGCCGTCGCCATCGCGATGCCGTAGGCCGGCGCGGCCGCGAAACCGAGGTAGCCCGCGACACCGTGCCAGCTGAACGCATAGCCCAGGCGCGGCTTGCTCACGCGCGAGTTGAGGATCGTGAAGTCGACCGGGTGGAAGACGCTGTTGCCCACGCCCCCGACCACCGCGGCCGCGAGCAGCATCGCGAAGTTCTGCGCGAGGCTCGCCGCCAAGGCGCCCGCCACCGCGAGCGCGAGCCCCGTGAACAGCACGCGGCGCGCACCGAAGCGGTCGACGGCGAATCCTGCGAGCGTCTGGCACACGCCCGAGACCGTGTAGTACAGCCCGACGGTCGCCCCGAGCGCGGCGTAGGACACGCCGAGCTCGCCCTTGATCAGCGGAAAGAGCACCGCGGTCGAGATCTGGAAGAAGTGCGACAGGCCGTGGGCGATCGAGACCAGCCCGATCGTCTTCACGTCGTCGCGGATCGCGTCAGCGGACATTCGACTCGATGAACCTCGTCACCGCCGCGAGCGTGGCCTGCGGCTGGTCGCGGAACGGCGCGTGGCCGCAGGCCGGCAGCCTGACGAGCTCGCAGCTCCCGCGCACGCCGCGTCCGATGCGCTCGAGCTGCGCCATCGTGCCGTACTCGTCGTCCTCGCCCTGGATCGCCAGCACCGGCGCCTCGATCCCCGGCAGGTATTCCTCGATGTTCCAGCGCACGAACGCGGGATCGAGCCAGGCGTCGGCCCACAGGTGGAAGGTCTTGCGCGGGTCGCGATGGTAGCGGCCGAGCCGCTCGGCGAGGCCGGTGGTCTCGAGCCCCGCCGCCGCCGCGCGGATGCTGTCCAGGCACAGCGGCTCGACAAAGACGTGCGCGGCCATCAGCGCGAGCCCGCGCACCGGATGCCCGGCGCCGGCGAAAATGATCGCGATCGAGGCACCGTCCGAATGGCCGACCAGGAACGGCTGCTCCACGCCGAGCGCGGCGAGCAGTTCGGGCAGCGCCCCCAGCGCCTCGCGGTGCATGAAGCGCGTGTCGACGCGCGGTTCGGCGAGCACATCGGACCGGCCGTAGCCGTAGCGGCTGTAGACCAGCGCCCGGCATTGCGTGGCTTGCGCCACCTGCGCCGGGAATTCGCGCCATTGCCGGATCGAGCCCAGGCCTTCGTGCAGGAACACGAGCACCGGCGCGCCGGGCTCGCCCGCCTCGATCCACTCGAATTCGATCGAGCGGCTGGCGCAGGTAACGAAAGGCATGGGCGGCCGTTATAGCACGCAAGCGATAATCGGCGCCCATGCGTTTCACCGCCTGGCTCGTACTGCTCGCCACGCTCGTGCTGTGGTCCGGAAACTGGATCGTGGCGCGCGCCGTGCGCGAGGCAATCTCGCCGGGGCTCGCCACCGTCGGCCGGCTGGCCCTTGTCGTCGCGATCCTCGCGCCGTTCGCCGCGCGAGGTCTCGCCGCCAAGCTCGCTGCGTTCACGCCGCGCGATTGGCGCGTACTGCTCGCCCTGGGGTTCGCGGGCGGCGGGCTGCACCTCGCGCTGCAGTGGCTCGGCGTGCACTACACGACGGCGACCAGCGCCACGCTCTACCTCTCCACCGCGCCCGTATTCATCCTGCTGCTCGCGGCGCCGGTGCTGGGCGAGCCGATCGCCCTGCGCCAGTGGCTCGGCGTCGCGGTGTCGTTCTGCGGCGTGGCGCTGATCGGCATGCGCGGCGAGCTGACGCGCCTGAGTTTCAACATCGGCGACGCCTGCGCGCTGCTGTCCATGGTGCTGTGGGCGGCCTACACCGTGTTCCTGCGCCTTCGGCGCGACGCGCTGGACATGCCGGAGTTCCTGCTCGCGATCTGCCTGCTGGGCCTCGCGTTCATGCTGCCCTGGGTCGCGCTGGAGCTTGCGCTCGGCGTGCGCGTGTCGCTGACCGCGCTGGGCGCCGCCGCGATCGCGTACTCCGCGGTCGCGTCGCTGCTGCTGGCCTACGCCGGATGGAGCTACGTCGTGCGGCGCCTGGGCGCCGCGCGCGCCGGCGTTACGATGCACCTGATGCCGGCCATCTCCGTGGGCCTTGCGGCGCTGTTCCTGGGGGAGCGACCCTACTGGTTCCATTTCGCCGGCATCGCGCTGATCCTCTCGGGCGTCGCGCTCGCCTCGTCGCGCGCGCGCGCCGCCCGGTGAATCCGCTCGCGTTCGACGCAGCGCTCCGCGAGCGGCTCGAGGCGAACCTCGCGCGGCTCGAGCGCCGAGCGCTCGCTGACACGCAGCTAAAGCGCGCCGCCGTGTGCGTGATCGTGGTTGCGGGCGAGACCGGCGACGCTGCGCTGCTACTCACGCGCCGCGCCTTGCGCCTGAACCGCCACGCCGGCCAATACGCGCTCCCGGGCGGGCGCGTGGACGATGGCGAATCCGCGCTCGACGCGGCGCGCCGCGAAGCGCGCGAGGAGATCGGCGTGGAAGTCGATCCCGGCGCCTTCCTCGGCGTGCTCGACGACTACCCGACGCGCTCGGGCTACCTGATCACGCCGCTCGTCGCGTGGGTGACCGGGGACCCAAGGCTCGTTGCCAATCCCGAGGAGGTGGAGCGCGTCTATCGCGTGCCGGTCGCCGACCTCGGGCGGCCGGGCTCGCCGGAATTCTTTCCGATCCCCGAGAGCGAGCGGACGGCGATCCGCTACCCGCTGCTCGGGACGCTGATCCACGCGCCGACCGCGGCCGTGCTCTACCAATTCATGGAAGTCGCGGTGCTCGGGCGCGACACGCGCGTCGCACACCTCGAGCAGCCGGCCTGGGCCTGGCGCTAGGCTACATCGCCATCGGTTCGCCGTAGCCGGTGAGCTCGAGGTAGCCGCGGCCCGCTTCGCGACCTGCTTGCATCGCCCGCACAGCGCCTTCCCAGTACACGTTGCCCGTGCTCGCACGCGCATCGAGCTCCTGGTCGTCCATCAGCGGCTCCAGGTCCCACATCCCGTCCCGCGTGCGCACTCGCATCGCGACCGGATACTCGATTCCCGTTCGCGGCGAGCGCCAGGCGCGCAGCGGCTCGAACGCGACGCCCTTGGGCGCGTAGAACACGCCGCCCGCCTTCGCGCGCATCCGAAACGCCATCAGCGCCCCGCCCGCCGCGAGGTTGATTCCGCACCAGTCCCAGCCCGCGGCCTCGCGCGCAAGGTATTGGCTCGACCACTCGTGGTCGAGCCAGGCGCGGCCGCGCACCGGCTTGCCATCCACGGTGCCCTCGACAACCAGTTGCGGCTGGCTGTAGTAGTAACTCGCCTCGCCCGGCCGCAGGCCTTTGCGACTGTAGCCCGCGACCCCCTGCAGCAGCGGCGCTCCCTCCGCGGCGAGCGCGAGATCGAGCGTGAAATCGCGCGCGGCGATCACCGCCCGGTACGTGTTTCCCTCGAGGCGCAGGCGCCAGTCGTCGATCCAGGCGTCGGTGGTCGCTTCCGCCGCGCCCGCCAGGCCGAAGGCTTCGCGCGCGGCTCGCTGGTCATGGCGAAGGCGGCCCAGGCCCGGGTCGGCGAGCGCAGCGTGCGCGAGCACGATCTGCCGCGGCGCGAAGCTCCCGCCGTCCTCGATTCGCCAGGGCGTGCGCGCGCGAAAGAACGTCACCTGGAATCCGAGCGGCGCGCCGCCTCGCTCGAGCCAGCCGGTCGCGTACCACCATTCGGTGCGGTAGTCCGGGTGCGCGCCGTGGTCGCGCGGAAAGCGCAGCCGGCGCCCGGGCACCGCTGCCGGATAGTCAACCGTAGGGTGGGCCTTCGGCCCACCGTACGCCTGCACAGTTGCGAGCAAGGGCAAGGCGAGGAATATTCGCCGCCTCACCAGTCCTCCTTCACCGCGCGCACCGGCGCCATCCCCATCGCCTCCCGCCCCGCGAGCCACGCGGTCAGCACGGCGAGCGCGAGCAGCGCGGCCGTGAGCGAGGCCAGCATCGCGTACGGCGGGTGCAGGTCCATGCTCCAGCCGAACGACTGCGGATTGACCACGTAGACGAGCACCAGGCTCATCGCCGCGCCGAGCGCGAGCCCGGCCGCCGCGCCGGCGAG
>JBOIFE010000308.1:0-9249 GCA_050741015.1 Burkholderiales bacterium | reverse complement strand
GTCCATGACCGTGTCGAGGCCGGCGTTCCGGGCGAGGGCATCGGCTTCCTGGTTGCGCACTCCGAGCTGCTGCCACAGCACCCGCGCCCCGACGGCGACGGCGGCCTGCGCGATGGGCAGGACGTCCGCCGTTTTGCGAAACACGTCCACGATGCCGATTTTCTCCGGAACCTCCGCGAGCGAGGGGTAGCACTTCTGGCCGAGGATTTCCGGATAGCGCGGATTGACGGGGATCACCCGGTAGCCATGCTCCATCATGTACTTGGCGGCGAAGTAGCTCGGCCGGAACCAGTCCGCCGAAAGCCCCACCACCGCGATGACCCGGTTCTGCGAAAGGATGCGCCGCAGGCTGTTGATGTCGTCCATGCGGCCGATACTATAATCGACCGACGCCGGGAAAAGACCCGCGGGAGGAGACCTGATGTACGTCGAAGAACGCATGTACCTGCTGCATCCCGGCAAGGCGCCGGAATATTTCAAGCACTACGAAGAGGTCGGGATGAAGGTGCAGCTCAAGCACCTTCCCAACCTCGTCGGCTACTACGTGACCGAAGCGGGCTTGCAGAACCTGATTACGCACATGTGGGCCTACGACGACCTGCTCCAGCGCGAGAAGATGCGCGCCGCGATGCAGGCCGACCCCGAGTGGCAGGCGTACCTGCCGCGCATCCGCCCGCTGATCGTCACGCAGGAGACGAAGATCCACAAGTGCGCGCCGTTCTTTGTCGAGCGCCTGAAGAAGATGCTCGCCGCCGTTCGCTAGCGCGATGAGCCTCCATCCGCAGGTCGTGCAGCTTATCGAGCGCGCGGCGAAGTCGCCACTGCCCCAGCTCTTCGAAGTGCCGCCGCACGTTGCGCGGCGCCTGTACCGCGACACGCGCGCGGCGCTCGCGCCCAAGGCGCCCGAGGTGGCCTTGGCGAGCCTCGTGCTCGCGCCCGGGCCGGTCGCGATGCGCTGCTACCGTCCCCAGGGATCGAAGCCCGAGGCGTCGCTGCCGGCGCTCGTGTATTTCCACGGGGGTGGCTGGGTCATCGGCGACCTCGACACGCACGACGTGCTGTGCCGCCAGCTCGCCAACGGCGCGCGCTGCGCAGTGTATTCGGTCGACTACCGCATGGGCCCCGAGCATCCGTTCCCGGCCGCGGTCGAGGACTGCATCGCGGCGACGAATTTTGTCGCCTCGAGGCACCCGCGCATCGCGGTGGGCGGCGACAGCGCGGGCGGCAATCTTGCCACGGTGGTGGCGCTGCATGCGCGCGACGCGGGCGGGCCGGACATCGCCTACCAGTTGCTGATCTATCCGGCGACCGACCAGCGCGCGCAGCACCCGTCGATCACGCGCAACGGCGAAGGCTACCTGCTCACCAAGCGCGCCATGGAGTATTTCCGGGCCCAGTACCTGCCGAACGCGGCGGACTACGCCGACTGGCGCGCCTCGCCTCTGCTCGCGAAGCGCCTCGCCGGCCTGCCGCCGGCATTCCTGATCACGGCGGGCTACGACCCGCTGCTGGACGAGGGACGCGAATACGCCGAGCGCATGGCGAAGGAGGGCGTGCACGTCGCGTATCGCGAGTACGCGGACATGGTGCACGGCTTCATCCTGTTCGGCGGCGTCGTCGACACGGCGAACGCGGCGGTGACGGAATGCTGCGAGAAGCTGCGCGGCGCCTGGTGAATGGAATACCCGTGACTTTCTACAATGCGATCTGGCAGCTCCTGTTTCATTTCTTCATTGTGCTCATATTGGTGTTCGCTGCTGTGGGCTTCGCCGCGGGCATGGGTCTGATCTTTGCCAGCGCACCTACCCGGAGAGTCTTCCAGCTGATGAATCGCTGGATTTCCACCCGGGGCGCGCTGCGCGCCTTCGAGATACCGCGCGATACCGAGCAGCTTTCGCACCGCCATCCTCGCCTCGTCGGCTGGGGCCTCATCCTGGGCGGCCTGGTTGCGACGCTCGGGCTGCTCTTGGCGGTGAACACGGCGCAACTCGACGCCGCGGTCGCCAAGGGCGACACCCGCGTCCTGGTTGCCGTGATATGCGGGACGCTGAAATGGTTCTTGGTCGGCGGCGGTGCCGCCGGCGTGGTGGTGGGTGGCCTGCTCGCCTTCGCCCCGGACGCCTTGGCAAGGCTGGAAAAGTACGCCAACCGGTGGTCCTCCACCCAGCTCGCCGTGCGCGGCGCGGATGACATGCATTCCGTGCTCGACAGGCTGGTGGAAGCGCATCCGGCGCCCGCCGGCTGGATCCTCGCCTTCACCACCCTGGGGGCGGCAGCCGGCGCCGTCGCGCTGCTGCTTGCGCGCACCTGAGCATCGCGTGCGACAAGATCTGAAAGTCCGGCACGGCGGCCGAATCCTCGCCGACGCGCTTGTCGGTCACGGCGTGAAGCTCGCGTTCGGTGTTCCGGGCGAAAGCTTCCTGCCCGTGCTGGACGGCTTCTACGACGTGCGCGACCGGTTGCAGTTCGTCGCCTGCCGGCAGGAAGGCGGCGCCTCCTACATGGCCGAGGCCTACGGCAAGCTGGCCGGCGAGCCGGGGGTGCTGCTCGTCACGCGCGGACCCGGCGCGAGCAACGGCGCGGTGGGCGTGCACACCGCGTTCCAGGACTCCACGCCGATGGTGGTCTTCGTCGGCCAGGTCGGCAACGACTTCGCCGAGCGCGAGGCGTTCCAGGAGATCGACTACCGGCGAATGTACGGGCCGCTGACCAAATGGGTGGCGCAGATCGACCGCGTCGAGCGCATCCCCGAGTACGTGAGTCGCGCCTTCCATACGGCGATGGCGGGCCGCCCGGGCCCGGTGCTCCTCGCGCTACCCGAAGACATGCTTTTCACGCAGGCCGCGGTGGCCGACGTGCCGCGCTACAAAACGGTGCGTGCGGCGCCTTCGCCGGCCGAAATGGCGCAGCTGCAGGCGATGCTTCAGGCCGCCGAGCGGCCGTTCGTGCTGCTCGGTGGCGGTGGCTGGGATCGCGCAAGCTGCGATCGGATTCGCGCGTGGCTGGAGACGTCGCAGCTGCCGGCGGGCACGTCGTTCCGCTGCCAGGACCTGCTCGACAACCGCAGTAACGCATTCGCGGGCGACGTCGGCATCAGCATCAACCCGAATCTCGCCGCGCGCGTTCGCGAGGCCGACGTCGTGCTCGTGATCGGGGCGCGGCTGGGCGAGATGACCACGGGCGGGTACACGCTCTTCCAGGCCCCCGTGCCGACGCAGAAGCTGATCCACGTGCACGGCGGCGCCGAGGAGCTCGGCCGCGTCTATCGCGCCGAGCTGCCGATCAACTCGGGCATGGCGCGCTTCGTCGAGGCGCTGGCGCAGGTCAGGCTCGACGGCGCGAAGTGGGCCGCGCGCACCAGGCAGGCGCGCGAGGAATTCCTCGCCTGGACCGAGGTCAGGCCGATGCCGGGAGCGTTGCAGTACGGGAAGATCGTGCGCTGGCTGTCGGAACGCCTGCCGGAGGACGCGATCGTCGCGGGCGGCGCGGGCAACTTCTCGGGCTGGGTGCATCGCTACTTCCGCTACAAGGGCTTCCGCACGCAACTCGGCTCGACCAACGGGTCGATGGGCTGTGGCCTGCCCGCGGCCATCGCCGCCAAGCTCGCGGCGCCGGAGCGCACCGTGATCGCCGTCACCGGCGACGGCGATTTCCTGATGACGGGGCAGGAGCTGGCGACGGCGGTGCAGTACGGCGCGCCGGTCATCGTGCTCGTGGTCAACAACGGCATGTACGGAACGATCCGCATGCACCAGGAGCGCGAGTACCCGGGCCGCATCTCGGGCACCGAGCTCAAGAACCCCGATTTCGCCGCCTTCGCCCGCGCGTTCGGCGCGCACGGCGAAGTGGTCGAGGCGACCGATCAGTTCGCGCCGGCGTTCGAGCGCGCGCGCGCCTCGGGCAAGCCCGCGGTCATCGAGCTGCGGATCGACCCCGACGCGATCACCACCAGCACCACGCTCAGCGCGATCCGCAAGCAGGCGCTCGAGCGCCGAAATTGACCGCGTACGGTGGGCCGAAGGCCCACCCTAGGTGGTGGCGACGAAGCCCGCGTCGTCCTGGTGTTCGCGCTCGAACTTCAGGAACTCGTAGTAGCCGCAGCGATTGCCGTAGGGGTAGCCCCGGCAGGTGTGCGGGCGCGACTCGTAGACGGTGCAGCGGCGCGTCTTGCGGTCGAGGAACATGCACACCGAGGTGAAGTGCTCGTCGTCGCGGTGGCGCAGGATGCGCACCTTTTCTTCCCGCTGCAGCTTGGTGAAGCGCTCCTCGGCCACGGCGTCGCTGAGCCCGAAGCGCTTGGCCAGGCGCGCGATGTCCGCCTTGGAGACTTCAATTTCGGGGTAGCTGCAGCAGTACGCGGGGCACTTGCTGCAGTCGTAGGACGCTTTTTTCATGGAAGGCGCGAATCTTAACCCTTTTCGACGGCGGTTTCGTTTCAATCGAAGGGACCCCCGCGGTTAGACTGCGCGCGGTGGACGCGCCGGACGAAGAACTGATGCTCGCTTACGGCAACGGTGACGAGGCGGCTTTCGGCACGCTGTATGCGCGGCATAAAGGGCCGCTGTACCGCTTCGTGCTGAGGACGATGCGCGACCGTGCGGTGGCCGAGGAGCTCTTCCAGGACATCTGGATGCGCGTCATCGAGGCGCGCGGGCGATACCGCGTGGAGGCGAAGTTCACCACCTGGCTCTACACCATCGCGCAGAACCGCCTCGCCGATCACTGGCGCCGGCGCGGCCTGAAGCTGGTGGACCTGGAGGGCCACGATGCGCCGGCGCCGGTCGCCGACGAGCCGGCAGCCCGCGCCGAGGGGCGACAGCGCCTCCAGCGATTCGCGGCCGCGCTCGCCGCGCTGCCCGAGGCGCAGCGCGCGGCATTCCTGATGCATGAGGAATCGGGCCTCGGCCTGGCCGAGATCGCGGCTGCGACCGGCGTGGGCGAGGAGACCGCGAAGAGCCGCCTGCGCTACGCCTTCGCCAAGCTCAGGGAGGCGCTCGCCGATGGCTGAGCTCGAGCACGACACCCGCGTGTCTGCCGCCTATCGCGAGCTCGGCGCCGACGCGCCACCCGCACAGCTCGACGCGGCCGTGCTCGCTGCCGCGCGACGCCGGCGTCCGCGGTGGGCGGTGCCCGTCTCGGTGGCCGCGGTCGTGGTGCTCGGGCTCGGCGTGGTGCTGCGAGTGCAGCGCGAGGCGCCGCAGCCCGCGGAGCCGGTCGCGCTCGAGCCGCGCATCCTGCAGGCACCCGCGGCCGAGAGAAAGAGCGCGCCAGCCTCCGTGTCCGCGGCCGCCGCGCCGGTGGCAAAGGCACGGGACGAAACCTTCGCGCTGCGCGCGCCCGCCAACGTCGCCCGCGGCAAGATTTCCGCGTCCGCCGAGACGCCCGGGCAGTGGCTCGAGCGCATCGCGAAGCTGCGCGCCGAAGGCAAGGCCGAGGAGGCCGATCGGAGCCTTGCCGAATTCCGGCGGCGCTACCCCGAGTACCGCATTCCGCCCGCCATGCGCGCGCGCATCGCGCCGCGCTAGCCCTGTCAGTGCTTCGGCACTTCGCCTGCCGTCTGCAGGAAGACCGCGCCCGAATCGAGCTTGCCGAGCGCGCCGCGGCGCGCGGCCTGGAATTGCGAGCGCACGATCGAAGCCACCGGCACCGGGCGGTCGAGCTCGAGCGCGAGCAGCAGGAAGTAGCGCAGGTCCTTCTCCATCAGCTCGAGCTGGAACTGCGGCGCGAAGTCCCGCTTGAACATCTTCGGCATGCGCGTCTTCAGCAGGCGCGAGGCCGTAGCGCCCTCGCCGAGCACTTCGAGCGCGGCGGCGACATCGAGGCCGGCCGACTCGGCGATGGTGACGGCCTCGGCGATCGCGCAGGTCATCGTGCCCGACAGCATGTTGTTGATGAGCTTGACGGTCGCGCCGGTGCCGCTGGCGCCCATGCAGGTGGCCATGCGGCCCATGGCGGCCATCAGGGGCTTCGCGCGATCAAATGCCGCGCGATCGCCGCCCGCCATGAAGACGAGCTCCTTGCCCTGCGCCTGCGCGAGGCTTCCCGACACCGGCGCGTCGAGGTAGTGCACGCCGCGCGCGGCGGCGGCCTGCGCAACCTCGCGGGCCAGCGCCGGCGTGTTCGTGCTCGAATCGATGATCACGGTGCCGGCCGCGGCGCCGGCGACCACGCCGTCCGCCGCGAGCATCACCGCGCGCGTGGCGGCGTCGTCGGCAACCATCGATACCACGAACTCGGCGCCCTTCGCAGCCTCGGCGGGCGAGCCACAGGCTTGCGCACCCTTGTCGGCGAGCGCGCGCGTCTTGGCGCGGTCGCGGTTGTAGACGCGCAGCGCGTGGCCCGCGGCCTGAAGGTTCGCCGCCATGCGCGATCCCATCGCGCCCACCCCGATAAATGCCACCGTGCTCATTTGCCTCCCTTTGCGATCGGGCCTAGTAGTGATGCAGGATTTTCGACAGGAACAGCTGCGCGCGCTCGGAGCGCGGTGTGCCGAAGAACGCGTCCTCGGTCATGGCTGGGGGTCTCCTAGGGGTAAGCGGCGAATTCTTTGCACCGCGTTCGCGGCGTGTCAAGCAAGGCGGCCTAGAATCCGGCCTTCGAGGGGAGACCCCATGACCGCGTCCACCCGGATCGAACACGACCTGCTCGGCGACCGCGCAGTGCCGCGCGACGCCTACTACGGGGTGCACACGCTGCGCGCCCTGGAGAACTTCCCCATCACCGGAACCTCGATTTCGATCTATCCGGACCTGGTCGCCGCGCTGGCCTGCGTGAAACAGGCGGCGGCGATGGCCAACGGCGAGCTCGGACTGCTCGACGAGGCGCGCGCGCAGGCGATCGGGCGCGCCTGCGAGGAGGTGCGCGGGGGCGAGCTGCTCGAGGAATTCGTGGTGGACGTCATCCAGGGAGGCGCCGGCACCTCCACGAACATGAATGCCAACGAGGTGATCTGCAATCGCGCCCTGGAACTGATGGGGCACTCGAAGGGCGAGTACGCGCGCCTGCACCCGCTGGACCACGTCAACATGTCGCAGAGCACCAACGACGTGTACCCGACGGCGGTGAAGCTCGCGCTGCAGACCGGAATCCGGCGGCTGCTGCACGAGATGCACGGACTGCGCCTGGCCTTCGAGGCCAAGTCCGCCGAGTTCGGCGACGTGCTCAAGGTCGGGCGCACGCAGCTGCAGGACGCTGTGCCGATGACGCTCGGACAGGAGTTCTCCACGTACGCGGTCATGATGGGCGAAGACGAGAGCCGGCTGGCCGAGGCGGCGGCGCTCGTGCGCGAAATCAACCTGGGCGCCACCGCCATCGGCACGGGCATCAACGCCGACCCGCGCTACGCCGCGCTGGTCACGCAGCGGCTGTCCGAGATCTCGGGATACGAGTTCGTGGTGTCGCCGAACCTCATCGAGGCGACGCAGGACGCCGGCGCCTTCGTGCAGCTCTCCGGCGTGCTCAAGCGCGTCGCCGTCAAGCTGTCCAAGGTCTGCAACGACCTGCGGTTGCTGTCCTCGGGGCCGCGCGCAGGCCTGGGCGAGATCACGCTCCCCGCGGTCCAGGCGGGGTCCTCAATCATGCCGGGCAAGGTGAACCCGGTGATCCCGGAGATGATGAACCAGATCGCGTTCGAGGCGATCGGCAACGACATCACGGTCACGCTGGCGGCGGAAGCGGGACAGCTGCAGCTCAACGCCTTCGAGCCAATCATCGCGCACAGCCTGTTCAAGTCGCTCAATCACCTGGGCGCGGGGTGCCGTACTCTGGCCGAGCGCTGCGTGCGCGGCATCAGCGCCAACCGGGAGCGCGCGCGCCGCCTGCTCGACGAGTCAACCGCGCTGGTGACGGCCCTCAATCCGGTAATCGGCTACACGCGCGCGAGCGAGGTGGCGCAAGCCGCGCTCGCGAGCGGCCGGCGCGTGGACGATCTCGTGCTCGAGCGCGGATGGCTGTCGCGCGCGCAGCTGGACGACTTGCTGCGCCCGGAGGCCCTGGCTGGGCCGCAGGCAAGTACCGGGCGCGGCCGCGGGTCCGGGAGATAATTGCGGCCATGCAGCCCATGTGGCGTCCGAGCGAGGAGGCGATCGAGCAGGCGCAGCTCACGCAGTTCGCTCGCCATGTCGTGCGCAAGCACCACCTCGACCTCAACACCTACGCCGCGTTCCACGACTGGACGGTGCGCGAGCCCGAGACCTTCTGGAGCGAAGTCTGGGAGTGGTGCAATGTGCGCGCCTCGCGCAAGGGCAGCACGGTGCTGGTCGATGGCGACAAGATGCCGGGCGCCAAGTGGTTCCCCGATGCGCGGCTCAACCTCGGCGAGAACCTGCTGCGGCGGGGCGACCGCGGCGACGCGCTCGTGTTCTGGGACGAGCGCGGGCCGCAGGGGCGCGTCACCTACTCGGAACTGACGAGCGACGTCTCGCGCGCCGCGCAGGCGCTGGCGCAGCTCGGGCTGCGCGCCGGCGACCGCGCCGCGGCGTTCATTCCCAACCTTCCCGAGACGGCGATGCTCGCGCTCGCGGCGCTCTCGCAGGGCATCGTGTGGTCGTCGTGCTCGCCCGACTTCGGCGTCGACGGCGTCATCGACCGCTTCGGCCAGATCGAGCCCAAGGTGCTGTTCGTCGCCGATGGCTATCTGTACAACGGCAAGCAGCACGACGTGCTCGAGCGCGTGCGCGCGATCGCCGAACGCCTGCCGACGCTGCGCAAGATCGTCGTCGTGCCTTACCTCGATGCCCGCCCGGACATCGACGACATCCCCAAGGCCGTGCTGCTTGACGAATGGCTGCGCCGCCACACGCCCGGCGACATCGCCTGGGCGCAGCTGCCCTTCGACCACCCGGTGTACATCCTGTTCACCTCGGGCACCACCGGCAAGCCGAAGTGCATCGTGCACGGCGCGGGCGGCACGCTGCTCGCGGCGCTCAAGATGTACAAGCTGCAGTTCGACGTGCGACCCGCAGACCATTTCTTCTACTACACGACCTGCAACTGGGTGATGTGGAACCTGCTTTTCGCGGGCCTCTCGGCCGAGGCGAGCCTGATGCTGTACGACGGTTCGCCGTTCGTGCGCGACGCGCGCATGCTGTTCGACTTCGCCGCCGAGGAACGCTGTACGCATTTCGGTACCTCGGCCAAGTTCATCGACGCGATGTCCAAGCGGGGGGTGAAGCCGCGCGCGACGCATGACCTCGCGTCGGTGCGCATGATCATCTCGACCGGCTCCCCGCTGGTGCCCGAGAGCTACGA
>JBOIFE010000307.1:0-16170 GCA_050741015.1 Burkholderiales bacterium | reverse complement strand
TTCCAGTGGCGCGATCCGGGCTGCTCGATGTGCGTCGGCGCGAATGGCGATCTCGTCGAGCCGCAGGCGCGCTGCGTGTCGACCTCGAACCGCAACTTCGTCGGGCGCCAGGGGCCCGGCGCGCGCACGCACCTGGCGAGCCCGGCGACGGCTGCTGCCGCCGCCATCGCGGGCGAAATCGCTGACGCGAGGACGCTGTGATTGAGAAGTTCAACTTGCTCACGGCGATCGCGGCGCCCTTTCCGCAGAAGAACGTCGACACTGACTTCATCATCCGCATTGAGCGCTGCACGGGAACGCCGAAGGAAGAGCTCGGCAGATACGCCTTCGAGATGGCGCGACAGAACCCCGACTTCGTCCTCAACCAGCCGCGCTACCGCGAGGCAAAGATGCTCGTCTGCGGCGAATTCTTCGGCACCGGCAGCTCGCGCGAGATGGCGGTGTGGGCGCTCGCGGGCATGGGCATCCGGTGCCTGATTGCGCCCTCGTTTGGCCAGATCTTCCTGGGCAACTGCTTCCAGAACGGCGTGCTACCGGTCGTGCTGCCCGCCGCGACGGTCGAGGTGTTGATGCGTCGGGCCGGTGCGCCGGACGCCGCGCCCTTCACGATCGACCTCGAGCGCCGGCGCGTGAACGGTACGATTCCGTTCGAGATCGGGGCGCGCCGGCGTCAGATGCTGCTCGAGGGCCTGGACGAGATCGGCCTGACGCTCGCGCTCGAGTCGAAGATCGCGGCGTTCCAGGCCGCTGACCGCGCCCGCCGGCCCTGGATCTACCCCTGAACCGGGTCGCCGTTCCAAACGCTCACCGGCGAGCGAAGTAGAGGTATTCTGGCGGTCTGCAAGAGGAGGCAAGAACCCGATGGACCTCAATTATTCGCAGGAAGAACTCGCGTTCCGCGACCAGGTGCGCGGCTGGATCAAGGTCCACCTGCCCGCCGACCTGAGCGCCAAGATCGCGAACTACGAGGACCTGAACCGGGAAGACCTCGTTCGCTGGCACGGCATCCTCGCGAAGCAGGGCTGGGTGGCGCCCGCGTGGCCCAAGGAGTGGGGCGGCACCGGCTGGAGCGTCGTGCAGCGCTACATTTTCGAGGAGGAGTGCGGCTACGCGGGCACGCCGCCGCTGATCCCCTTCGGCCTGTCGATGTGCGGCCCGGTGCTCCTGAAGTTCGGCACCGACGAGCAGAAGAAGCGCTTCCTGCCGCGCATCTACAGCGGCGAGAATTTCTGGTGCCAGGGCTACTCCGAGCCCGGCTCGGGCTCCGACCTCGCGTCGCTGAAGACCAAGGCCGTGAGAAACGGCGATCACTACGTCGTGAATGGCCAGAAGATCTGGACCACGCTCGGACACATCGCCGACTGGATCTTCTGCCTCGTGCGCACCGACTCGACGACCTCGAAGCGCCAGGAAGGCATCTCGTTCCTGCTGATCGACATGAAGACGCCCGGCATCACGGTGCGGCCGCTGGTCCTCATGGACGGCAGCCACGAGGTGAACGAGGTGTTCTTCGACGACGTCAAGGTGCCCGTCGGCAACCTCGTGCACAAGGAAGGCGAGGGCTGGACGGTCGCGAAGTACCTGCTCGGCCACGAACGCATGAACACCGGCCGCATCGGCGCCTCCAAACGCGAGCTCTCGAAGCTGAAGGAGTTCGCCGCCGCGCAGAAGAAGAACGGCAAGTCCCTGATGGACGACGCGCGCTTCCGCGACAGGCTCTCGCGCCTGGAAGTCGAGCTGATGGCGCTCGAGATCACGAACCTGCGCTTCCTCGACCGCATGCGCCGCACCGGCCAGCCGCCGGGGGCCGACGTCTCGATGTTGAAGATCAAGGGCACCGAGATCCAGCAGGGCCTCACCGAGCTCATGATGCAGGCCGTGGGCCCGCTTGCGCAGCCGTTCCGGGCTGTGAACGGCGATGCCGGGTTCGACGAGTTCATCGCGGCGATCGCGCCGCGCTACTGCAACTACCGCAAGACGACGATCTACGCCGGGTCGAACGAGATCCAGCGCAACATCATCGCCAAGATGACCTTGGGACTGTAAGCCATGAACTTTGACTACAACGAAGAGCAGCAGCTGCTCGCCGACTCGGTCCGGCGCTTCCTGCAGAAGGACTACGGATTTGAGGCGCGCAAGCAATTCGTCGCCTCAGCCGAGGGCTGCAGCGAAAAAGTGTGGGGCGCGATCGCCGAGATGGGCCTTACCGGCATCCCGTTCTCGCCCGACTACGGCGGCTTTGGCGGCGGCGCGGTGGACCTGCTGAGCGTGATGGAGGCCTTCGGCGAGGCGCTCGTGGTCGAGCCCTACCTCGCGACAATGCTCGGCGCGCAGTGCGTCGCGCGCGCGGGAAGCGACGCGCAGAAGAAGGCGATCCTGCCGCAGGTCGTCGAGGGCAAGCTGAAGATGGCCTTCGCGTTCTCGGAAAAGGGTGCGCGCTACGACATCGCCCCCGCGGCCGTGAAGGCGAAGAAGGCCGCAAACGCCTGGACGCTGGACGGCGAGAAGGTGGTTGTGCTCGGTGCACCGCTCGCCGCCAAGATCGTCGTCTCGGCCCAGGCGCCGGCGGGCCCGAGCCTGTTCCTCGTGGACGCGAAAGCCGTGAAGGCGAAGCCGTACGGGACGCTCGACGAAATGCGCGCGGCGGATATCGTGCTGTCCGGAACCGCCGCGGAGCTGCTGGGAACCGAGGGCAAGGCGCTCGAAGTGATCGAGGCAGTCGTGGACTTCGGCACCGCGCTCGTCTGCGCGGAAGCCGTGGGCGCGATGAAATTCTCCTGCGACACCACGCTCGAATACCTGAAGACGCGCAAGCAGTTCGGCGTGCCGATCGGCACCTTCCAGGCGCTGCAGCACCGCATGGTCGACATGTTCGTGGCCTATGAACAGGCGAAGTCGATGGCCTGCCTTGCCTGCTCCAGGGTGGACGGTGCCGCGGACGCAAAGGAGCGCGCGCTGGCGGTCTCGGCGGCGAAGATCAAGATCGCCGACAACGCGCGGCTCGTCTCGCAGGAGGCGATCCAGCTGCATGGCGGGATGGGGATGACCGAGGAACTCAAGGTGAGCCATTCGTTCCGGCGGCTGACGATGATCGCGCAGCAGTTCGGCGACGCCGATCACCACCTGGAGCGCTTCGCGCGCGCCAGCTGAGCGCGCGCATGATCGCACCCGAACACGTCATCCCCGCGGCGGTACGCCACTGGGGCTTCGCGATCGTCGTGATCGCAGTCACGATCGCGTTCGGCTGGGTCCTCGCTCCCTTCTACGAGGCGATCCTGTGGGCGATCGTGCTCGCGATTCTGTTCGCGCCGCTCGCGCGCTGGCTCGAACCACGCCTGGGCGGCCGCTCGAGCCTCGCGGCGCTGCTGACGCTGCTCATCATCGTGCTGATCGTATTCGTGCCGTTGGTCTTCGTCGGCTCGGCGTTCTTCCGCGAGCTGGGCGATGCGCTTGCGCGGTTCCACGCGGGCAACCTCGACGTCGGCGCCTACCTGCAGAAGATGCTCTCGGTCCTGCCGTCGTGGGTGACCGACCTGCAGGACAAGCTGGGGCTCGAAGACCTCGCCGCGCTGCGCGAGAAGGTCGGCGGCGCGCTGTCGAAGGCGGCGCAGTTCATCGGCTCACGCGCGCTGCTGATCGGGGAGAACGCGTTCTCGTTCATCCTCGGCAGCGCCATCATGCTGTACCTGTTGTTTTTCCTGCTGCGCGACGGCCCCAGGCTGAAGCAGCGCCTGCGCAGCGCCATCCCGCTGGACGACGATCTCCTGCTGCTGCTGGGCACGCGGTTCGTCGACGTGGCGCGCGCGACGGTGAAGGGCAGCGTGGTCGTGGCCATCGTGCAGGGCACGCTCGGCGGCCTGATCTTCTGGATCCTCGGCATCCACGCGGCGCTGCTCTGGGGCGTCGCCATGACGATTCTCGCGCTGGTGCCGGCGGTCGGCGCGGGCCTGGTCTGGGCGCCGGCCGCGCTGTACCTGCTCGCCACAGGCCACACGGCCCAGGGCGTCGTGCTGATCGCCTTTGGCATCTTCGTGATCGGCCTGGTGGACAACATCCTGCGCCCGATCCTCGTCGGCAAGAGCACGCGCATGCCGGACTACCTCGTGCTGATCTCGACGCTCGGGGGCGTGTCCGCGTTCGGCATCAGCGGCCTGGTGACTGGGCCGCTCATCGCCGCGCTGTTCGTGGCTGTCTGGGACGTCGTTGCCGCGGCGCGCCGCGCCGCGCCGGCGGCCTGACGTTCCGCTAGCTGCGCCGCAGGAGGAAGCTCGACGCCTCCACGGCGATCTCGTCCAGGCTCTTGCGTCCCCCCGCGCGGTACCAGCGCGCGGTCCAGTTGAGCACGCCAAAGGTGAACAGGCGCGCGAGCTGCGCGTCGCCCGGCATCGCGCCCAGCACCTGCAGCTCGTCGGTCACCTTCTGCCACAGGGCATCGTAGCGGTCCTTCAGCGCAATCACGCGCCGGCGGTTGGGGGGCGTGAGCGAGCGCCAGTCGTAGAGCATGACCGGGATGAAGTCGCGGCCCTCGCCGCAGATCGTCTCCAGGTGCGCGCGCACCAGCTTGCGGAACTTCTCCTGCGGCGAGAGCTTCAGGCTGGCCACGGCCTCGAGGTGCTGCAACCCTTCGGCGAGGCCCTGCTCCATCACCGCGACCAGCATCTCCTGCTTGGTCTTGAAGTGGTAGAACGGGCTCCCCGAGTGCATGTTCGCCGCCTCGGAGATGTCGCGGATCGACGTGCCGTCGAAGCCCTGCTCGCGAAAGAGCCGCGCGCAGACGCGCAGCAGGTCCTCGCGGCGATTGCCGATCGGCGCCGGCTTCTTCTTCGTCTTCTTCATGCCTTCAGCCGCGGGAGGTCCGCGGGCGCCTCGATCTCCATGCGCAGCAGCTGCGCCGCGACGGACTTGCCGAGGTTGTCCATTCGCAGCGAGCGCGCCGCGCCGCCCTGCAGTGCGCGATTGAGCACGATCTTGAGCGCGAGGAGGTTGTCGAGCGGCCAGAGCTCGACCGGGCCCTCGCACATCGCCTGGAAGTGCAGCTTCAACCGCTCGGGCGTTACCTCGCGCTTGAGCACCGCGTAGGTCGGCGCATCCCAGGCGAACAGGCCGATGTCCGCGCGGTCGGCCTTGTCGCCCGAGCGCGCGTGCGCGATCTTCCACAGCGGCACGCGCATCAGGTCCGCTCCACGGCGACGTCTGCCTTCGATTCGACGAGCTCGCGCGTTACCAGCGTCGGCCAGATGCCGAGCAGTTCCTTCGCGCCCTGCACGCCCTTCAAGCTTCCGACGTAGGGCGGCCCGGAGAGGCCGAGCCACGGAAAGAGCCTTCCGTAGGCATCCGCCACCTTTTTGTCCTGCGTGCGGATCGTCATCCGCAAGAAGCACTCGTTCAACTGATCTCGGTAGGTGGGGTCGGCGTTGGCGCCCAGCAGCGAGTCGTAGCCGACGTACTCCACATTGATGTCCTCGACGGGCCACCCGCGCTCGGCAACGAGCGTCCTGATGGTCTCGGCGGCCTTCGCACATTTGGCGTACGCCTGCGGCCAGGAGAAGCCGATCATCCCCGAGCCCATCCAGCCGTCGTGGTAGCCGCCGACGACCTTGAGCTTCGCGGGGCGCGGGGCGCCGGTCGCGCTCGTCACCTTCACGCGGTCGTTGCCCTCGTCGTCGAACTTGATCGTGCCCATGTCGAGGACGACGTCGGGCGAGGCGTAGGCGTGCGGGTTGTGCACCTCGTAGAGCAGTTGCTGGCGCAGGGTGTCGAACGAGATCCGCCCGCCCGTGCCCGGCGCCTTGGTGAAGAGCGCGCTTGCGTCCTCGCTCACCTCCGCAATCGGGTAGCCGAGGTGCGCGTAGTCGGGGATATCCGCCCAGGCTTCGGCCGAGCCGAAGTTTCCGCCCGAGCCCTGGCCCGAGCACTCGAGCAGGTGCCCGACCGTGAGCCCGAGCGCGAGGCGGTTCCAGTCGTCCCACTTCCAGCCGAGCTCGTGCACGATCGGCGCGAGCGAGAGCGCTGCGTCGGCCACGCGGCCGGTGAGCACGATATCGGCGCCCTGCTCGAGCGCGCGCACGATCGGTTGCGCGCCGAGATAGGCGTTGGCGAAGAGCATGCGGCTGCGCACCGTGGCGAGCGCCGCGCCGCTGTCCATGTGAACGAGCGGCTCGCCCACCGCCTGCAGCTCGTCGAACCGGTCGAGCACCGCGTCGCCCGTCACCGTGGCGATCGTCGCCTTCCATCCTTTCTCGCGAAAAGCGCGGGCGATCGCCTCGCGCGCGCCGGCCGGATTGAGGCCGCCCGCGTTGAGGATGAACTTGACTCCGTGCTTCGCCGCGAGCGGCCAGAGCTCGAGCAGCATCGGCAGGCCGTCGCGCGCGTAGCCGGCCTGCGGGTCACGCTGGCGGTCCTTCTGCAGGATGGCGAGCGTGAGCTCCGAGAGGTGGTCGGAAGCGATGTACTGCACGCCGCCGCGCTCGATCGAGGCGCGCACCGGGCGCCAGGAGTCGCCGTAGAAGCCCAGGCCCGCGCCGACGCGGACCGACTTCATGGCACGGGCATCGCGCGCGCGATCAGCGCGTCGAACGGCAGCTGCGGCGCGAGCGTGCCGAAGGCGCCCGACCAGTCGGCGCCCAGGCGCGAGCGCACGAAGCTCTCGAACACCTCGGGCGTCGAATGTCGCGCGAGCAGGCTCGCCTGCAGCGCGAGCGCGAGGTCCTGAGTCAGGCGCCGCGCGGCGCTTTCGTGCTCCGCCGCGTCGGCGAGGCGGTCTTTCAGCCGCGCGCTGAACGCGTCGTAGCCGCGGTTCCGCCCGGCCGCCGCGTCGAGCTCTGCGGCGACGGCGGCGATCACGTCGGGGGCCTTGCGAAGCGCGCGCAGCACGTCGAGGCACATGACGTTGCCGGCGCCTTCCCAGATCGAGTTCAGCGGCATCTCGCGATAGATGCGCGCGAGCGCCTGCTCCTCGACGTAGCCGTTGCCGCCGATCGCCTCCATCGCCTCCTGCGCGAAGTGCGCTCCGCGCTTGCAGACCCAGAACTTGGCGGCCGGCGTCAGCACGCGCCGCAGGAACGATTCCTCTGCGGCGTCGTACGCGCGTGCGAGTCTCAGCACCAGCGCCGTCGCCGCTTCGGCCTCCAGCGCGAGGTCGGCGAGCACGTTCTTCATCAGCGGCTGGTCCTTCAGCAGCTTGCCGAAGGCCTGCCGCTGGGCCGCGTTCCAGAGCGCCTGCGAAAGCGCCTGGCGCATCAGGCCCGCCGTGCCGATCGCGCAGTCGAGCCGCGTGTAGACGCCCATCTCGAGGATCATCGGCACGCCGTGGCCTTCCTCGCCGAGCAGCGTGGCGCGGGCGCACTCGAATTCGACCTCGGACGAGGCATTCGAGCGGTTGCCGAGCTTGTCCTTCAGGCGCTGGATGCGGATCGCGTTGCGCTCGCCGCCCGGGAGCTGGCGCGGCATGAAGAAGCACGACAGGCCCCCCGGCGCCTGCGCGAGCACGAGCCACGCGTCGCACATCGGCGCGGAGAAGAACCACTTGTGGCCCGTGATGGAATATTCACCGCCGCCGAGCGGCTCGGCCCGGGTCGTGTTCGCGCGCACGTCGGAGCCGCCCTGCTTCTCGGTCATGCCCATGCCGACGAGCGCGGCGTCGGGCTCGCGCGAGTAGATGCGAGGCAGCCACGCCGCGGCGACGGCCGAATTGTGCTTCAACGCGGGCACCGAACCGTAGGTCATCGTCACCGGGCACTGCGTGCCGTTCTCGACTTCGGAATACAGCAGGTACCCGGCTGCGCGCTCGACGTGCGCTCCAGCGCCGGGCGCGGACCACGGCGCGCTGTGCAGGCCGTGCTTCAACGCGAGCGCCATCAACTGGTGCCACGCCGGATGAAACTCGACCTCGTCGCGGCGCCGCCCCTGGCGATCGTGGGTCTTCAGTTCCGGCGGAAAGCGATTGGCGGCGTCGGCGAGCGCGAGCGTCTCGTGCTGTCCGAGCTCCGCGCCGAGCGCCGTGAGGTGATCGCGCGCCGCGCCGAGGCGCGCCGGCGGCAGGTTGAACGCCAGCGCGTCGCCGAGCGCGGCGTTGCTCTGCATCAGGTTGTAGTCCTCGAGCGGCGCACTCACGTTGAGGACTTCGTGCGTGGCGGGCATGCGCGCGTCGAGTCTAGGCGCGCGCCCCCTGAAAAGCAATTGCTTGGTGGGCGCACCTGTAGAATCGGGCGCCAAAGGAGGTTTCCGAATCGTGCAGTTCCTGCGCAAGCTGCGCGCGCGCATCCGCACCCTGTGGGTGCTCAAGACGCTGGGGACCGCGGGCGGCATCGCGGCCTTCTTCTGGGCGTACTTCTGGGTCATGCGCCATCCGCTGGGCGACGTGGCCGTCATGCCCGTGGTGGGGCTCGATCGGCTGATCGGTTTTCATCCCGGATCGTTCCCGCTCTACGCCTCGCTCTGGGTCTATATTTCCCTGGGCAGCGCGCTCGCGCGCAACCTGCGCGAGCTCGCGGCCTTCGGCGCGGCCTCGCTCGGCATGAGCGTGCTGGGGCTCGCAATCTTCATGCTGCTGCCCACGCGCGTGCCTGTCACCGCGATCGACTGGGCGCTCTATCCGTCGCTGCAGTTCCTGAAGACCGTCGACGTGACGGGCAACGCCTGCCCGTCGCTGCACGCGGCGTTTTGCGTATTCACTGCAGGGGTGCTGTACCGGGAGCTCGGTTCGCTCGCAGCGCCGGCGTGGCTGCGCTGGACGAACCTTGTGTGGTGCCTCGGGATCCTCTTTTCAACCGTGGCCACGCGCCAGCATGTGGCGCTCGACGCGATCGCCGGCATCGCGCTGGGACTCGCGACGGCAATGACCTATCAGCGCGCGCTGCGGTCGGCGGCGGCTGCGTGACGCTGCGCGCGGCGCGGCTCGTTTCGCCGGCCGAGCGCGAGACGTACGAGCACGACGGCGTGGTGTGCCTGCGAGGATTGTTCTCCGACGACTGGCTCGCCTTCCTTGGCCAGGCGATCGACGAAGCGATGGCGCACCCCGGTCCGCACGCCGAGGAATACACGCCGAAGGGCGGCTCGGGGCGTTTCTTCGGCGACCTGGAGCTCTTTCACCGGGTGCCGGCGTTTCGCCGCTTCGCGTTGGAGTCGCCCGCCGCGCGCATCGCGGGCGAGACGATGCGCGCGACGCGCGTCAACTTTTTCTACGACCAGCTGCTCGTGAAGGAGCCGGGTACCGCTGAGCGCACGCCCTGGCACCAGGACCAGCCCTACTGGGCGGTGAGCGGGCGTCAGGTCTGCTCGGTGTGGCTCGCGCTCGACCCGGTGGCCGAGGACGTAAGCGTCGAGTACGTCTGCGGCAGCCACGCTTGGCCCGAGTTCAGCCCTTACCACTTCGCCGACGGCACGCCGTATGCCGGCACTGGACTGCCGGTGCTGCCCGACATCGAGAAGGAGCGATCGAGGCATCGCATCGCGCACTTCGCGATGGCGCCGGGCGACTGCCTCGTGTTCCAGGCGATGATCGTGCACGGCGCGCCAGGCAATTGCGGAACGCATCGGCGCCGCGCGCTCTCGACGCGCTGGGCGGGCGACGACGCGCGCTATTGCCGGCGCACGGGCGAGGTGGCGATCCCCACCCGCGACCCGGGCATCGCTCACGGCGAGCGGCTGGACTCGGAGCGCTTTCCGCTCGCCTGGACGGCCTGACGCAGGAACGGCGGGACGCGGCTCGCGTCCGCGGGCGCGACGCCCAGGCTGGCGAGCATCCGCAGCGCCTTTGCCTGCAGCTCCCAGCAGTCTGAGCGCAGCGCGCTTTGCGCGGCGCCGGCGGTGCCATCGAGCGCGAGCGCCGCAGTGCGTATGCCGCAGCTCGGATTCGCGGCGAGGCGGTCGATGAGGCGCCGCATCTGCGCTGGCGGCGCGGGCCGCGCGCGCAGCGCACCGGCAATGACGCCCGCGTAGTGCGTGGGCGTACTGCCGCCCAGCCGCTGCTCGAACGAATCCCACATCCGGACAGCAGTGGCATCGTCGGCCCCCTCGAGCGCGCAGCGCATTGCTGCCGCGAGCGGCCAGAGCACGTCGAAGTCCTGCGCGGGCAGCTCCGCGAGCGCAGCCACCGGCCGCTCGCGCAACTTGCGCAGCACTAAAGCGTAGCGCGGCGCGTCGATCCGGCCGCTCAGCAGCTCGGGCCCGAGCGAGCGCATCGCCTGTTCGAGCGGCACGTTTGCAACAGGCTGCGCCGCGGGCTCGGGTGGGCAGGCCGCGAGCGCATCGCTCTCCTCGGGAACGCTTCCTGGCAGGGGCGGTGCGTCGGCGAGCACGAGCGCGGTGCTCGGCAGTCCCCGCGACCCTGCAGCTTTTCCGCGTCCGGGCAGCGCGTCGAGCCGCCACTGGTTCGCGCCGCCTTCGTCCTCGACGATGCCGGCGCCGTTATCGGTCGCGGCGCCCTGCGCGAGTGTCGGCGCCGTGTAGCGGTCGTTGCCCGCGCCGTCGTAGAGCACGCCGACCGCGAGGTCGAGCCCCATGCCCTGGCCGACGCCGACGGTGAGCTCGTAGGTGTCGTCGCCGGACTCGTCGCGGAGGATCCCCACGGCCTGGTGCACGCCCGCGCCCTGCGCGTATCGCGCGGCGCGGTAGCGGTCATTGCCCGCGCGATCCCAGAGCAGTCCCAGCGAGTAGTAGTAGGCCGCGCCCTGCGCGTAGAGCTGGGCCTGGTAGCTGTCGTCGCCCGCGTCGTCGCGCAGGATGCCGATGCCGCCGCCCACCCCTGTGCGCACGCCTACCGCGACGCCCTGCGCGAAGCTGAGGCCCCCGCCGCGGGCGAACGGGTCGGGCAAACCCTCGGCCACGTAGCGGTCGTTGCCCGCGACGTCCCACAGGAGACCCACGCCGCCGGCCAGGCCGAGCCCCTGGCCGAAAGCACGCACGCGATAGGTGTCGTTGCCTGCGAGGTCGAGAAGGGCGCCGAGCCCCGCGAGTGCCGCACCCTCGGCGAAATCCTGCGCCTCGTAGACGTCGTCGCCTTCGAGGTCGACGAGGAGCGACACTCCCGCGATCGCCACGCCCCAGGCGGCGCCGTCGGACTCGTATCGATCATTCCCCGCGAGGTCGAGGATCGCGGCGAGCCCGTACGCCACGACGTCCGAGCCACGATAGCGGTCGTTGCCACCGGGGTCGAGGATCACGCGCACGCGGCCGTCGCGGAGCGGCTCGAGCTTGTGCTCGTCGTCGCCGGGCGTGCCGACGATGATCGTGACGCCCTCGACTTCGTAGCGGGCTCCGGCGGCCGGAAAGTCGATGCGGCCGCCCGCTTCGCGCAGCTTACGCAGGAGTCGCGCGTTGGCCTCGATGAAGAGCTCCGCCGCGCGCTGCATCGCGGCCGCATCGACGCCCGCCACGATCACGCGCTGCGCATCGAGCGGCGGTGGGAATTCGCGCGTGTCGGCATTCGGGGGCGCCGGCGGCAGCGCGGCGCGCGCGGCGGCGAGCTCGCGTAGGTACGGCTCGATCAGTGCGTCGAGCGGAATACGGGGCCCCGGGACTGGCCTCACGCGTGCCGCCATCTCGCGCAAGGACGCAGGGACCGCGCTGTCGAAGATCGGCGCCGCCGCGCGAGCATCGAGCGGCCGGGCGAGGAGTTGCCGCACGATCGCGGGCGAAGGCGGCGGCGGGCCTTCGTGCGAGAGCACGTTGTCGATTACCTGCAGCTGCGAGGGGCCCGCGCAGGCGGCGAGGAGCGACGCGAGAACCGCTGCAGCAAGGGCGCGCATGGCAGAATCCCGGCGAAAGGATACCCGTCATGGATCTGACCCAGACCGTCCGCGACAAATTCAGGGGATTGCTGCCCGACCTGATCGGCATGCAGCTCGTGTCGGTGACGCCCGACAAGGTCATGGCGACGCTCGAAGTGCGCGCTGATCTGTGCACCGCGGGCGGCGTGCTGCACGGCGGGTCGATCATGGCCTTCGCGGACACGCTCGGGGCCGTGGGCACGGTCGCGAACCTCGCGCCGGGCGCGACCACGGCGACCATCGAGTCGAAAACCAACTTCATCGGTGGCGCCCTGCAGGGCAGCACCGTGACGGGCGAATCCACGCCCGTGCACAAGGGCCGCACGACGCAGGTCTGGCAGACGCGCATCACGGCGGCCGACGGCAAGCTCGTCGCGCTCGTCACGCAGACGCAGATCGTCAAGCCGCCCAAGGCATGAAATGATCGGACGGCGATGACGAACGTCTCCGACATCGCACGGCTCGCCGGCGGCGGGTCCCTGGACGCCGATCCCGCGGAGACCCGCGAGTGGCTCGATGCGCTCGACGCGCTCGTCGCCTCCGTCGGCAAGGACCGCGCGCGCTACGTGATGGGGCGGCTCACCGAGCACGCCGGCGCGCTCGACGTGCACACGCGGGCGCGGTTCAACACTCCATACTGCAACACGATCTGGCCACACGAGCAGCCGCCGTTTCCCGGCGACTTCACGATCGAGCAGCGCATCTCGTCGATCATCCGCTGGAACGCGCTCGCGATGGTGGTGCGCGCGAATCGCGCGCACGCCGAGCTCGGTGGGCACATCGCAAGCTTCGCTTCGGCGGCGGACCTGTTCGAAGTCGGGTTCAACCACTTCTTCCGCGGCCATGCCGCACCGGGCGGCGCGGATCTCGTCTATTTCCAGCCGCACTCGGCGCCCGGGGTCTATGCGCGCGCGTTCCTCGAAGGCCGACTGACGGAGGCGCAGCTGGACAACTACCGCCGCGAGACGGGCGGCAGAGGGCTCTCGTCCTATCCGCATCCGTGGCTGATGCCCGGGTTCTGGCAGTTTCCGACCGGCTCGATGGGCCTGGGGCCGTTGAACGCGATCTACCAGGCGCGATTCCTTCGTTACTTGGAGCATCGCGGGATCCTCGATACGCACAACCGCAAGGTCTGGGCGTTTCCCGGGGATGGCGAGATGGACGAGCCGGAGTCGCTCGCGGGCCTGTCAATCGCTGCGCGCGAGGGGCTGGACAACCTCATCTTTGTCGTCAACTGCAACCTGCAGCGGCTGGACGGCCCGGTGCGAGGCAACGGCTCGATCATCCAGGAGCTCGAAGGCCTGTTCGCGGGCGCGGGCTGGAACGTCGTCAAGCTCATCTGGGGCAGCGACTGGGATCCGCTTTTCGCGCGCGACCATGAGGGCGTGATCCTGCGGCGGCTGCACGAGACCGTGGACGGCGAATTCCAGACCTATGCCGCCACCGACGGGCGGTTCAACCGCGAGCACTTCTTCAACAAGTACCCGGAGCTGAAGGCGCTCGTCGCCGAGCTGACCGACGACGACATCGACCGCCTGAAGCGCGGCGGGCACGATCCGGTCAAGATCTATTCGGCCTATGCAGCCGCGGTGAACCATCGCGGCCGTCCGACCGTCATCCTCGCCCAGACCAAGAAGGGCTACGGCATGGGCACCTGGGGTCAGGGCAAGATGGGCACGCACCAGCAGAAGAAGCTGGACGACGAGGCGCTGCTTGCGTTCCGCGATCGCTTTTCGCTGCCGCTTTCCGATGAGAATGTGACGGGGCTCAAGTTTTACAAGCCCGCGCCCGAGTCGCCGGAGATGCGCTATCTGCTCTCCCGGCGCGAGCGCTTGGGGGGATTCCTTCCGGAGCGGCGCACCGCCGCGCCCAAACTATCTCCGCCCGATGCGTTCTCACGCGCGCTCGAGGGCTCGCACGATCGCGAGCAGTCCACCACCATGCAGTACGTGCAGATCCTCGCTCAGCTGCTGAAGGACCCGAAGGTCGGGCAACACATCGTGCCGATCGTCGCCGACGAGGCGCGCACCTTCGGCATGCAGTCGCTTTTCCGGAACGTCGCGATCTATGCCCCGTTCGGACAGCTCTACGAGCCCGAAGACCGGGAGGAGTTGCTCTACTACAAGGAGGCGCGCGACGGCCGGATCCTGGAAGAGGGCATCACCGAGGCCGGGGCGCTCGCGTCGTGGATCGCCGCGGCGACGAGCTACAGCACGCATGGCGTGCCGATGCTGCCGCTCTACATCTTCTATTCGATGTTCGGCTTCCAGCGGGTGGGCGACCTGATCTGGGCGGCGGCGGATTCGCGCTCCAGGGGATTTCTCGTGGGCGCCACCGCGGGACGAACCACGCTCGCGGGCGAGGGCCTGCAGCACCAGGACGGCTCGAGCCACCTGGTCGCGGCGACCGTCCCCAATTGCGTCGCCTACGATCCCTGCTATGGCTACGAGCTCGCGGTGATCCTGAGGGACGGCATGCGCCGGATGCTGGAGGCGCAGGAAGACGTCTTCTACTACGTCACCGTGATGAACGAGAATTACGCACACCCGCCGATGCCGGCGGGCGCGGAGGAGGGGATCCTGAAGGGCATGCACCGCGTGCGCGAGGCGGGGAAGGGGAAGAAGCGCGTGCGGCTGCTGGGGTCGGGGGCGATTTTGCGGGAGGCGCTGGCCGCTGCGGAGGTGCTGGAGAAGGAGCGCGGCGTCGCCGCCGAGGTTTGGTCAGTGACGAGCTTTACCGAGTTGCGGCGCGATGGGCGTTCCGCGAAAAAGTCGTGGGTGACGCAGTGCCTCGCGGACGGGTCGGGCCCGGTGATCGCGGCGAGCGACTACGTTAGCGCGCTCGCGGATCTGATTCGGGAGTGGGTGCCGGGAAAGTATGTGACGCTGGGAACGGATGGGTTCGGGCGCAGCGACACGCGTGCGGCGCTGCGAAAGTACTTCGGAGTGGATCGCGAGGCGATCGTGAAGGCGTCGATGGAGTCAATTGCAGAAAGGGGTTCGAGCCATGGGTAGATCAACGAGTCGCAATCTTCGCAATCGCAAGCGCGGGCAGCAGACTAAAAAGAAGCTGCGGCAGCAAGACAAGCAAAAGAAGAAGGAGAAGAAGATTCAATCTGCGCCATGACAACTGATTGCCCCGGTCACCGGGAATGCTAGGTTGCGTTCCGACGCGCTGTGCTGATATTCGAATGGGACGCGGAGAAGGCTCGCGAAAACGAGCAGAAGCACGACATCAGCTTTCTTGAGGCATCGGAGGTCTTCGATGACGACCATTCATCTGCTGCTCAGGACCCCGACCATTCCGCCGACGAGGAGCGTTCCCTCATCTTCGGCATGTCAAAGCAGGGCAAATACCTGGTTGCGTCCTATACTGAGCGCGGAGACCGAATTCGAATGATTTCCGCTCGACAGATGACTTCGCGGGAGCGAAGCGCCTATGAAGCGTGACAAAGACACATTGAGAGACGAGTACCCGGAGAACCTGATCAAGTCGGGGGTCCGCGGCAAGTATGCCAAGAGCTACCGCGAAGGCACGAACGTCGTATTAATCGATCCGGACCTGCACAAGCTTTTTCCAAACTCTGAAGCTGTCAATCGTGCTCTCCGTGAGTACGCTGCCAAAAAGCGCACTGCAACCTAACAGCACGCCCCACCCAAACGCGCGCGCCGGTGCCGTGCTCACTGAACCACCGTCGGCGCGCGCCGGCAAGAGCGGACGTTGGCACCCATGAGATGCACAGCCGTTGCTGCACTGTCACTATTCCTATGCAGTAGCCAACTTGCCTTTGCAGACGAGCCTTACGATTTTCATCGCTTGGTATGCGATTCTGCAATTCCCGGTGTAGAGGTGCGCAAGGTGGTCTACTACAACATCGGCAGCAATATGGTTTGGCCTGTAGGGGGAATGGCGGCCCACATCAAATCGCTGCGCCACCTCGAAAAGACAAACGGCCTGTACTCACTTGATCCGGGATGGAATCGTCAGGACTTCTCGCCAACAACAGACAATGGCCACTAACCCTGCGATCCACACGTACGCCAGGCTTTCCCCGAACTAGTGGTGTTTCGGATCAATCGATCCACATCTACCACCCGTAAAACTTCTTCACCGTATCCCAGGCCACCTGCTGCAGGTACGCCGCCGACGCCTTGTCCACCGCGCCGTAGTAGTCGTAGGTATTCCCCACCGGCGACTTGCCGTAGAGGCTCGCGAACACCACGCACGCCGCGAGGTACGTCCCGTACATGTTGGGATGGCTGCCGTCGTAGTCCTTTTGAATCCGGAAATCCGGCCGCCGGCGGTACGACTCCTCGAACGCGAGGCCGACCGGAATGACGTAGGCACCGACTTCGTTTCCGACCGAGACGTACATGTCCTCGACCTTGCGCATCATGTCGGG
>JBOIFE010000306.1:0-6415 GCA_050741015.1 Burkholderiales bacterium | reverse complement strand
TAAGCCCCATACGCTCTACCGCTACGGTGAACAGGTAATCGGCGATCTTGGCGCGATCCCCGCCGAGTGCGAGCTGAAAAACCTGCGGCAGATACATTTGGTATTCGTCTCGCGGACCGTCGGAACTGGAAATGCCTATGGGGTCCCAATCGCGCCAAAGGATTTCGTCGATCGCCTGGTAGAGCGCGAGTTGCTGAGGCGGAAGCTTCTGGCCCATGTGACGCCTAACGTCCACGCCCACCGGCGCGCGCCCCAACGGTGCTCGCAGACGCCGGCACGTCGCGCGCGTCCGGGTGGGGCGTGCTGTTAGAACGCATATCGTGTAAGCGTTGATGCGAACGGTTGGTGTGTGAAGAGCGCGGCAAGGACAACGACGAGTGCTGTGCCATAGATTGCGGCGCTAGCGGTAGCTATCGTGAGGCCTGCCGTTCTAACACGGCCATACCTTAGGTAGTAGATGCACAGGACGAGCGTAACGATGCTTAGCAATCCGCCAAGAGTGAACCCAAGTAGGCGAAAGGATTCCCACCCAGGCGTTGCTGCAACGTACCGACCTGCAATCAAAAGAGCCCAGGACAGCGCTACGAGACTTAGCGTGAGGCGTGTGGCCCGTCGGTTCATGCGTTCTAACGTTCGCGGCCAGGCGCGCTGGGCGTAGGCGCGCTTAGCGCCGAGCGAAAAGCGTCGCTCTGCGCCGCGCTGTTAGGTGTGAAGCTGTCAATCGGCACCCGTCAGCTCCTGCCAGCGACCTTGGTGGCAATAGTGAACTACGGAGGCCTTTTCCAAGAACTCATAGTTGATGCCAAGGTGAAAGATCTGAGGCGGCTTTGGACCGCCATAGGCCTCATAGTGGTCACGAATGAATTTCTGATCCACAGTATCAATGGCGCGGTCGAACTCGAGACCCTGCTCTATCTCCGCCTCAGACATCAGGGTGCCTTTGTCAATGCGTGAAGGACAATGTGCCGGGCCGCCCCAAAACACCCTGATGTATTGGCGTCCGTGTTTGGCGCACAGCGCTGCCCAGTCGGTTTGTCCTTGCGCCGCAAATGAGCCCGATATCACGTTGGTTGCCACAACCTTGCCCTCGATTGTCCCTTGCGGTATTCGGCAACCTTCCTTCGTTAGTGCGGCGACAATCGAAGACGGTAGTTCGCGATACGATTCCGGTGATCGATACACCACTCCGGTCTCTGCAAATGTTGCGGCAGCAGCGACTGCGGTCGCAAGAGCTACCAATAGCGGGCGCATCGGCTTCACACCTAACGTTCGCAGTCAGCGGCGCCCGCCTGAGGGCGTCCGCTGCACTGCGCGGTTAGATGCCGAGCGCCGAACAAGGAGAAAGCCTAGCGCTCCCGATAGTCCGGCGAGCACCCCTTTTGAGATCTCCTGAGCGGTAAGCCAGGGTCTGCAGCTCCAGTGCACACACATGTACGCGAAAGGAAGTGAACCCAGAAGCACAAATAGAGCAACAGGAAGGCTAGGTCGCAACAGGAAAGGCCTGATCGGTGGCCAATAGCACAGTGCAACAATGACGGCACTGCAGACGGCACCAATGCCGAACCCGCCAAGCAAAAGATTGATGATGACACTTGCGTCGTACATCTTGCCGGAGCATCCGGGAAGGAGCGCTTCGCACTGTGCGATGTAGAGCACTACTAAGGCACTTGCATATGCAACGGTACCGGCGACGATTGAAGCGATTGTGCTGAAGAGAGGCATCTAACGTTCAATAACCGGCATACGTGCTGTTTATCATAGGTCCGCAATAGAGATCGATACGAACAAGCTTCCAGCAATCAAAGGCCTACGCGAGTTCGCCCGACGCGGCCGCCGTGAAAGGCCGCAGGATTCGGGACAAAGCGTTGATCCCTCGAACGTATCTGCGAGGGAGATAACCGCCAACTACCCCCGCATCTGCGCGGGGTCGTAGTAGAAGCGCTCCTCGACGATCAGGTCGCCGCGCCACTTTTGCAGTGCCAACTCGTCCAGGCGCATGACGGAGCCGTCTGCGCGAGTGAATTCGAACTGCCAGCGGATGACGACGCGGTCGCCGTCGACGAGAAGGTCCTCCATCGGCAGGGTGCGCGCGCTCTTGAGGGTGGCGAGGAACTTGCGCTCGAAGTCGACGAGGGTCTGCTTGCCCCGCCGCGGCGCGGCGCTGTTCTCCTGCATCGAAGCGTCGTCGGCGTAGAAGCGCTCGATCGCCTCGACGAATTTCGCCTGCTCGACGAGCGCGATGAGCTGCTTCACGCGCTCGCGAGCGGGCATAAGAAAGCTACTTCTTGCGGCCGTACTTGCCGGTGAGGGTTGCCTTGCCGATGGCGTTGGCGTTGATCATGAAGCCGGCGAGCGACGCGCGAGCGCCCTCGGGCAGGTCGAGCTTGTCGACCTTCAGGGCGTAGATGGTGAAGTGGTAGTGGTGCGGCTTGTCGCCCGCGGGCGGGCAGGGGCCGCCCCAGCCGGGCGCGCCGAAGTCGGTCGCGATCTGGATCGCGCCCGCCGGCAGGTCGCCGCCGGAAGCTGCGCCCGCGCCCTTTTTCAGCTCGTGCACGTCGGCCGGGATGTTGACCACGACCCAGTGCCACCAGCCCGCGCCGCCGGTCGGTGCGTCGGGGTCGTGCACGAGGAGGGCGAAGCTCTTGGTGCCCTTGGGCGCGCCCGACCACTTGAGCGCGGGCGAGACGTTCTGGCCGGTGCAGCCGAAGCCGTTGAAGACCTGCTCCGCGGCGATCGTGGCACCGGGCTTGATGTCGGCGCTGCTGAGATGGAACTTCTGCGCGTGGGCGGCGCCGGCAAACGCGACGGCGGCCGCGAGCGCGGCGGTACGGGCCAGGGTCATCGGGAGTCTCCTTTCGAGGGAAATCGATTCTACTGCGCGGCGCCCGCACGCGGCGGGCCGGCGAGCGCCTTCAGGGTCTCATTGTCCGCGGCGTTCTTCATGCGCCGCAGCACGAGCGGCGCACAGCGGCCCTCGCCCGGATAGGCGGGCGTGGCGCAGACCTCGATGCGCGGCGTCGCGCCCCGGTCGGCGATGCGCGCCTCGGTCAGCACCGGCCGGTTCCCGCAGTTCTCGCCCACCACCACCGAGGACAGCACGAGCCGGTCGTTCCTCATCAGGCTGACGATGGTGTCGGGCCGGAATTCGCAGGGGCCGTCCTCGTACTCGACGATGTCGACGAGCAGCGTCCAGGTGGTTTGACCGAGCCGGCACTGCTCGAAGCCCGGCGTGCCGCTGAAGAGGAAGTTTTCGCGCTTCGTGACCTGCTCGACCGGCGGCTGCACCATCTGCACCACGAGCCGGCCGCCCGCGCGGTCGCAGTCCCACAGGATCATCGGATCGTCGCTGGGATTGGCGCCGGCGCCGGTGAGCGCGAGCAGCAGGAAAAGCTCCCCCATCAGGCCTTCGCCGCGCCGTCCGCCGCGTTCAGCCAGGCAAGGCCCGCCTCGGGCTCGGTCATCACGCGAAGGTTCAGGCCGCGGTTGACCGCGACGTTCTCGAAGAACGCGTGGTTCGCTTCGGACCCCTTGCGGTCGACGATCGCGCAATGCGTGATCACGCGGCGGTCGCGCATCGCCGGGTAGTGGCGGCTGGTGACCTCGAAGCTGTCCACCGGCTCCAGCTGCCCCTCCAGCCCGCGCACGTCGACCAGCGCCTTCTTCAGGTTCAGCTCCGCGCAGGCCTTCATGATGTCGCGACCGGCTTCGAGCACGGTGTCGAGCGAGCGCCTGCCGCGCACGATCGCCCAGACGATGCCGTCCTTCGCCCGCACTTCGATCAGGTAGCCCTTGGCCATGGCGTGACGGCTAGACGCGTCGTCCGGTGTAGTCCTCGGCGATCTTGTCGTCGTAGAACGCGGTGGCATTGGGCGCCGCCATGAAGCGACGGTAGACCTCGGGGTAGACCTTCGAGTACTGGAGCACCTCGCCGCTGCTGAACTCGATCTCGAGCGTCTGCGAGCGCTCGTCGTAGCCGACGGCGCGGATGCGCGAGGAGTTGACGCGCTTGCGGTCCACTACTGCACCCGCCCCACGTGCCAGCCCTCGCCGGCGATGGAGGCGCCCTGGACCCGGCCGCGGTAGTCGCGCCCGGCGAGCCGGAACGAGAGCTGCTCGCCTCGCAGCTTGGCGTTCTCGAGCGGTGCGTCGCGCCCCGCACCGCTGCCGCGGCCGCTCACGCGCGTGATGTCCTGCTTCAGGTCGAGCGTAAACGGCTGGCCGGCCGCCGTGCCGCGCCAGCGCCCTTCGACCCGCGCCGGCACGACGTAGAGGTAGATCAGCGTCGTCGTCACGCCGCTGATCTTCACCTTGTCCTCGAGGTCCATCTGCACGTACTTCTCCGGCACCCAGCCCGAGAGCGGGTAGTCATGCGAGATCACGCGCGTGCCGGGGCGCAGCTCGCGCAGGAGCTTCTCGCGCAGCAGGTTCACCGTGTCGGGCAGCAGGTACATCGTGACCACCGTCGCGGCCGAGAGGTCGGTCTTGAACAGGTCCGCGGTGACGAACTTGACCCGGTTGCCGATGCCCTCGCGCTGCGCGTCGGCGTTGGCCTGGCGCACGAGATCGTCCTTGATCTCCACGCCCATCCCGCTCGCGCCGAACACCAGCGCCGCCGTGCGCACGATGCGCCCGTCGCCCGAGCCGAGGTCGATCACATAGTCGTGCGGGCCCACGCCCGCGAGCTTCAACATGTCCGAGACCACGCTTTGCGGCGAGGGCACGTAGGGCCCGGCGTCGACCGGCTTGTCCGCCGCTGCTGCGAGCGGCAGCCAAAGCGCGAGCAGCGCGAGCGCCCTCATGCGGCCACCACATGCTCGAGGCTCAGCTGCACGGTCTGCAAGTTGTTGTACTCGTTGACGCTGAGCCGGTAAGCGGCGCGGAACTGCGCGGGCAGGGGATCGAGGGCGTTGAAGCGCATGGCTTCCAGCCGGCGGCCGTCCATCACGAGCTTCAGTTTGCTGTGCTTCTCGCCGACCACGCGCTGGTGCTCGAGGCGGAATGTATCGCAGAAGAGCGGCTCGGGAAAGCCTTGGCCCCACACGCGCGTCGCCAGCAGCTGCGCGAGTCCGAGCGAAAGCTCGGAAGAAAGCAGCGCGCCGTCGGTCTCCACCACGCGCGTGCGCGCCTCGGCCGGCAGCGTGCGCTCGGCCACGGCCGAAAGCACCTCGCGAAATCGCTCGAGGTCGGCTTCGCGCAGCGTCAGGCCGGCGGCCTGCGCGTGCCCGCCGAAACGCAGGATGACGCCTGGCGCGGCCTTGGCGACGAGGTCGAGGCAGTCGCGCAGGTGGAAGCCCGGGATCGAGCGGCCCGAACCGCGCAATTCGCCGTTGTTCGCGCGCGCGAAGCAGAACACGGGCCGATGCAGTCGCTCCCGGAGGCGCGAAGCGAGGATGCCGACCACGCCCTGGTGCCAGCCCGCGTCGAAGAACACGGCGGCCGCGCCCGGTGCGTCGGCGATCGCGTCCGCGGCCGCCGCGGCCTGCTCGAGCATCTCGGCCTCGATGCGCCGGCGTTCGCGATTCAGGCGATCGAGCTCCATCGCGCCGTTGGCCGCGGCGCTGGCGTCGTCGGCGACCAGGCACGCGATGCCGAGGCTCATGTCAGCGAGGCGCCCTGCGGCGTTGAGCCGCGGGCCGACCACGAACCCGAGGTCGAAGCCGCCCGCCTGCGCGGGCGCGCGGCCCGCGGCGCGAAGCAGCGCGTCGATACCCGGCTGCGCGCGCCCGGCGCGGATGCGCTTCAGTCCTTGGGCGACGAGGATACGGTTGTTGGCATCGAGCGGCACGACGTCGGCGACGGTACCGAGCGCGACGAGGTCGGTGAGCGCGGCAAGGTTGGGCTCGGGCCGCTCGCGGAACGCCCCGCGCCGCCGGAGTTCCGCGCGCAGCGCGAGCATGACGTAGAACATCACGCCCACGCCCGCGATCGACTTGGAGGCGAAGCCGCAGCCGGGCTGGTTCGGGTTGACGATGCAGGCCGCGCGCGGCAGCGATTCGCCGGGCAGGTGGTGGTCGGTGATCAGCGTCGCGATGCCGAGTTCATTGGCGCGCTCGACGCCGTCCACGCTCGCGATGCCGTTGTCCACGGTGATGAGCAGGTCGGGTTTTCTTTGCGCGGCGATGTCCACCAGCTCCGGCGTCAGGCCATAGCCGAGCTCGAAGCGGTTGGGCACGAGGTAGTCCACCGACGCGCCCAGGGACCGAAGCGCCCGCATGCCCACGGCGCAGGCGGTGGCGCCGTCGGCGTCGTAGTCGGCGACGATCAGGATGCGCCGCCCGGCCGCAATGGCGTCGGCGAGCAGCGCCGCCGCCTGCCCGGTGTTGGCGAGCAGCGAAGGCGCAAGCAGGCGCGATGCGTCGTAGTCGAGCTCTTCGGTCGAGCGGATGCGCCTGGCGGCGAACACGCGCGCGAGCAT
>JBOIFE010000305.1:0-22614 GCA_050741015.1 Burkholderiales bacterium | reverse complement strand
TCAACTTGAGAAGAAGACAACCCATTCGTCTCCAGCTGCCGCTTCACCAGGTAGTTCTTCGCGATCTGCAGCTTCTCCTCCTCGGTGTAGCCCGGCAGCTGGATGATCTCCATGCGGTCGCGCAGCGGCCCGGGGATCGTGTCGAGCACGTTCGCGGTGGCGATGAACATCACCCTCGAGAGGTCGAAATCCACGCCCAGGTAGTTATCGCGTAATTTCGAGTTCTGCTCCGGGTCGAGCACCTCGAGCAGGGCGGATGACGGGTCGCCGTGGAAGCCGCCCGCGCCGAGCTTGTCGATTTCATCCAGCATGAGCACGCCCGCGCGACTGCCTGCCCGCTTGACCGCCTGGACGACGTTGCCCGGCAGCGCGCCTATGTAGGTGCGCCGGTGGCCGCGGATCTCGGCCTCGTCGTGCGTGCCGCCGAGCGCGACGCGCTGGAACTTGCGCCCCGTGGCGCGCGCGATCGACTGGCCGAGCGAGGTCTTGCCCACCCCCGGCGGTCCCACAAAGCACAGAATCGGGCTCTTGCCCTCGGGGTTGAGCTTGCGCACCGCGAGGTGCTCGAGAATGCGGCGCTTTACCTTGTCCAGGCCGAAGTGGTCCTCGTCGAGGACCTTGCGCGCCTGGGCGATGTCCACCGCCGGAAGCGCGTCCGCGCGCCAGGGCAGCTCGGCCATCCATTCGAGCCAGGTGCGCAGCATCGAGGCTTCACCGGACTGCTCGCCCATGCGCGACAGGCGCTTGAACTCCTTCCTGGCCGCCTTCAGCGTGTCCTCGGGCATGCCCGCGCCGTCGAGTGCCTTTTCCAGCTCGACCAGCTCGGCCGCCGTGTCCTCGCCTTCGCCGAGCTCCTTCTGGATCTGGCGCATCTGCTCGCGCAGCACGTGCTCGCGCTGGCGGTCGTCGAATTCCTTGCGCGTCTTGTCGCCGATCTCCTTCGACAGCCGCAGCACGCTCACGCGCTCGGCCAGGTGCGCGAGCACGCGGTCGAGCCGCTGCTGCAGGTCGAACGCCTCGAGGATGGCCTGCTTCTGCTCGTTGTCGATATCGAGCAGGTTCGCGACCATGTCGGCGAGCTGGGACGGCGACTCCACTGCCTGGACCGCCGTCGCCAGCTCGTCGGGAACATTGGGCAGCAGCAGGATCGCTTCGACCGCCTGCGATTTCAACTGCAGGAACCGCGCCTCGATCTCGTCACCGCGCCCGGTCGCCTCGGGCACCCAGACGACACGCCCCACCAGGAACGGCCAGCCGTCGAGAAACTCGGTCACGCGGAAGCGGCTCTGGCCCTGCACGGCGAGGTGGTGCACGCCCTGTGCGGCCGGCACGTAGCGCACGATCTCGCCGGCCGTGCCGACCCAGTGCAAGTCGTTGCCCGCGACGTCGCTCGCCCGAGGGTCGCGCTGCAGAAGGAAACCCAGCTTCCGGTTCTGGCGCGCCGCTTCCTGCACGGCCGCCACGGACGACGCGCGGCCGACCGTCAGCGGCGAGATGGCGCCAGGGAACAGCACTGCGCTCCTCAGCGGAACGAGGATGAGGGCGTCGGCGGGGATGGGCCGGACCGCGACCGAGGTGCCGCCGGCGTGCGTGCGTTCACGGCTACCACTCGCCTCTTCGTCGGCGATTTCAAGAGCTTGCTGCCGTTTTCTGCGCCAGAAATCCATGGTCTCTCCCGACACGTGGTGCGCGGACGTGCGCACCGGGTTCCTAGATGTGGGCGAAACCGGGGCAATCAAGCCGCCGCAAGACCCTGAAAAACCTGTGGACTTGCACGCCGCAGGCGCGGCGCCGACCTACCCCTGCAGCAGCTTCGGCAGCCAGAGCGACAGCGCGGGAAAGGCCACTATCAAGGCAACGCGGATCAGTTCCGCGAAGAAGAACGGCATCACGCCGGCGAAGGTCCGGCTCATCGGCACGTCTTTGGCGAGCGCATTGATGACGAAGACGTTCATGCCGACTGGCGGCGTGATGAGGCCGAGCTCGACCACGATGAGCGCCAGGATTCCGAACCAGATCTTGAGTTGATCCTGGCTCATGCCGAAGTCGAGCCCCGAGATCACGGGCCAGAAGAACGGGATCGTGAGCAGGATCATCGACAGGCTGTCCATCAGGCAGCCGAGGACGATCAGCGCCACCAGCAGCAGGATCAGGATCACGAGCGGCGAGAGGCCCGAATGCAGCATCATATCGGCCGCCGCCTGCGGCACGCCGCCGCGAGCCATGAAGATGTTGAGGATCTGGGCGCCGAGCAGGATCAGATAGATCATGCCGGTGGTCTTGGCCGTGTCGAGCAGGGCGGCTTTCATGCCGGCCCAGCGGATCGTGCCCCGCAGCAGTCCGAACACGGTGACCAGGAACACGCCGATTGCGGCCGCCGGCGTGGGGTTGAACAGGCCGAAATAGATGCCGCCGATCACCATGCCGAAGATCCCCGCCACCGGCCCGACGCGGAGCGTCGCCTCGATGAATTCCCTGCGCGGCACGCGGTCGCCTGGCGGCCCCTCATCCGGCCGGAGGCGAACGTAGATGGCGATGGTGACGAGGAAGAAGACCACGGCGATCAGCCCCGGGACAAAGGCGGCGATGAACATCTGCACGATGCTCGCCTCCACAACGATCGCGTACACAACCAGCACCACCGAGGGCGGGATCAGGATCCCGAGCACGCCGCCGGCGGCGAGCGTGCCGGTCGCAAGCGTCGGGCTGTACCGGTAGCGACGCAGCTCCGGCAAAGCCACCTGGCCCATGGTCGACGCAGTCGCCAGAGAGGAGCCGCACACGGCGCCGAAGCCAGCGCAGGCGGCGATGGCCGCCATCGCGACTCCGCCGCGCATCCATCCCAGCCACGCGTTGGCAGCGCGAAACAGGTCGCGGCTCAGTCCGGCCTGAGTAGAGATGTTGCCCATCAGCACGAACATGGGCAGCACCGACAGATCGTAGAGCGAGAACTGCGAGTAGGCGAGGTTCTTGAGCTGGGCGAGGAGGATTCGCGAGTCGCCCAGCACCATCATGCCGACCGCGCCCACCACGATCATCGAGTATGCGATCGGGATGCGGATCGCGATCAGCGCGACCAGCGCAACGAGCCCCAGAAGCCCTAGCAGCAGGCCATGGTCCAAGGGCAGTCTCCTTCTATCGAGAGTGCATCCACGCCCGCAGCGCGCTTGCGACCGTGAGGGCGGACGCGAGCGCCAGCAGTACGAGCGAGACCAGCGCGGGAATGTAGGCGTACCAGATCGGCACGTGCAGGATGGTAGTGGTCTCGACGTAGGTCCGGTAGTCAAGCAGCCCGAGGTACATGCGCCATAGCAGCAACAGGCTGAAGCCGAGCGCGAGCAACGCCGAGACCAGGTCGAGCAGCGCCACGGTTCTCGGACCTGCGCCCGCGGTGAAGAGATCGGCCGTGACGTTGGCGCCGGAGAGCTGGCAGTAAGGCAGGAACATGAACACCGCGACCGCGACCCACATCTCGGTCATCTCGACGTCGCCCTGCAGAGGCCGGTCGAAGACGAATCCGCGCGTCGCGCTCCAGGCGACCATCAGGACGATGGCGAGCAGCACCAGCCCGCCCAGAAGCGCCCAGGCTTCGACGACGCGCGCGGCGAGGCTGCCCGGCCCGGTCGCGCGCGTTACGTCGCCCTCCACGGGACTACTTCGAGTACTTTGCGATTTCCTCGCGCGCCACCTTGACCAGCGTCGCGCCATCGATACCCTTGGCCTTGACGTCGTCTTCCCAGCGCTTCACCACGGGCTCGAGCTTCGTCTTGAACGCGTCGAGCTGGGCCTCGGTCAGGACGATGTGCGTATCGCCCGCCTTCTCGGCGAACTTGATGCCCTCGAGGTCGTTCTCGTGCCAGATGTTGCCGACTTCGCGCACCCAGTCAGCCCCGGAGCTCTCGGTGAAGGCCTTCTGTACGTCGGCGGGAAGCGAATTCCAGCGCGCCTCGTTCATCGATACCTGGAAGGTCGTGTTGCCGAAGCGAGTCATGTTCGGCCCCTCGACGTAGTAGTGGATCAGCTCCTGCAGCTTGAGCGCAGGGATGATCTCCCAGGGAATGAACGCGCCGTCGACCACCTTTCTGGACAGGGCCTGCGGCAGGGCCGGCACCGGCATGCCGACCGGCGAAGCGCCGAGCGCCTCGATGATCCAGGCCCCGGTGCGCGTCGGGATGCGCATTTTCAGGCCCTTCAGGTCATCCGGCGTGTGCACCGCCTTGTCGACCATCTGGATGCCATGGCCCTGGTGCACGTGCAGGAACAGCACATGGACACCCTGGTACTCCTGCTTCAGGTACTGGTTGAACATCGCGTGCATCGCGAGGTTGGTCGCCGCCGGGTCATTGGTGTGCACGAACGGCAGCTCGAAAACTTCAGTGCGCGGAAACAGGCCTGCGGTGTAGCCGTTCACCGTCCAGATGAGGTCAACCACGCCGTCGCGCGCCTGGTTGATCAGCTCCGGCGGCTTTCCGCCGAGCGACATCGACGGAAAGATCTCGATCTTGACCTTGCCGCCCGAGGCCTTCTCGACGCGCTGCGCCCAGGGCTCGAGCATCTTGACCTGCGCCGGCGATTTCGGTCCCAGGAAGTGGTGCAGCTTGAGGTTGATCGTCTGCGCGCCTGCAGCCCCGGACAGCAAGACGCCGGCGACCAGCGACAGCAATATGGTGCAGCGCTGCGAAATCATCGTTGAAACCCCTCCTCGTTGTAGATCGGAACGAACCCTGTCGGTCGGTCGCGCTCGGCCCTCCCGCCGGCCTGCCGCCGCCTGTTTCGCATATGATGCCAGAGCCGCTGTCCACCGTTTTGACTATCGGCGGGCCCGGGTTAGCATCCGCCCAACCCCGAAGGAAACATGTTGCAGGATCGCCTGCGCGCTCTCGCGCGCGACACGCTGCGCGGCATGCGCCGCGGCATCGAGAAGGAGTCGCTGCGTGCGCGGCCCGACGGCGCGCTCGCGCCGACCGTGCACCCGCGCGCGCTCGGCTCGGCGCTCGCGCACCCGAACATCACCACCGATTTCAGCGAGTCGCAGCTCGAGCTGATCACGGGCGTGCACGGGTCGACCGTGTCCTGCCTCGAGGAGCTGACGCAGATCCACCAGTTCGTGATGCGCGAGATCGGCGACGAGATACTGTGGGCGGGCAGCATGCCCTGCGTGCTGCCGCCGGAAGGCGAGATCCCGATCGGCCGCTACGGGCGATCGAATGTGGGCGTGGCGAAGACCGTCTACCGCCAGGGGCTGTCGTGGCGCTATGGGCGGCGCATGCAGACCATCTCGGGCATCCATTACAACTGGTCCATGCCGGGGCTGGGTGACGCGGAATACTTTGCGCTCATCCGCAACTTCCGCCGCCATGCGTGGCTCCCGATGTATCTGTTCGGCGCCTCGCCCGCCGTCTGCTCGTCCTTTGTCGAAGCGCGGTCCCATCGGCTCGAGACGCTCGCCCCGGGGACGCTGTATCGACCGCACGCCACGTCGCTGCGCATGGGGCGGCTCGGATACCAGAGCGATGTTCAGTCGTCGCTGCTCGTGTCGTGCAACGACCTACGCACCTACGCGGCCGGTCTCGAGCGAGGTCTGACGCAGGTCTATCCGCACTACGAGAAAATCGGCCTGCGGGAGCCCGGCAGCGCAGGCGACGAGCCGCAAAGCTACCGCCAGCTCGCGACCACGCTGCTGCAGATCGAGAACGAGTACTACAGCAAGATCCGCCCCAAGCGGCCGATCCGCCAGGGCGAACGGCCGCTGCACGCGCTGCGCGAGCGGGGCGTCGAATATGTCGAGGTGCGGCTGATGGACCTCGACCCGTACGCGCCGGCCGGTATCACGGCGCCCGTGATGCGGTTTCTCGACGTATTCCTGCTGCACTGCCTGCTCGCCGACAGCGCACAGGACACGCCGGAAGAGATCGCTTGCGTCTCGCGCAACCAGGAGCGGGTCGCCGAGCGTGGACGCGAGCCCGGACTGCAGCTGGATTGTGGTCCCGAGTCGCGCGGCCTCGCAGAATGGGGCGGCCGCATTGTTGAAGAGTGCGCGCCGATCGCCGAGGCGCTTGACGCCGCGCACTCCGGGTCGGGCTTCCGCGACGCGCTGGCGGCGCAGCGCAGCGTGCTGGCCGATCCGTCGCGTACGCCCTCTGCGCGAGTCCTGGCGGACATGCGCACGCACGGAAACTCCTATCGCGACTTCGCCCGCGCCTGGTCCGCGCGCCATCGAGAGTCGCTGCGGGCACTGCCGCTGACCGCGGAGGCCACGGCGCGATTCGAGCGACTCGCGGCCGAGTCGATCGAGGAGCAGCGCGCAATCGAGGCGGCCGACACGCTCCCCTTCGAGCTGTACCGCCAGCGCTACCTGGCGGCCGAACGCCTGAACGTCTAGAAAAGGAGGCCTGCATGCCCACCACCACTGCCAGCGGTCTGATCTTCGACGATACGGTCGTCGGTGAAGGCGACCTGGCGCACGCTGGCCACGAAGTCACGGTCCACTACACGGGCTGGCTGCTTTTCGGCGGCGAGCGCGGCCGCAAGTTCGACTCCAGCAAGGACCGCGGCGAGCCCTTCGGCTTTCCGCTCGGCGCCGGCAATGTGATCAAGGGCTGGGACGAAGGCGTGCAGGGCATGAAGGTCGGCGGCACGCGCGTGCTGACCATCCCGCCGGCGCTCGGCTACGGCGCACGTGGCGCGGGCGGCGTGATTCCGCCAAATGCGACACTTATTTTCGAGGTCGAGCTGCTCGCGGTCGAGAAATAGTACCGGCGGCCGGCGCGGCCGATGCGCTAGACTGGCCGGCGTAGGGGGCAACTCTGTGCTGTCGAAAGGAGTGCCCCATGGCGGATTCTCCGTTCTGGATGATCTGGCCAGGCAACGCCGCGCTTTCCGCGCTAGCTTGGTTCGTGGTCGCGATGCCGTTCCTGTATGCGGCACGCGCCCCGGTGCATGCGCTGCTGCGCGCGCTCGGTCAGCTGGCCGGCGGGCCGCTGCGCCTGGGCTCGCGCTCGCTGCTCGCGGCTGCGAACGATCTGCGCGAACGCAACCGCGTCGTGCTTCTCGCCCAGGGCCGCGAGGAGACGCAGGAGCGCATTACGCGCGACTTCGAGCGGGTCGCTGCCCTCGTCAAGCGCGACCTCGAAGGCTATCCGGCGCTTCAGCGCCGCCTGCTCGACGAGATCACGCGCGTCGAGGAGGACTACCGCAAGTGCGGCGAGGTGCCGCCGCCGCCGCCCGAATGGGTCGACGCCGTAGCCACGGTCGCCAAGATCAAGCCCAACGGCAACGAGCTCGTCCAGCGGCTGCTCGAGGAGATCAACGTCTCGATCAAGGCGATCCACGACAAGGCGCTCGCCGAGTACCGGCGCTCCTACCAGTCGCGCCACCGCATCCTCGACGGCTTCATGCCGTTCTGGCGCTCACTCGACCGCACGCTCGCGCACGCGGACCGCAAGATGACCAACCTCGCCGACCGCGCCGCGGCGATCGACGCGCAGATGGATCGCTTCGAGGCGATCGTGAAAAAGAGCGACCGAGCCGAGCACGCGCTCACGCTCTCCGCGCTCACGCAGTTCTTCACGGCGACCCTGGTGCTGTTCGTCGCGGCCGGCGGCGCGCTGATCAATTTCAAGCTGATCGCGCTGCCGATGTCCGAGATGGTCGGGGCCGGCGACTACCTCACTGCGTCGCTGCGCACCTCCGAGGTCGCCGCACTCGTCATCATCTTCGTCGAAGCGACCATGGGCCTGTTCCTGATGGAGACGCTGCGCATCACGCACCTCTTCCCCCGCATCCATGCGCTGCCCGAGCTGCAGCGGCGGCGCATGATGTGGGCGGCATTCACGCTGCTGCTGGTGCTTGCGGGAGTCGAAGCAGCTCTCGCATTGATGCGCGACATGCTGATGGCGGACAAGCAGGCGCTGTTGCAGTCGCTGGCCGCAGTGCGGCCGGCCGCGCCCGATGGCTGGCTCACCGGCATCCCGACCGCGGGGCAAATGCTGCTCGGCTTCATCCTGCCGTTCGCGCTGGCGTTCATCGCCGTCCCGCTCGAGTCGTTCATCAGCTCGGCAAGGACGGTGGGCGGCGCGACCCTGGTCGTGCTGGCGCGCACCGCGGCAGTCCTGATGCGCGTCGCGGGCAACGTCGTGCGCCAGCTCACCAAAGTGCTCGTGACGCTGTACGACATCCTCATCGTGCTGCCGTTGCTGGCCGAGCGATGGGTGAAGTCGGCGCGCGGGCCCGCGGCTGACCACGCCGCCGGCGTGGAACTGGGCGTGGGAGAGCGCTCATGAGGCGCCGCCGATTCCTGGCCGCGCTGCCCCTGCTCGCGTTCGCGGGTACGCCGGGGTGCGGCGACTCGCGCGCGCATGTGCAGGCCGTCTATCTGCTCGTCGACACCTCCGGCACGTACGCCGGCGAAGTCGGCAAGGCGCAGCTGATCGTGAATTACCTGCTCGGCACCCTGCAGCCTGGCGACTCGTTGGCGGTCGCTCGCGTGCGCAGCCGCAGCTTCAGCGAAAAGGACATCGTCGCCAAGGTGACGTTCGACTCGCGACCCTCGCAAGCCAACGCGCAAAAGCGTGCGTTCAAGGAGCGCATCGAGTCGTTTACCGCGACACCCCAGGGCAGCGCCAATACCGACATCACCGGCGGCCTGATCCAGGGCGCGATGTTCCTGAATGAGACCGGGGCGGCGCAAAAGACGATCCTGATCTTCTCCGACATGCAGGAGGAGCTCGACCGGTCGACGGTCCGCAACTTCCCGATCGACCTGAAGGACATCCGCGTAGTCGCCGTCAACGTCGTCAAGCTGCGCACCGACAACCTCGACCCGCGCCGCTACCTCGGGCGGCTGGCGGACTGGCAAAAGCGGGTCGAGTCCGCAGGCGCGCGCGAGTGGCGCGTCATCAACGACCTCGACCACCTCGACGCGATGTTGAAGGGCTAGCGCCAGGCGCGGGGCCGGAGCGCACCCGGGAGATAGAGCGGATGCGCGGGTTCCCCGCCGGCGTTCAAGCGCAGCACATGCAGCGCGATGCCGGCTCGCCGCAGCAGAGCCCGGACGTCGGCCGACCGGCCGAGGTGCGCGCCATGGTTCCCCCAGGCGCAGACCACGAGCGCAGCCTGCCGCGCTGCGCGCAGTATCGCCGCGTCGTTTCCGCGGCCGACCGCGTCCGCGGCCGTGCGCAGCGCCGCCGGGTCGGTCGCGCGCCACGCAAAGACATTCGTCACCAGCAGCGCGCCATAGTCCCAGCGCATTGCATACGCCTGCGCCCGCGTGCAGGTCGGGTCGAGCTGCGTCTCGTCGGCCGTGCTCGGGTTCAGCATCAGGAAATTCGCGACCGGGCGGGTGTCGTCCCAGCGGCGCCAGAGCAGCGTGCGCCAGCGTCGGCACTCGGAAAACGACGCGCCGGCCGCCCCGCTCATCCGCCGCGCGCCAGGCGCACCAGCTCGCCTCCCTCGAGCAGCTGCACGGAGGCCTCGCCGGCGAACGCGCGCGCATTCTCGGTCAGCTCGCCCGCACAGACGTAGATCGCGCTCCGGGCGCCGCGATCGCGCGCCGTTGCGGCGAGGTCCTTCAGGGGCTCGATGCCCGTTCGTGCGGCCTTCCACCGGCGCGCGCTAACCAACGACACCACCGCACTGCGCTCGAGCTCGAAGTCGGCCGCGCCCCGTCCGGGGCGGACGTCGTAGCCTTCGCGGCGATAGCCGTGCTCGAGCGCGCGGGCGAACTCCTCCCAGGTCATCGCTTGCAGGCGCGCGAGCGCGGACTCGAGCCGCGCTCCGCGCGGCGAGCGCGTTTCGCGCCACGCAACCACTGCGGCGATGACCAGGAACGGCAGGGCGCCGAACAGCGCAGCGGCCTCCGGCACGAACAGGCGGGCGATGCCGAATGCCGCGGCGGCCGCCAGCGCACTCGCCCACCACCGCGATCGCATCAGGAGGGCGAAGAGCGAGTTCCGCGGCAACTTCACGCGCGTTGGGCCGGATCGACGAAGTACACCGGCGTGGGGATCGACTCGAAGCGCGCCTTGAGCTGCAGCGCGAGGTAGAGCGAATAGTGCCGCGCCTGCATCAGGTTGCCACCCATGAACCACAGCGCCGGCTGCTGCGTCGGCTTCCACATGTTGCGCAGCTCGCCCACCCAGGGGCCCGCGTCGTACGCGGTACCCGAGCCCAGGCCCCAGACCGCCCCGACCCGCTCGGCGACCTCAGGCGAAATGAGCGCCGCGGCCCACTGGCTCATCGAGCCGTAGCCGGTCGCGCAGACGATGAGATCGGCCGGCAGCACGCTGTCGTCGGTGAGCCGCACGCTGCGCTCGGCGACGCGCACGACCTCAGCCGGGCTCTTCAGCGCGACGCGGCCGTCGATCAGCAGCTGCGAGGCGCCGACGTCGATGGTGTAGCCGGAGCCGCGGCGCAGGTAGGCGAAGTGGATGCCCGAGTCGTCTTCGCCGAAGTGGTAGCGGAAGCCCACGCGGTCGAGCCCCTCGTACAGGCGTGCGTCGCGCTTGCGGATCGCCTCGTACACGGGCTTCTGGAACGCGGGCAGCAGGCGGAACGGGACCGACGCGACGGTCAGGTCCGCCACTTCGGTGGTAATCCCGGACTCGAGCGCCGCTTCCGAATACAGCTGGCTCCAGGCGTGCTCCATGAGCGCGTCGGAGGTGACGACGATGCTCGGCGAGCGCTGGACCATCGTGACCGAGGCGGCGCCGTGCTCCACGAGGTCGGCCGCGATGTCGTGCGCGGAGTTGTTCGCCCCGAGGACCACGCAGTGCCGATCGCGCCAGGCCTCGCCGCCGTCGAACTGGCTTGAATGGCACAGGTGTCCGGCGAAGGCGTCCGCGCCGGGTATCTCGGGCATGCTCGGATAGCCCGACAGGCCGGTTGCCAGCACCAGGTGCCGCGGCCGCAGCTCGACAAGCTCGCCCGCGCGATTTACCTGCACCGACCATTCCTGCGCCGACTCGTCCCACGTGGCGCGCTGGCACTTGGTGAACGTCCAGCAGTCGATCTCCATCGCGCGCGCGTACATTTCCAGCCAGTCGCCCATCTTGTCCTTCGGGCTGAACACGGGCCAGTGGTCCGGAAACGGCAGGTACGGCATGTGGTCGTACCAGACCGGATCGTGGAGCACGAGCGAGCGGTACCGCTTGCGCCAGGAGTCGCCGGCATGCTCGTTCTTCTCGATCACGAGCGCGGGCACGCCGAGGCGCTTCAGGCGCGCCGCGAGCGCGAGCCCGCCCTGCCCGCCGCCGATGATGAGCACGTAGGGCGGACGCGATCCGCCGAGCTCCGCCGCCTCGGACTGCCGTTGTTCGAGCCATGAGCGGCGGTCGGCGACGAAGCCGTGCACGATCCCGCGCTCCCGCGTCGCGCCCGCGTGCTCCTCGTGGCCTTTCAACTCCTGCAGCGTGGTGAGCAGCGTCCAGGCGCGCCCGTCGCGCAGCCGCACGTGACCCGTGCCGCGGCCGGCCGCCGTCTCGAACGCGAACCAGCCTTCGAAGGCGCCGTTCGCCTCGGCGGGATGGCCGAGGGCGGTCCATGCGGACGGACGCGTGGCAGCGAGCGTCGCCGCGAGCATGGCCTTCACCGCGTCGCGGCCCTCGAAAGTCTTCAGCGTCCAGGTGAAGGCGACGAGGTCGCGCCAATAGCACTCGTCGCCGAAGAGCTTCGCCGCGCCCTCGATGTCGCCACGCGAGAGCGCTTTCGCGAACTTCTCCAGCCAGTCCGTGATCGGGTTTTTCATGGCGCGCCGAGCAGGAATTGTCTCCTACAATGGAGGTTGATCCGCCCCATGATGCGACAGAAAATCCTCGCGTTTCGCACACCCGGTCGCGGCACGCTCGACATTACCGGCGAGCTTTCCGCCGTGGTGCGCGACAGTGGGATAAAGACGGGCCTGTGCAGCCTCTTCCTGCAGCACACGAGCGCCTCGCTGATCCTGTGCGAAAACGCCGCGCCAGCGGTGCGCGGGGATCTGGAGACGATCATTGCGCGCATCGCGCCCGATGGCGATCCGCACTATCGGCACGACGACGAGGGGCCCGACGACATGGCGGCGCACGCGCGCTCGGTGCTGACGACGAATTCGCTGCAGATCCCGGTGGCCGAGGGCCGGCTCGCGCTGGGCACGTGGCAGGGCGTGTACCTCTGGGAGCATCGCCACGCGCCGCACTCGCGGCGCCTGGTGGTCACGCTGATCGACTAGACCAGGATGAGAAGCTCGGGCGCCTTGCCGCGTTCGACGTACACGATCGCGTTCTGGCGCAGTCGCCTACCAAGCCTCCGCGCGCCCGAGCGCGGCAGGCCCAGGACCAGCACGCTCGCCTCGGGCGCCCAGGCGCCCGCCCGATCGCGGCCCTCGCCCGCTATATGCGCACGCCGCCCGAGCCGTAGTGCGCGCAGCGGCGCTGCGTGCGCGCGGGCGTTGGTCGACGCCGAAGCGCGCCGGCCGCGCGGATTCGCTGCGCTTACGCAGGCCCCCGTGGTCTCCCCGAAATGATCGAGCAAGGCGTCGAGCGCGGCGCTGGGCTTTCCGATTCGAAGCACGAGGTCGCGCGAGGCGTAAACGACATAGTCCGCTTGCCCGTACGCGGCGCGAAGAAGAGGCGTGAGGGGCAAGGGATCCGCCCGCGCGCGCTCAGTACTCGTATTCGACGCGAAGTCGCAGCGTGCGGTCCGGTGCGGCGGGCGAAATCCCGACCAGGAACGCGGCGTCGTACCTCAGCGCCTGGTGGCCGCCCAGGCGCAGCTTGCCGAAGACTGCGGGTCCGATCACGTGCGACTGCAGATCGGCGTGCTCCCAGCGATTCCACTGGCCCATTTCACCGAAGCCCTGCAACCCCGGCTCGAGTGCCTCGCGCCAGCGGAACTTCGCTTGCCACTCGTACTGCAGCACCGTGTCCGAGGGCGTCGACGCGCGGACATGGCGCTGAATCAGCAGGTTGCCGTTGAGCTGGACGCGGCCAACGTCCGTCTGCACGAGCGGCCCGTAGACGAGCTCGTAGCCTTCCGCGAGATCGCGCGGTCGCTCCACTTCGAACAGCAGGCCGAGTTCGGCCGCGCGCCTGCCCGTTTCGGTCAGTTGGAACACGTTTTCCCATTCGATCGACGTGAGTTGAACGGGCTCGCCGGAACTCCATTCGGCGATCCCGTAGGCCTCCGTGAACCACCAGGGCGTCAAGCCCATCCCGAACCCCGTCGCCAGGCCGCTCGCGCGCGTGCCGTCGCCCTGCTCCTGGCGGCCTCCGTGCACGTCGATCTCGCGCTCACCGTACTCGACGATGGGCGTGTGCACATACGCTTGCGGGCCGCCGAAGGCAGACGGCAGCGTGCAAGCGAGAATAAAGACCGCGATCGCGCGGAAGAGGCAGCGCATGGGGAACTCAGGATTTCAGTCGAGGCGAGCGCGCAAGCCTCGCGCCCGCCAAAATAAGCACGAGGGTCGCGACATAAAACAGCATCTGCATTCCGCTCGGCCGCGGGTCGTAGCCCACCAGCACCCGGAGCAGCGAACCGACGGCGCTCCTAGCCCCGAGCAGCCAAGACGTGTCCCATAGCGGATCGCGCAAGGCCGAAAGCACGTCGGCCTGGATCAGGAAGCGCGCCATCTGCCCCGCCAGGCCGGCGGCGACGAGCAGCACAAGCACCCCCGTCACCGAGAAGAAATGGCGCACTGGAATTCTCAGCAGGCCACCGTAGAGCGCGAAACCGACTCCCGCGCCGGCGAGCACGCCAAGCGCGCCGCCGGCAGCCAAGCTAGACGCGCCCAAACCATTGCCGGCCGCCATGCCGTACAGGAACAGGACGGTCTCCGCGCCTTCGCGCAGCACCGCGAGCGCGGCGACGATCGCAATCGCGGCAAGCCCGCGGGAGCCGGAGCGCACGTCCTGCGTGACGCGCTTTGCATCGGCCGCCATCGCCGCGCCATGTTGTGCCATCCAGATGCAGTGCCATGCAAGCATGATGACCGCCAGCCCCAGAACCGAGGCATTGAAGATCTCCTGGCCCATGCCGCGGGCAAGTTTCGAAATGCCTTCGGCGAATGCGGCGACGAACAGCGCCCCGACCACGCCCGCCGCGACGCCGCCGCCGAGCGCCCAGGTCCGCCCGGCGATGCCGCGCGAGGCCGCCGTCACTACGCCGATGATCAGCGCGGCTTCCAGAACTTCGCGAAAGACAATGACGGCGACGCCCAGCATCCGTTACTCGACGACGATGACGCCCTGGGCGGTGGACGAGTTGAACTCGCCCTTAAATGCGTAGCGGCCCGGGCCCAGTGGTCCGACGTAGATCGTCGCGCTCGACTTGCCGACGATGACTTTCTCCCGGTTCAGATCGTAGCTGTCGAATTCCTCCGGCGTCGCGTCCTCGTTGGCGACGATCAACTTCACTTTCATGTTCGCGGGCACGCGCACTTCGGCCGGTAAGAATCGATGGTCGCGAATCGAGAGCTTGAATTCAGGGACCTGCGACAACGCGATTGCAGGACACAGTGCGAGAACAAACAGCAATAGCTTCATAGAGTTCCGAAACGCGGCTTAAACGAGAATGGTTATTGTTCACAAATGATATTGAGACTATTTCTCAAAGTCAATGGTGACCTTGTGAAACTAGACCAACCGAAAATCGCGTGGCCCGACGATGCGGAACGGCAGCCCGGGGTACGCCATATCAAGAAGCGCGCGGTCCCGGGACACGAGATAGCGTGCCCCGGCCCCGGCCGCCAGCTCGAGGAATTTCTGATCGTCGGCGTCGCGGCAGCGCGGCAAGCTGCCGGCGCTGCCCGCCTGCACGCGCCGAGCGATGCTCCTGCAGCGCGCGATGCATTGCGTCCGCTCGGCAGGCTCCAGTGTGAACTTGCCGAGCTCATATCCGAGCGCGCGCTCGAGCTCGGCTTCGCAGGGCGCGTCGATCACGATTTCCACGCGACCCGCGGCGTGCGCCTCGCGCAGCGTGGCGACACCCGGGTCGTCAAAGACGAGCCAGTCGAGCCACACCTGCGTATCGAGCACGGCCCTCACCCCTGCCATACCGCGTACCCTTCCGTGCGCAGGCCGATGGCGAGTTCGACTTCCATGTCCCGCGCCGCCTCGTAGGGCATGGGATTGGCGTAGGCGTAGAGCTTCGGCAGCAGTCGAACCCCGTATTGCTGCACATAGCGATTCGCGCGAATCCCCGCCTTGTGCTTGGCGAAGCGCGCCTCGGGCGTGAGGCCCGTCATGCCGACGTAGACGCAGGGCTTCAGGATGTCGCGATCGGGGTTGGCGCGGCGAAAACGCGCGAAGTTGAGGACCGCGGAGTCGAGCTCGACCACGTAGACGTGGTGATGGTGCCGGGCGCGCTTCACGCGCGCGCCGCGTCCTCCTCGAGCCGGCGCTTGAGCTCGCCGCTCGCCATCAGGCGCTCGAGGTCGTTCGCCCCGCCGATCAGCACGCCCTTCACGAAGATCATCGGGAACGTCGGCCAGCCGGTCCACATCTTGAGGGGCAGCCGGCGCCGGTAGCCCGACAGGTACGAGCCGTAGTGCAAGTAGGTGTACTCCAGGCCCGCCGCGTCCAGCAGCTTTCGCGCCTTGCGCGGGAACGGGTTCATCGACATGCCGACGACGACGATCGCGCGCGAGACCACGACGTCCTGCACTTCGCGCACGATATCGACCCGCCAGCCGGCGATCTTGTCGCGGATCGCCGGGTGAATTCGCGCTTCGTCGAAGATCGGCCGGCCCATGGCAGCGCTAATCGTACGCCCGGAACCGGATCGCGGGATCGCGCCGGATCTGCTCGACCAGCGCCACCTCCCAGTCGAGGTAGGCGCGAGCGTGTTTTTCGTAGTCGGACTCGTGCTCGTGGTCGTAGGGCTTGTACCAGACGTCGTCGTTCGCGGTCGTCGCTCGCGCGAGGCCACGCTCCTCGGGCAGGCGCTCGGCGAACCAAGCAGCGTTTCCGCCCTCGAGCACCTGCACCTGTGCACGAGGCCAGAGCCTCGCGGCCTCCGGCGCAGCGTAGCGCGCGAGGCGGCCATCTTCCGAGGTCAGCACCAGGCGCTTGGCGTCCGCGAGCTTTTCGCGCGCCTCGGCGAGCCGCGAGCGCACCGCCCACCAGGCACCCGGGATGTGCCGCGCCCGAAAGTGCAGGCTCGTGGACAGATCGAGGACGCTTGCCTCGACGCGAGCAAGCTCCTGCGCCTCGAGGGTCGGCCAGGCCTCTGCCTCGGCCGCCAGCGGCGCACGCGGGCCGGTTTCGATCGGCCAGTCGCCGGCGTCGGACTCGAGCGCGTAGACCTCGTCCCAGCCCATCTGGTTCAGCCACGAGGCCGTCATCACCGATCGCACCCGCTCCGGATCGGACAGCACGACGCGCGAGTGGCGCACGCCGATGTATTCGTCGGTCGCCTGCACCACCTGCCCTCCCGGCGCGTGGCGCGCTCCGGCGAAGTGGCCGGACTCGAACTCCTCGCGCGAGCGCACGTCGAGCAGGTAAGTGGTGCGTTCCGGATCGCGAAGCCACTCGCGCGCCTGCGCTGCGCGGACGAACTTCACCTGGAAGCGCTTCGCAACGTCGTCGGCCGCCGCGCTCGCCCGCGCGCGTCCCTCGGGGCCCGGCGCCGCGGCGACTCGCGTGCCGCCGCGCTCGCATTCGAAGCCCGCCAACTCCCAGCCCATGGTGCCGTCCTTCAGCGCGACCACGTCCTTCCACCCCGCGTTGCGCAGTGACTGGCAGCCGATGATGCTGCGCGTGCGGCCGGCGCAATTGACCACGACCAGGGTGTCCGGGTCGGGCGCGAGCTCGGGGGCGCGGTAGACGAGCTCCGCGCCCGGCACGTCGATGCCGCCCGGGATGTTCATGCGGTGGTATTCCTCCCAGGGCCGGGAATCGAGGATCACCAGCTTGCCCCCCGCGTCCTGCAGGCGCTTGAGCTCCTGCGGCGGCACGCGGGGCGTGCCGTAGTGGTGTTCGACGAACTCGCCGAAGGCCTTGGAGGGAACGTTGACGCCGCTGAAGAGCTCGCCGCCCGTCTCGCGCCAGGCGGCGCAACCGCCCTCGAGGATCCCGACGTCCGCGTACCCGAGCAGGCGCAATTTTTCCTGCGCGCGCTGCGCGAGCTCCTCGCCGCCACCGTCGAGCAGCACGACAGGCGCGGCCTTGCGCGGCACGAGGTCCAGCACCTTCAGCTCGATCTTCGACAGCGGCAGCGAGCAGGCGAAGAACGGGTGGCCCCGGTAGTGCACGCCTTGCTCGCGGACGTCAAGCAGCGCGAGCTCGCCTCCGTCGAGGAGCCGCTCGCGCAGCGCCGCGGGTGTCATGCCCGCGCGTCGCGGATGTCCGAATGCGCCGGGAAGATGTCCCAGCGCCCTTCCTTTTCCTTGTAGAACTCGCGCCGGTGCAGCTGCTCGAGTGCGAGGCCGTACATGTGGAAGTTGAGCAGCGGCGCGTCGATGTGAATCGAGTGCAGGTCCTCGGGCATGAATGCGACGCCCGTGCCCTGGCGCACGATGTCGCGCCCCTTCTCGCGCACGCCGCCCTCGGGCGCGCGGTCGTAGAAACGATTCTGCTCCTCGCCGGTAACGCCGACGATCACGGCCCAGGTGGTGTGGTTGTGCGCGGGCGTGCCGTAGCCGCCGATCGACGCGTTGGCGTAGAGCGCGAAACGGTGGTCGGGATCCTCGGACAGCCGGTACAGGCACGAGCGCAGCTTCTGGCCGGGCTCGGGCGGCGGGTAGTCCTTCGGGTCAAACAGGTCCGTTCGCCCCGCGAGGCGGATCAGCCGGGCCTTGATCTGCTTCAAGCTCTCCGGATTCACGCCGACTCGGCGCTCGATCTCGCGGATGTCGGCAACGGCGGATTCGATTTCCCTTCGGCGTTGGGCGGCTCGGTCCATCAACGAATATTAGCGTAGGGTGGGCCGTTGGCCCAACTTACGCGTCGCGAACGCGGCCGCGCAGTGACTTGACGTTCGATCGCCGCAGTTTCGCCTCCAGGCGCCGCTTGCGGGACGCGCGCGTGGGACGGGTCGGGCGCCGGGCCTTGGGCACCCGGGCGGCCGATTCGACCAGTGCCTGCAGGCGCGCGATCGCCTCGGCCCGATTCAGCTCGAGGCTGCGGTGCTGTTGCGCCTTGATCACCACGAGGCCGGTGCGGGTAACGCGCTGATCGCCGCGCCGCAGCAGCCGCTCCTTCACCGGCTCGGGGAGCGAGGACGCGCGCACGTCGAAGCGAAGGTGAACCGCATTCGACACCTTGTTCACGTTCTGCCCGCCCGCGCCTTGCGCGCGCACGGACGTGATCTCGATCTCGCTTACGGGAATGTCGATCACCCGTCGCTCCCGCTGTCGGCGGGAAACCTAGCGCTTGCGGTAGGTCGGGCGGCGCGGCGCCATCATCGGCGCCTCATCCTTGTGGCGGAAGCTGATGCGTCCGCGGGTGAGATCGTACGGCGACATTTCCATCGTCACTCGGTCGCCCGCGAGAATGCGGATGCGGTTCTTGCGCACTTTGCCGCCCGCGTACGCGAGGACCTGTGCGCCATTGGTCAGCTCGACGCGGAATTGGGTGCTGGGCAGGACCTCCTGCACCACGCCTTCCATTTCCAGCATTTCTTCCTTGGCCATGAACCACTCCGCAACGCACGAAAGGCCGGCAGTATGCCGCCCAACGTCCGGATCGACAAGGATATTCCGCCCGTCAGGCGGGGCGGCGCGCGACAATGAAAATTCGCCGGAAAGGAAACAGCGTGTGCCCGTCGGCCTCCGGTGGGTACCGCGCGCGAACGCGCGCGCGATAATCTGCTTCGAAGGCCTCGCGCTCGACGCCCTCGAGCCGGTCGAGGAACTGCTTGAGCCAGGTGCCCTTGGTGTACTCGGCAACCGGGTTCTCGCCCGAGAGCACCTGCAGGTACTCGGTTTCCCAGATCTGCAGTTCGGCGCCGCGCCCTTCCAAGAGCCGCCAGTACACGCCAGGCGCTTGCACCGGCTCGCGGCGCAGGAGCGGCTCGAGCCTCGCGCGCCACGGCCCCTGCTCGATCGTCTCCACGATGGAGGTATGCGATGGCGCGCCGAAGTTGCGCGGCATCTGCACCGCGAGCACGCCGCCCGGGGCGAGCGAACCGAGCAGTGCCGGCAGCAGGCGTGGGTGGCTGTCGACCCATTGCAGCGCTGCATTGCTGTAGAGCACGTCGACGGGCCGCGCCGGCCGCCACGCGCCGATGTCGGCGCGCACGAACTGGACGCGCGGGTGGTCCGCGCGCGCCTTGGCCAGCATGTCGGGAGAACTGTCGACGCCGATGATCTGCGCGCGAGGCCAGCGCGCCGCGATGAGCGGCGCCAGGTTGCCCGCGCCGCAGCCCAGGTCGACTACGCTCGCCGGCGCCTCGAGCGCCACGCGCGCGAGCAGGTCGACCGCGGGACGCAGGCGCTCGCCGGCGAACTTGAGGTACTGGGCTGGATCCCAACTCACGTGCTCACCCGGTTGCGGCCGCCCTTCTTTGCGCGGTAGAGCGCCTCATCCGCCGCCTTCAGCACCTGCACCGGCGGCTGGCGCTCCACCTCGGGCTCGGCCGCCCCCATCGAGACGGTGACCGAGAGCATTTTCGCCGGCGCGGCGTCGCCCCGCCGCCGGATCCCGGCGTCCTGCTGGCGCGGACGCGCCTCGCTTCGCACCGCCATCTTGTAGCGCTCGACGGACTCGCGCGTGCGCTCGATGAACGGCATCGCCTCCTTCAGCGAGCGGTCCGGGAACAGCAGGCTGAATTCCTCGCCGCCGTAGCGGAAAGCGCTGCCGCCGCCCCCGACCTCGGCCAGCCGCGCCGCGACGAGCTTGAGCACCTGGTCGCCGATGTCGTGGCCATGGGTGTCATTGAACTTCTTGAAGTGGTCGACATCGACCATCGCGATCGTGTAGTGGGGCCCGAGCGCGCGCAACTGCTCTTCCAGCGCGCGCCGGCCCGGCAGGCCGGTGAGCTCGTCGCGAAACGCCAGGCGGTGCGACTCCTGCACGAACGCGACCAGCACGACCGCGCCCGCCGCGCTGAGGAACGCGCCGAACACGCTCGGCGACCCTGCCCACTCGGCGGCGATGAAGAACGCGACCAGCGCCGCGGCGAGCCCCAGGTCGAGCGGCGTGTGCTTGGGCCAGGCGCGCCAGGCCGCCGCAGCGAGCGCGGCGCCAAGCAGCAGCCGCCCGACGAGCGGCGTCGGCGGCGAACGGAACAGCCAGTGCTCGAGCACACCCTGCCATGCGAGCCCCGAGAGCTCGCTGCGGCCGGCCGCTGCGATCCACAGGATGAGCAGCGCCTCCGCGCCGAGCAGCACGAGCCAGCGGTAGCTGCCGTGGTACATCACGCCGCGCTCAGGCAGCGCCATCGCGACCAGCGCATTGAGCGGCACGAGCACCACGAGCGCGGTATACACGGCTTTCGCGGCAAAACCACCGAGACTCACGCCGTACTCGTAGCCGGCGTAGGCCGCCAGCAGCGAGGCCAGCAGCACGAGCGCCCGCCCGCGATTGAATCGCAGCGCGAACGCCACGCCGAGCGCGAGGACGGTATAGGGCCCCAGCGTGCGCAGCCCCGCCAGCGACGTCGGCAACGTCGGGCCGATCCAGACGCCGAGCGCGGCGACGAGCAGCACCGCCACCGGCGCGAGCGCGGGCCGGAGCTCGCTAGGAACCAACGCGATCCGGCCGGAATCCCGCATCGCACACGCGGCCGCGCTGCGCGCGCTTGCCCGTGTGCTCGGCGAGTTGCCGGGCTTCCAGCGTCTGCCCGGCGCGATTCTTGCGGCGCACGCCCGACACCACCAGCGTCTTGCCGTCGCAGGCGGCGACGCTCGCGAGCGCCACCCCCTCGGGCAGTGCGATCAGCTGCACGCCGACGCCGCCGTTCGGCCGCACCGGGACATCGTCGAGCGGAAACAGCAGCAAGCGCGCATCGGACGACAGCGCGGCGATGAATTTGCCCGCGCCGAGTAGCGCCGGCGGCTGCGCGCGCGCTCCTTCGCCTACGCTCATGAAGTCCTTGCCCTGGCGCGTGCGCGAGACGAGGTCGCCGAGCTTGCAGGCGAAGCCCAGGCCCGCGCTGCTGTTCATCAGCAGCGGCGTCGCCGGATCGCCGGTGGCCATCCAGACGATGTCGTCGGACGAGGAGTTGACGAGCGTATTGACCGGCGCGCCGTCGCCGCGACCGGCGGGCAGCGCGGCGGCCTCCAGCGTGTAGGTCTTGCCCGATTCGGCGAGCACGATCACGGCATCGGTGGTCTTGCATTCCAGGATCTGCAGCAGCCCGTCGCCGTCCTTGAACGTGAGCGCGCCGACGTCGAGCCCGTGGCCGGTGCGCGCGCGCACCCAGCCCTTGCTCGACAGGATCACGGTGAGCGGCTCCTCGACCACCTTGCGCTCGACCTGCGCGCGCTCCGCGGCCTTGATCAGCGTGCGGCGCTCGTCGCCGTATTTCCTCGCGTCCTCGTCGAGCTCCTTCACCACCACCTTGCGCAGCTGCTTGTCGTCGCCGAGGATCGCCTTCAGGCCCTTGCGCCCTTCTTCCAGCGACTTGCGCTCGTCGTTCAGCTTCACGCCGTCGAGCCGCGTGAGCTGGCCGAGGCGGATGTTGACGATGTCCTCGGCCTGGCGCTCCGAGAACTTCCATTTCGCCATCATCTTCTGCTTCGCCTCGGCCGGGTCATCCGCCGCGCGAATCAGCTTGATGATCTCGTCGATGCGCACGTAGGCGAGCAGGCGCCCGAGCACGATGTGCAGGCGCTCCTCGCACTTGTCCAGACGGTGCTGCGTGCGCCGGCGCACGGTCTGCACCCGCCATTCGCCCCACTCGCGCAGGAGGTCGGCGATGCCCTTCGTTTCGGGCAGTCCGTCGAGGCCGATCCAGGTCAGGTTCACCGCGTAGCGCGTCTCGAGGCTCGTGTTGACGAGTAGCGCCGCCATCGTCGCTTCGGGGTCCTGGCGCGAGCTGCGCGGCTCGATCACGAGGCGCAGCTTCGACTTGCGGTCGGATTCGTCGCGCACCGCCTCGACCTGATCGAGGATGTACTGCCGCAGGCGCTTTTGCTCCTGCGACACCTCTTTCTTGCCGGTCGCCGCCTTCGGGTTTGCGAGCGCCTCGATCTCCTCCATCACCTGGCGGCAGGACACCCCGTGCGGCAGCTCGTTGACCACGATCCGCCACTGGCCGCGCGCGAGCGGTTCCAACGTCCAGCGCGCGCGCAGCGCGAGCGAGCCGCGCCCGGCCTCGTAGGCCTGGCGGATCTCCTCCGCGGGCGAGATCAGCTGCCCGCCGCCGGGAAAGTCCGGACCCGGCAGCAGCTCGAGGATGTCGTCGAGCTTGGCGCGGGGGTGCTTGATGACATGGGCGGCGGCGGCCGCGACTTCCTTCAGGTTGTGCGACGGGATGCGCGTGGAGAAGCCAACCGGGATGCCGAAGGAGCCGTTCAGCAGGCCGAAGGGCAGGCGCGCCGGCAGCAGTTGCGGCTCGTCGAACTTGCCGTCGTAGTTCTTGATGAAGTCGACGGTGCCTTCGTTGATTTCCGCCAGCAGCAATTCGGCGTACCTCGAGAGCCGCGCTTCCGTATACCGGTAGGCCGCCGCTCCGTCGCCGTCGCGGCTGCCGAAG
>JBOIFE010000304.1:0-4178 GCA_050741015.1 Burkholderiales bacterium | reverse complement strand
AAGTGGAAGCGCGTGACCTGGGACCAGGCCTACGAGGACATTTCCGCAAAGCTGCTGCAGATCAAGAAGGAGAGCGGTCCGGACGCTACTTTCTGGATCGGCTCTTCGAAACACAATAACGAACAATCCTACTTGCTGTGCAAGTGGGTGCGCCTGTTCGGCACCAACAACACCGACCACCAGGCGAGGATCTGCCACTCGACCACGGTCTCGGGCATCGCCAACACCTGGGGCTACGGGGCGATGACCAACTCGTACAACGACGAGCAGAACTCGAAGTCTCTGCTCTTCTTCGGCTCGAACGCGGCCGAGGCGCACCCGGTGTCGATGCTGCACACGCTGCACGCCAAGGAAAACGGCACCAAGATGATTGTTGCCGACCCGCGCTACACGCGCACCGCGGCCCATGCCGACAAGTACGTCCGCGTGCGTTCTGGCACGGACGTGGCCTTCCTGTTCGGATTGCTGCACCACATCTTCAAGAACGGCTGGGAGGATAAAGAGTACATCCACGGCCGCGTCTACGGCATGGACAAGGTCAAGGCGGAAGTGATGGAGAAGTACACGCCCGCCGCAGTAGAGGAGGTGACCGGCGTCGGCGAGAAGGACATGCTCGAGGTCGCCAAGATGCTCTCCGACAATCGCCCGGGCTTCATCATCTGGGCGATGGGCCAGACGCAGCACACCAACGGCAACGCCATCGTGCGCGCGAGCGCCATCCTGATGCTGGCGCTGGGCAACGCCGGTCGCGGCGGCGGCGGCGCGAACATCTACCGCGGCCACGACAACGTGCAGGGTGCGACCGATATCGGCCCTGTGCCCGATTCGCTGCCAGGCTACTACGGTCTCGCGCCCGGCTCGTTCGCGCACTGGGCAAAGGTGTGGAACGTCGACCTGGACTGGCTCAAGAAGCAATACGCGTCCGAAGCCTTGATGAGCAAGCCGGGCATCGCGGAGTCGCGCTGGATGGATGGGGTGCTCGAGAAGAACGAGCACCTCGACCAGGGTCCCAACGTGCGCGCGGTGGTGTTCTGGGGCCATGCGCCGAACTCGCAGAGCCGCGGCCTGGACCAGATCGAGGCGATGAAGAAGCTGGACTTGATGGTGGTGATCGACCCGTATCCGTCCGCGAGCGCCTCGATGTTCGCGATGACGCGCAAGGACGGCGCCTACTTGCTGCCGGCGGCGACGCAATTCGAGACCTCGGGCAGCGTCACGGCGTCGAACCGCTCGCTGCAGTGGCGCGAGCAGGTGATCGAGCCGCTGTTCGAGTCGCGCACCGACCAGATGATCATGTACCAGCTCGCGCAGAAGCTGGGTTTTGCCGACCAGCTGGTCGGCAAGCGGGACGGCAAGCAGAACATCAAGCTGGTAAAGGCCAAGGGCGGAATGGAAGAACCGTCGATCGAAGACACGACACGCGAGTTCAACTCCGGCTCATGGACGATTGGCTACACCGGTCAGTCGCCGGAGCGCCTCCAGGCGCACATGCGCAACATGCACGTGTTCGATGTGAAGTCCCTGCGCGCCAAGGGCGGCAAGGACGCCTTGACCGGCTACGACCTGACGGGTGACTACTTCGGGCTACCGTGGCCCTGCTGGGGCAACCCGGCGATGAAGCACCCGGGCTCGCCGAACCTGTACAACATCGAAAAGCACGTGATGGACGGCGGCGGCACGTTCCGGGCGCGGTTTGGCGTCGAGCATGAAGGCGTCAACCTGCTGGCCGAGGACGGCGTGCACACGCCGGGTTCGGACATCACCGGCGGCTATCCGGAGTTCGACCACGCGTTCCTGAAGAAGCTCGGCTGGTGGGACGACCTCACCGAGGACGAGAAGAAGCTGGCCGAGGGCAAGAACTGGAAGACCGACCTCTCGGGCGGCATCCAGCGCGTGGTCATGAAAGTGCACGGCTGCATGCCCTTCGGCAACGGCAAGGCGCGTGCCGTGGTGTGGAATTTCCCCGACGCGGTCCCGCTGCATCGCGAGCCGCTGTACGCGCCCAAGCCGGAGCTGGTCGCCAAGTGGCCCACGCATGCCGACCAGAAGAACAGGTGGCGCATGCCGGTCCTGTTCAAGTCGGTGCAGGACCAGGCGATCGCGGACAAGGACTACGAGAAGTACCCGCTCATCCTCACCTCGGGGCGCCTGGTGGAGTACGAGGGCGGGGGCGAGGAAACGCGATCCAACCCGTGGCTCGCCGAGCTGCAGCAGGACAACTTCGTCGAGCTCAATCCGAAGGTCGCCGCCGACCGCGGGATCCGGCACGGCGAGTACGTCTGGGTGAGCACGCCGACGGGCGCGAAGATCAAGGTGAAGGCGCTGGTGACCGAGCGCGTGGCGGCGGACACAGTGTTCATCCCGTTCCACTTCTCGGGCTGGTGGCAGGGCCAGGACATGCTTGGCTACTACCCGGAAGGTGCGCACCCGATCGTACGCGGCGAGGCGGTGAACACGGCCACCACCTACGGCTACGACATCGTCACCATGATGCAGGAAACCAAGACGACGCTTTGTCAGGTCGCGAAGTCCTAAGGAGAACGCCATGGCGAGAATGAAATTCCTGTGCGACGCCGAGCGCTGCATCGAGTGCAACGGCTGCGTCACCGCCTGCAAGAACGAGAACGAGGTGCCCTGGGGGGTGAACCGCCGCCGCGTCGTGACCATCAACGACGGCGTGATCGGAGCCGAGAAATCGATCTCGGTCGCCTGCATGCACTGCTCGGACGCGCCGTGCATGGCCGTGTGCCCGGTCGACTGCTTCTACCGCACCGCCGACGGCGTGGTGCTGCACGACAAGGACCTGTGCATCGGCTGCGGCTACTGCTTCTACGCCTGCCCGTTCGGCGCGCCGCAGTTCCCGCAGGCGGGCGCCTTCGGCCTGCGCGGCAAGATGGACAAGTGCACCTTCTGCGCCGGCGGCCCCGAGCCGGATACCTCGGATGCGGAGTTCCAGAAATACGGCCGTAACCGCCTCGCGGAGGGCAAGCTGCCGGCGTGCGCCGAGATGTGCTCGACCAAGGCGCTGCTGGGCGGCGACGGCGACGTGATCGCCGACATCTACCGCGAGCGCGTTACCCGCCGCGGCCGCGGCGCCGAGGTCTGGGGCTGGGGCACGGCGTACGGCCCGGCACCGAAGCAGGGAGCGACCAAATGAGACTCGCGACCGCGATCGCCGCCGCGCTGCTCGCCGCCGTGCTGGTCAGCGCCTGCGGCGATCGCCAGCAGGTTTCCGACGGCACGCGTACCTACCAGGGCAAGCGCGACACCAAGGCCTGGGACAACGAGCCGGTCGGCTTGCCGCTCAACCACGCCGGCAAGTGGACCAAGGGCGACCAGGCGAGCTGGGAGCAGCAGATCAAGGCGCGCCAGCTCACCCAGAACGAGTACCAGCGCATCGGCCGGTAGCGGCTCGCGCACTGAAGGAGGCGAGATGAAGCTCTTTTCCGCGCTGTCCCTCGTTGCCGGCCTGCTGCTCAGCGTGCCGGCGTTGGCGCAATCGCCGGGGCCGCTGCCGCAGTCGCCGAGCCGCGCCGACGAGGTCAAGACGCAGCAGCAGCGCAGCGTGACCCAGCCGGGCAACAACGCGCCGGTCTGGCGCAACGTGCAATCGGGTGCGGCCAATTCCACCACCGTGCAGGGACGCGAGACCGAAGTTCTGATCCAGCCGCCGGCGCGCTTTCCCGGACAGGCGAAGGTCAGCACGGCGGGCGAAGCATGGCGGCAGTTCCGCAACGGGCCGGTAACCTTCATCGGCGGGTGGGGATTGGTCGCTGTGATCGCGATCATCCTGGGCCTCTATGCCTGGCTGGGCCCGGTCAAGCTTACCGAGCGGCCCAGTGGGCGGCTGATGCGCCGCTTCAGCGCATTCGAGATGACCGTGCACTGGTCGGCGGCGATCAGCTTCTGCATCCTCGCGCTTTCCGGCGTGATCATGCTGCTCGGCAAGCACTTCCTGCTGCCGGTGATCGGCTACACGCTGTTCGGCTGGCTGACGCAGCTGGGCAAGAACCTGCACAACTTCATCGCACCGCTGTTCCTCGTCTCGGCGGCGATCATGGTGGTCATGTGGCTGCGCGACAACCTGCCGCGCGCCTACGACTGGCAGTGGTTCCGCAGGGCCTGGGGGTTCTTCGCGCGCAGCGAGCACATCCCGTCCGGGCGGTTCAACGCCGGCG
>JBOIFE010000303.1:0-29616 GCA_050741015.1 Burkholderiales bacterium | reverse complement strand
TTCAACAACATCCTGCAGGGCATCCTCGGCAACCTCGTTCTCGCCGAGGAGCGCCCGGCCGCGGGCGACGACCCGAAGCTCGGCCGCTACCTGGAGCGCGCGCGGGGCGCGGCCCAGCGCGCGCGCGAGCTCATCCAGCAGATGCTCACGTTCAGCCGCGGCCGCAGCGGCGAGCGCCGGCCGGTGGCGCCGGCCACGCTGGTCGAGGACGCGACCCGGCTGCTGCGTCCCACGCTGCCCGCGTCGATCGAGCTGCAGGTCGACGCCGACGCGGACCTGCCGTCGGTCGCGCTCGACGCGGTGCAGTTCGAGCAGGTGATCCTGAACCTGTGCATCAACGCGCGCGACGCGATGGAGAGCGAGGGGCGCCTCGCCATCCGCGCCCGGCTCGCCGAGCACGCCGGTGCGCTTTGCGCCTCCTGCCGGCAGCGCGTCGCCGGGCGCTTCGTCGAGATTTCGGTGCGCGACAGCGGGCCCGGCATCGCACCCGAGGTCCTCGACCGCATGTTCGACCCGTTCTTCTCCACCAAGGAAGTCGGCAAGGGCAGCGGCATGGGCCTCGCCATGGTGCACGGCATCGTGCACCAGCACGGCGGGCATGTGCTGGTGGACACCGCGCCGGAGCGGGGCGCCACGTTCCGATTGCTGCTCGCACCCCTGGACGCACCCGTGCCTGCGGCGGGCGCGCGCGCGGCCAGTGAGAAGCCCTCGATTGCGCCGCTGGCCGGGCGCGTCCTGGTCGCCGAGGACGAGGCGCCGATCCGCGAGCTGCTCGCGGACCTGCTGGACGACTGGGGCCTCGACGTCGTCGCCTGCGCCGACGGTGCCGCGGCGCTCGATGCCTTCACCGAGGACCCGCTCGGCTTCGACCTCGTGATCCTCGACCAGACCATGCCGCGCCTGACGGGGCTGCAGCTCTCGCGCCAGGTCTCGCGCCTGCGCCCGGGGCTGCCGGTGCTGCTGTGCACGGGCTACGCCGAGGCGCTCGCCCCCGAGGATGTCTCGGCCGCGGGCGTGCGCGCGCTGCTGCGCAAGCCGTTCGAGCCCGCCGCGTTGCGCGAGCTGCTGGGCGGCGCGTTACCGGTCGGCAACAAAGCGCAGACATAGCGACATCGGCGGATTACCCGCCGCCGACACACTCGCTCTCCATCGGGCGCACCGCGCCGAGCCAGTCGAAGGAGAGCAAGATGATGAGCAAGCGCTTCGGAATGCTGATCAATCCGGACGCTGTCGGTACGCAGGAATACCTCGTGCACGGCTCGGTGGAGATCGAGTGCGGCGGCCAGCTGGTCGTCGAGGATGGCGCCGGGATCCTGGTCTACGTCTGGCAGGGCGAGCTCTGGCTCACCGAGGAAGGCTCGCCCAAGGACCGGCTTCTCGGGCCCGGCGGTTGGATCCGGCTGTCGCGCGACGGCGTGGCCATCGGCCACGCGTTCGCGCGCACGGTGCTGACGCTGACCGCGCCCGCGCCGGAACACTACGCGCGCTCGATCATGCTGGTCGAGCCGGGCGGCGACGCGCGGCGCGAGCTCTACCGCTCGGAGCGCGAGCGAGGCCGCGGCATCGGTACGCGCCTGCGCTGGCTGTGGATGAGAAAAATAGGGACTGTCCCTATTTGAATTGCTGGTCTTGAAGTGCGCGCCACATGAGTTTGCCGGAGGGGGTGCGGGGGAGGGCGGGGCTGAATTCGATGAGGCGCGGGGCCTTGTAGGCGGCCATGCGAGTCTTCGCCCATTCGAGGATCTGGGCGCCGGTCACGCCGGCATGACCTTCCTTCAGCACGACCACGGCCTTCACGGTCTCGCCGCGGCGCGCATCGGGCGCGGCGATGATGCAGCACTCCTTGATCGCGGGGTGCTGGTACATCGCGGCCTCGACCTCGGCCGGCCAGACCTTGAAGCCCGCTGCATTGATCATTCGCTTCAGGCGGTCCGAGATGTAGTAGAAGCCGTCCTCGTCGGTACGCCCGAGGTCGCCGGTGCGGAAGAAGGACTTTCCGTTCACCTCGCACCAGGATTCGCGAAAGGCCTTCTCGTTGCCCCAGTAGCCGACGAGCAGCTGCGGCCCGCGCACCACGATCTCGCCCTGCTCGCCGGGTCCGAGCACGCGGAAAGTCCCGGGGTCGACGATGGCCGACTCGGTGTCGAATACCGGGATGCCGAGGCACTGTTTCTTGGCGAGCTGCGGCGGATTGGTGTGCGTCTGCGAGATGGTCTCGGTCATCCCGTAGCCCTCGATGTAGCGCACGCCGCAGAGCTCGAAGAGTTTCTCGGCGATCGCCTCGGGCATGGCCGAGCCGCCGCCGAAGATCCACTTCAGCGACGAAATATCGTGCTTCAGCGCGCCCGGATGCGAGAGCAGGTCCACCACCATGGTCGGCACGTTGTCCCAATGCGTGCAGCGATGGCGTTCGACGAGCTCGGCCGCGGCGAGCGGATCCCAGCGACGCTGGATGACGATCGTCCCGCCCGCATACACGGTGGCGAGAAAGCTGTGCACGAGCCCCGTGACGTGGAAAAAGGGCGCGGTCGCGAGCGCCACGGTGTCCTCGGTCACGTGCTTCCACACCGCAGAGCCGACGATGTTGTGCAGGCACGTCGCATGTGTGTGCATGCAGCCCTTCGGATGGCCCGTGCTGCCCGAGGTGTAGGGCATCACGCAGAGCTCGTCAGCGCGCGCGATCGAGGGCGACGCCACCTCGTCGCCATAGCGCACGTCCTCCATCACGACGAGGTGCTCGAGCGGCAGACCGGCGAATCGCTCCGCCACCTCCCGCTCCGCGAGTGCGACTTTCGCACCGCTATCTTCCAGATAGTGCCGCAGCTCGCTCGCAAGGTTGGCGGGGCTCACGGGCACGGCTATCGCGTCGGCGCGCAGGACTGCAAATAGCGCCACGATGAAATCAGGTCCGTTCTGCAGGTCGAGCAACACTCGGTCGCCCTTCTTGACGCCAAGCCTGCGCTGCAGATGCCCGGCGAGCGCCTCGGCGCGCCGCAGCACCTCGCGGTACGAGAGCGTCTCGCCCTGGAAGATCGTGGCGGGCTTGTCCGGGAAGCGCTCGGCAGCTCGCGCGAGCAGGTCGTGCAGCCTGAGCGGCGGGAGCGAAAGGCTCCGCGGCAAGCCCGGCGGCCAGTGCGCGAAGTGGCGGGATTCCACGGCGCGCCAGTATAGTAGGCGCGTGCCAGGCCACACGTTCCTGTTCCGCGAGGCGCTCTGGCGCGCCGCGGGCGAATACCGCGACGCGGCCGGCGCGGCGACCGCGGTCGACGGCGAGACGCGCATCCGCCACGAGCCCGCGCGCTGGGTGAGCGAGGGCCTGATGCGCGTGCGGCGCAGCCCGCCCGTGGAGCAGCGCATCCACTACGACATCGTGCCGGTTTCGCCGGGCGCGCTCTCGACGCACTGGAGCGCCGAGAACGCGCAGCTCGGGACGCTGAACGGCCGATTCGTCGTCGCGGGCGACGCGATCCTGTCGTTCTACGCGAGCGCCACCGGCCGCTACCGCGGCTTCGAAAGCTTCCAGCAGCGCGACCCGAAGCACTACGCCGTGCGCGGCGCGATGCTCGAGCACGACAAGGTGATCTCGACCTGGGCGCTCGAATTGGAGACCGCATGAACGACGCCGCATTGGCCAGCGCCTTCGTGCCGCTCGCGGAGGGGCGTTTTCGCGCGACGCGCCTCACGCGCGGGCCCTGGGACCCGGGCCAGCAGCATGCCGGCCCGCCGATCGCGCTCTTTGCGCGCGAGGTGCTGCGCGCCGCTGCGCCCCTTGGCCTCACGCACCTCGGCCGCATCACGGCCAACCTGCTGCGGCCGATCCCGATCGCCGAGGTGGCGGTCGCGGTGCAGACCGATTACGCGGGCCGCAACGCCGCGCACTTTTCGGCGACGCTGAACGCCGAGGGCAAGGAAGTCGCGCGCTGCACGGCACTCGTACAGCGCGAGACGCCGCTCGAGCTTCCCGCCGGGCTGCCCGGGCACCCGCCGCCTAAGGCGCCGCGCGCCCCCGACGAATCCACCCCGGGAAATTTTCCGTTTGCCTCGGACGATCCGGGCTACTCGCAGCTCGTCGAGACGCGCGTCGCCGAGGGCGCGATGTTCCGCGGCCCCTGCGCGATCTGGTTTCGCCTGCGCCATCCGCTGGTCGAGGGCGAAACGCCGTCGCCCGCCGAGCGCGTCGCCGTGTGCGCGGACTCGGGCAACGGCATCAGCGCGATCCTCGACTTCCGGAAATACCTCTTCGTCAACGCCGACCTGACGATCAACCTGCTGCGCCGCCCGCGCGGCGAGTGGATCTGCATCCAGGCGCGCACGCTCTTCGGCCCCGACTCGGGCGGACTGGCGGAATCGGCGATCTACGACGAGGCGGGCCTGATCGGCCGCGGCACGCAGAGCCTCGCGGTTCGCGCGCGGGGCTGAAGCCTACAGCTTCGGCATGCCGAACTCGCGTGTTGCCTCGTAGGCGCGCGCGGCGCGCAGCACGAGCGCGTCGGCGTACTTCGGCCCGACGATGTGCAGCCCGGCCGGCAGTCCGGCCTTCGTCAGTCCGCAAGGCACCGTCGCGGCCGGCTGCTGCGTGAGGTTGAAGGGGTAGGAGAAGGGCGTCCAGTCGGTCCAGCGCTTCTGCTTGAGGACGTCGGCCATCTCCATGCCGGCCTTGAACGCGGCGAGCGGCAGCGTCGGCGTGAGCAGCAGGTCGTACTTGCGGTGGAACTTCGCCATGTGCACGCCGAGCGCGCCGCGCGCGAGTGCCGCTTCCTGGATTTCGCGCACGCTGTATTTCGCGCCCAGGCGCGCAGTCTCGAGCAGCCCGGGATCGACGAGCCCGCGCTTGGCCGCCGGAATGCTGCCGATCACGAACGCGGCGCCCGGGAACCAGTGCGCGGAAAAGAGCGCACCGACGTCCTCGAAGCCCGGATCGACCGCCTCGACATGCGCGCCAAGGGCCTCGAAGGCGGCAGCGGCCTTTTTCACCAGCGCCGCGATCTCCTTGTCCACCTTCGCGTAGCCGAGGTCGGCCGAGTAGGCAATGCGCAGCCCCCGCACGCCATCCTCCAGTCCCGCGCCGTAGTCGCGCGCGTCGTAGGGCAGCGAATGCCAGTCGCGTGCGTCGGGCAACGTCAGCACGTTCATCATCAGCGCCGTATCCGCCACCGTGCGCGTCATCGGGCCGACGTGCGCCACCGTGCCGAAGGGCGAGAGCGGCCATGCCGGCACGCGCCCGAAGGTCGGCTTCAGGCCGACCAGGCCGGTGAAGCCGCAGGGGATGCGAATCGACCCGCCGCCGTCGGTGCCGACGGTGAGCGGACCCATGCCGGAGGCGACCGCGGCCGCGCCGCCGCCGGAAGAGCCGCCCGGCGTCATTTTCGGGTTCCAGGGATTGCGCGTGATGCCGGTGAGCGCGCTGTCGGTGACGCCTTTCCAGCCGAACTCGGGCGTCGTCGTCTTGCCGAGGAACACCGCATCGCTCTCGCGCAGGCGCGCCACCACGGGCGCGTCGTCGTTCCAGGGTCCCTTCGGGTCGACGGTTTTCGAGCCGCGAAGCGTCGGCCAGCCCTTGGTGTAGAGCAGGTCCTTGATCGAGACCGGCACGCCATCGAGCCGGCCCCGCGGCGCGCCTTTGCTCCAGCGCGCCTCGCTCGCCTTCGCCGCGGCGAGCGCGCCTTTCTCGTCGACGAGGATGAAGCAGTTGAGCACCAGGTTGAGCTTCCTGATGCGCGCGAGCGTGGCCTTCGTCGCCTCGACAGGCGAGACCGTCATCGCGCGGTACGCCGCGAGGAGCTCGGTGGCGGAAAAGGAACAGAGATCGGTCTTCATCGTTTCTCCATGCGAACGAGGCGCCACGCGCCGCCTAGGGCGGGCGGCAGCAGGACGGCGAGATTGCGATTGACCCTGAGCCCGGCTTTCCGGCAGCGAGCGGCAAAGGCCTTCGGATCGCGGAAGGCGAGGGCGTAGCCGGCGATGCCGGGCGAGGGCGGTGCGGCGCCGAGCAGGCGCTTCATCTGCGCCCGCGTGCCTATCAGCACCTTGCCTCGATCGGTCTCGAGCGACGCGAGCCCGCCTTCGGGGCGCGGAATCCCGCCCGTGAAGTGCGCCCAGCGCGCGGCGGCGCGCGCCGGGTTGGTCGCGACCACGTAGGCGGTGGCGAGGCCGAGCACGCCGTTGCGATGCTTGAGGAGCGCGGGACGCCAGATCGCTTTCGGCGCGAGGTGCTCTACGTACTGGATGCGGCCCTCGGGCATCTTCTTCGGCGCGGCGCGCACGACGTTGAAGCGCGCCTTCATGCCTCCGGTCGCCGGGCGCGCGAGGTGCACCAGCTCGGGCGGCTCGAAGCCGTGGGCCTGCAGCCGCAGTTGCTCCTCTATGGCGGCCGGCGTGCCGAAGCACACCAGGTGCACGCCGCGGTAGCGCCGCATTGCCTTCCTCGTGCGCCGCGCGTCCGGAGTGTTGGCGGTATCGGCGGTGGGCGCGAGGATCTCGAGGTAGCCGAAGCCGAGCATCACGGTGCGGTTCGAGGTGCCGGCCGGTCCGCGCTGGGTCCGGTGGGCGGACCCCGGCGTGACGACGAAGCCGAGCTCCTCCATCAGCGCGCCGGCCGCGTCGAGGTCGGGCACGAAGTGCGCGATGTGGTCGAGGAAGAGCTGCCCCGGCGGCGGGCGCTGGCGGTCGGCGATCGGCATCGCGCTAATATGATCGCATGACGGGCGCGGAAGCCGTGGTCGAAATGCTGAAGGCGCACGGTGTCGAGGTGATCTTCGGGCTGTGCGGGGATACGAGCCTGCCGTTGTACGACGCTCTGGCGACGATGCCGCACGGCATGCGGCACGTGCTCACGCGCGACGAGCGGCACGCCGCGTACATGGCGGACGGGTATGCGCGGGTGACGGGAAAGGTCGGTGTGTGCGAGGGGCCGTCGGGAGGCGGCGCGACGTACATCCTGCCGGGTATTGTGGAGGCGAACGAGTCGTCGATTCCCGTCCTGGCCATCAACACCGACGTGTCGGTGTCTTCGCGCGGGCGGTTCACGCTGACCGAGCTCGACCAGAAGTCGCTGATGCGGCCGCTCACCAAGTGGAACGAGGTGCTCGATCGCTCGGCGGACATTCCGCGCGTGTTTCGCGCGGCGTTCGAGGCGATGACCACCGGCCGGCCTGGAGCGGCGCACATCGCGCTGCCTTTCGATGTGCAAAACGGGCCGGTCGAGCAGTCGGATGTCTGGGGCGATCCGTCGCTCGGCACCTATCCCTCGCGGCGCGTCGCGCCCGATCCGTTCTACATCCAGCTCGCCGCAAGGCTCCTTCGGTCCGCGAAGCGCCCGGTTTTCATCTGCGGCGGCGGGCCGGTGATTTCCGGCGCGCAGTCCGAACTCGCTGAACTCGCGGTGCGGTTGTCGGCCCCGGTCGCGACGACCATCAGCGGCCAGGGCGTGATTGCGGAGACCCACGAGCTCGCGGTCGGCGTCGTCGGCTCGAACGGCGGCACGCCCGAGACGCGCGCCGTCGTCGATGAGGCGGACCTCGTCGTCTTCGTCGGCTGCCGCGCGGGATCGGTCACCACCGAGCGCTGGCGCCATCCGGCGCCGGGGAAGGCGAAGATCATCCACATCGACATCGATCCGCAGACCATCGGCGCTAACTACAAGGTCGACGTGCCGATCGTCGCGGACGCGCGCCTCGCGCTCGAGGCGCTGAATACGGAAATGGATGACCTTCGCCGCCCGCTCGATGCCTCGGCCGTCGCCAAGGCGAAGGCGGAGAAGATTGCGAAGTTCGACGCACTCGCCGCGTCCCGCGACCGACCGATCAAGCCCGAACGCGTGGTGAAGCTGCTCTCGGAAGTGCTGGATCCCGACGCCATCGTCGTCGCGGATCCGGGGACGCCGTGCCCGTACCTGTCGGCCTACTACCCGATTCGAAAAGCGGGACGGACCCTGTTTTCCAACCGCGCGCATGGCGCGCTCGGTTATTCTCTCGCCGCGGCCGTCGGCGCGAACTTCGGGCGGCCGGAAGTGAAGACCGTCGCGGTGATGGGCGACGGCTCATTCGGCATGTGCGTGGGGGAGCTCGAAACCCTCGTGCGATATAAGCTGCCGATCACCCTGGTCGTCATCCGCAACGCTGTCTATGGCTGGATCAAGGCCGGGCAGAAGACAGGCTACGGGCAGCGATATTTCTCAGTGGACTTCGGCGTCACCGACCACGCGAAGGTGGCGGAGGCGTTTGGAGTTAAGAGCTGGACGGCGGAGGATCCGATGAAGCTGGGTGGAGTGTTGAAGGAGGCGGTGGCTTTTGATGGGCCAACGCTGGTCGATGTGGTTTGCCAGCCGTTGCAGGAGGCAAGGGCGCCGGTGTCGGAATGGGTGGCGTAGGTGGACCGCAAGGAACAGATCGACGCCGTGCTGCTCAAGCTGCCGGGCGTCGTGTCGAAAAAACTGAACCAGCTCGACGCCTATTTCATCGGCGACCGCATGTTCGCCTGCATCAGCGGCAAGGGCGTCGGCTTGCGCCTGCCCGCCGCCACCGCGACCGAGCTGCAATTCTCGCGGGACAACGTGTTTCCTTTCCAGCCGGGCGGCTCGGTGGTATCGAAGGAGTGGATCCAGATCGAGCGCGCCGAAGCGAGCGAGTATGAAAAGGATCTGGAGCTGTTTCGAACCGCGATGGAGTTTGTGAGCGGAGGGCGAGGGCGGTAGTGGGCAGGTCCTTGTCAGCCGCGCCGCGCTGCTTCGATCGCTGCGATGTCGATCTTCCCCATCTCCATCATGGCCTCGAAAGCGCGCTTGGCTGCGGCACGATCGGGATCGACGATCGCGGCAGTGAGCGCGCGCGGCGTGATCTGCCAGGACAGGCCCCACTTGTCCCTGCACCATCCGCAGGCGCTCGCCTGCCCGCCGTTGCCCACGACCGCATTCCACAAGCGGTCGGTTTCAGCCTGGTCGTCGGTCGCAACCTGGAACGAAAAGGCCTCGCTGTGCTTGAACGCGGGCCCCCCGTTCAGGCCGAGGCAAGGGATGCCGATCACGGTGAACTCCACCGTCAGGACGTCGCCTTGCTTGCCCGAGGGATAGTTTCCGGGCGCGCGGTGGATCGCTCCTACCGCGCTGTCCGGGAAGGTCCTGGCGTAGAACTTCGCGGCGTCCAGGGCGGTGCCGTCGTACCAGAGACAGATCGTGTTCTTGGGGATCATGTTCGTTCTCCACTCTAGACGTCGTGCGCATACACAATGAAGCCCAGATGCCTGGCCACCTTGTCATACAGCAAGCGTCCCGCAGCGTTGGTCTCGTGCGTTTGCCAGTACACCCGCTTGATGCCGGCAGCTTTCGCCGCGTCGTAAACACCCTGGATCAGGGCCCTTCCCACGCCTTGGCCTCGTAGCGCCGGATCCGTGAACAGGTCCTGCAGGTAGCAAGTGAGCTCGAGCCGCGTCGTGCTTCGGTGATACAGGTAGTGAGTGAGGCCAGCCAACTTGCCTTGTACTGTGGCAACCAACGCGAAGACAGGCTCGTTCGGATCGAAGAAGCGTTGCCAGGTCGCCTGCGTGATCTCCGGTGGCAAGGCAGTTTCGCCCTCTCTTCCGTAGAAGGCGTTGTATCCATCCCAAAGGGGCTCCCAGGCGGCACGGTCGGCTTGCTGGATCGGGCGGATGAGGATGGGGCTGGGCATTGCTCGGGTCGATCGACGGTCAGCCCTTCTTGACGAGGCCAACCACGAAGAGCAGCAGCGCCGCGCCCGCAGTCGCCATCACGATCGAGCCGATCAGGCCGGTGGCCGAGAGGCCGAGCAGGCTGAACACGACGCCGCCGATCACGGCGCCGACGATGCCGACGAGGATGTTGCCGACGAGGCCGAAGCCCTTGCCTTTCATGATCTGGCCCGCAAGCCATCCGGCGATGGCGCCGATCAGCAGGAAGATGAGAAGGCCGGTAATGGTCATGGAGTTCCTCCGCAGAAGACTAGGGGTTGGCAGGCCACACGAGCCTGAACCGTTGGCAGATTACAGGAGTCTTGCTGGTGAATGAACCGCCAAGCTTGCGGCAGACGCCTTCGAAGTACTCGATGTGCGCGGAGCGCCAGTAGGTGAGGCTGCCATCGCCTTCACCTTCGACCGCGGCATACGAAGCCACAACGGATTCGAAGGGGAGGGTTTCGACGGCGGTGCGTTCAATGATAGCCACCGGTTTGTGTCCGCCATCGAGGATGATGCTCACATCGCCTACCCGGGGAAGGGCCTCGTTCATGGAAGTGAACTCCACAGCGAGGCTGGTTGTCGCCCTCTTTCTGCCACTCAGAACGAGTTGAGCCAGCTCATCCGCGAGCGAGCCGGAGCCACCAAAGGCAAAGGCATCGGGCTTGATCGAGCGGTGGCGGTGATCCGCCGGGAGCTGCGCAACGTAGCGATCCCAGAAGACGCTATCGCTGGTTGCTCGCCGCATGCTCCAGATAGGCCTTGTAGAACGCGACGATCGCCCGCGCGGCCTCGTCCGCGCTCCTGTCTACCTGGTCCTTCTTCCGGTAGTTCATTCCGAACTCGAGCTGCACCGCGTCGATGCCGTCGGCGTTCTGGCTGCCGTAGGTCCGCGTGGTGTAGCCGCCGTTGTACCCGCCGTTCTCGGTCCCTTGCCCGACCGGCAGGTTGTTGGGGGGGAAGACCTTGAATCCCTGCGCCTCGAGCTGGCCGAACAGGCCCTCGTGCCCGGTGATCGACTCCGCACCCGCGCGCCGTACGAGCAGCGTCACGGTCTGGCCGTTGGACGTCCCGCGCATGAGCATGCTCGCATCCTTGCTTTCGCCGTGGATGTCGAGCAACAGTCCCGCCGGATACGTCTGCCGGATCTCGTCGATGAATTCGCGGATCGTGTGGTGGTACAGATCGTAGTACGGCGCCGCCGCGGGCCCAGCGTAGGCGAGCTCGGCGGGGCGATTGGCGTCGATGAACTTGCGCTTGAACTTGGCGACGACCAGGTACGGAGCGTGTCCGGTGAGCTTCTCGATGCCGGCGGCAATGCGAGTTGCCAGCACGTCCGTATTGAAATCGCTGGTGTCATGGACGCCGCCCCACTTCTTGGACGCCGCGATGAGCGCAGGATCCTTCACGTTTCGGATCGGTACGCCTGGAACGGCGAGTCGTCCGCCGTGCGGAGCGGTCAGGATGATCGGGAGGGTGCCTCGGTGCACGAGCACCATGTCGTCGGGCACCGAGCTCGCGGCGGAGGCGCTAGCGGCCACCACAAGTGCGCTCGCACCCAAGAGAATTCCTAGGACCTGTTTCTCTGCCACTGCACGACCCAGCGTGCTGGTTCAAATACGCGCGGATCTTCGCCTGTTGCCTGCAGTCCGAGCCTAGCCTTCATCCTTGCGCTCGTGCCAGTAGCCGGGCTTTCGACGAAAAGGCGCGAGAGCGAGCACATAGACTTCAGATCCGCGAACAACGTATACGACTGAAAATGGGAATTTCCTCGGGAAGACGCGTCGAGTGTCGTACTTGTAAGGCGAACCCGTATCCGGAAACTCGGAGGCGAGCCGGGTCGCCTGTTCAACTGCGGTGGCGAGACGCTCGCCAAGTGTGGGGCTGATGCTGGCGTAGTACTGAACTTCGTTGAGCAGTTCGAGCCGTGCCGCGTCGTGAAACCGAACGAGTTTCACTTAATCAGGCGGCGAACCTCGGCGAAGACTTCTTCAGCGGGAATGAGCGTGGCAGTGCCGCTGTCGATCTCTGCGATTCGAATCCTGATCTCCTCGTCCCAGGCGGCTTCCACTGTCGGGTCCACTTCCTGTACGGTCGCGAGTATCTCCTCAGCAAGGCGTACCCGCTGCTCAGGCGGCAGTGCGCGGGCTCTACGTGAAAGTTCTTCGACGAGGTCCGACATGTGATTCTCCAATGCTGAACAGTGAAGTCTACATCGTGTGACGGTCGCTGGGCTGGCCACTCGAAATGAACTCCAGGACATACCAGCGACACCCCGGAAAAAATCCGGCAACAACACCCCCACCTCCGAAATCCCCCCAATACACACCCCCGCCAGACTCCCTCCCTCACCAAATCATCACCAACCCAAAGAGGGAAACCGCAATGCCCGCAGCTGCAGAAAAGCAGGTCAACAACGGCGTCAACGCCGACGCGCTCCTCGGCGCGCGCGAAGCGCTGAGCAAGGCCCCGGAAGCCGCCAAGTCCAACTGGAAGGCGACCAGCAAGTGGGTCAGCGGCACGCACAGCCGGACGGTCATCAAGGGCTTCTTCGAGCTCGCCAGCTGCCTGACCGCGGGTGTCGCGGCGGCGGCGCAGTTCCGCAAGATCTAGCTGCGCGCGGTTAAAGCGATGCTGGAAGGCTCGATGGACATCCAGGGGATCCTGGGCATCGACAGCGACGTGCTCGGCCTGAGCAAGGCCGCCGCCCGCTTCAGCAGCAACACCCTTGCGCCTGCCGCGGCGGGCACTTGACGCTGCCGTAGCTGCAGAAGACGCAGCAGTCGCCGGCAAGGGGCTTGAGCCGCGTGCCGCATTGCGGGCAATGCCAGAAGTAGAGGCATGCATCGGTGGGCATCCGTTCCGCTGTCGCCGCGCGGCAGTCCGGGCAGGTGAGGAGGCTCTCGAGGACCGGATCCAAGGTCACGGCGCGCGCGCCTTCGCCGGATAGCCGGCATCGGTCACCGCGCGCTCGAGCTGCGCGGGCGCGATCCTCGACGGGTCGTAGGTCACGACGGCGGTCTTGCTCGAGAGCTCGGCGCGCGCGTCGACAACGCCCGGAACACCCTTGAGCGCCTTCGTCACCGTGATGGGACAGAGCTCGCAGTCCATGCCCGGGATGTCGAGCGTGACCTGCGCCGCCTGAGCGGCATGCGCGATGCCGATCGCGAACGCGGCAACGCTAGCCCAGAAGATGCGCGGCATAGTAGGGAGACAGGACGAGCGCGTGCGCGGCGGCGAGCGTGACCCAGAACGCGATGCGCTGGCGCCGGCGCACGCGCGGATCGGCGCAGGCCGCATCGCCCTCGCAGGGCGCGGGCTGCAGGTAGAGCCGGTAGAAGGCGAACGCGAACGCGCCGATCGCGACGAGGACCAACGCCGGAAAGAACCGCTCGAGCGCCCGCAACTGCGCGATCCAGGCGCCGCTGATGCCGACCGAGACCAGCACGAGCGGCAGCAGGCAGCAGCTCGAGGCCCCCAGGGCCGCGAGGATCCCGGCCGCGAGCGAGGACGATTCAGGCGTGGGCGAGTTCACGCGCGAAGCATAGACTCCGTACCTTGGTACGGAGTCAAGGGGGCCGCCATGGCCGCAATGACGATCGGCTCGCTCGCCCGGGCGGCGGGCGTGAATGTCGAGACAGTGCGCTTCTACCAGCGCATCGCCCTGCTGCGCTCGCCGGCGCGGCCGTCGCGCGGCGCCCGGCGCTATGCCGATGCCGATGTGTCGAGACTTCGATTCATCAAGCGCGCCCAGGAGCTCGGGTTCGTCCTGGCTGAAATACGAAACCTGCTCGAGCTGGAAGACGAACGCAGCTGCGAGGCCGCCCGCGCGCTGGCCGAGCACAAACTTGAGAGCGTAGAGTCGCGAATCGCGGACCTCGCGCGCATGCGCACGGCGCTGAAGGGGCTGATCGCGCGCTGCGGGCGCCGCCGCGGCCAGGTCGATTGCCCGATCATCGAGACGCTCGCCGGCCGCGCGTCCTGAGGACGCCTCAGAGGCGCTGGGGATTCTTCGCCGCGCCGGCGTAAAGCACTTCCCGCAGCGCTCCCGACGCCCTGGCATGGAACGCCACGGCCTCGGGATCGAAGTCTCGCGCCGGCACCGGCGTGCGCTCGAAATTCCCGTAGCGATCCTCGCCGCGCACCAGCGCCGCGCAATCCCACGTCCCCACCACCTGCTTGGTCGCGGGCGGCATGTAGTGCATCGACACGCCGATGCGCCGGTCGCCGGACACGTTCGGCCCCGAGCCGTGCGCGAGGCAATAGTTGTGGATCGACATCTCGCCCGCCTTCAGCGGCATCATCGCCGCCCGCGACTCGTCCAGCGACTTGATCGCCTGGCCGCGCGTGAGCATGTTGTCCTGATGGTACGTGTCCTCGTGCTCGAGCGTCTTGCCCTCGTGCGACCCGGGCAGCACGCTCATGCACCCGGCCTCGATGCTCGCGTCGGAAATCGCGAACCAGGCGGTGACGACGTTGCGGGAAGACAAGCCCCAGTAGGTGTTGTCCTGGTGCCACGAGACGAAGCTCTTCGAGCCCGCGTCCTTGATCCAGAAGATGGTGCTCCAGCACAGGATGTCGGGGCCGATGAGCTGCTCGACGGGGTCCACCACGCGCGGATCGCGGATCAGGTCGTCCAGCCATTTGAACAGCAGGAACGCCCGGCTGCGCTCGGCGGCCTGGAGATTTCCGCCCTGCTTCGACTCGTAGGCCTCGAGCTGCGTGCGCAGGCCGAGGGCCTCCGAAGCCGGCATCACGGGCACCGGGCAAACGTAACCTTCGCGCTTGTACTGCTCGATTTGATTTGCGCTGAGCGTCATCGATTGCATGATACAGAATAGGAGATGCCCGGGCCGCTACTGACCGCAAAGGTGCATGACGCGCTGCAAAATGCATTGCGCGCGAACCAGCCGACCGCCGAATGCTCGCTCGACCTCGATCGCAGCACCGAGACGGTCGAAGTCGGCCCCGACGGCTGGACCTGGCGGGGAGGGCGCTATCCCTACCTGGAAACCTGCAAGGACCGGACGGTCTACTACTGGGACGGGTCGAATTTCCTGCCCGCCGCCCGCTTCACCCACTCGCTCGTCAAGCTGGTGCCGACCGACTGGGGCCCGCCGACCTTCGAGATCGACGGCATCAAGATGCTGCCCACCGAGCACGTCTCGCCCTGGGCCGACGCCGAACAGAAGGTCGGCCTGGTCAGGCCCGGGGGAAAAGCGATCCTCGACACCTGCGGCGGCCTGGGCTACTTCGCCGCCTGCGCCCTGCAAGCCGGCGCGAAGCGGGTGCAGTCCTTTGAAAAGAACGTCGACGTGATCTGGCTCCGCAGCCTCAATCCCTGGTCGCCGATCGAAAGCGACGCGCTGACGCTGGCCAACGCCGACATCACCGAACAGATCGCCCTCATCCCGGACGGCTCGGTGGACGCGATCCTGCACGACCCGCCGCGCTTCGGCACCGCGGGCGAGCTGTATTCGCAAACCTTCTACGTCGAGCTGCATCGCGTCCTGAGGCGCGGCGGGAAAATGTTCCACTACACCGGCAGCCCGAACAAGCTGACCACCGGCCGCGACGTGCCGGCCGAGGTGGCGACGCGCTTGCGGCGCGCCGGGTTCTCGGCGAACCTCAGCGGCGACGGCGTGCTGGCAGCGAAATAGGGACCTCCACATGAATCGCGAACGCGACCTCCTCATCGTCGGCTGCGGCATCGCCGGCCTGTCCGCGGCGGTGACCGCGCTGCAGGCGGGGCTCAAGGTGACCCTGCTCGAGCGTGCGCCGGAGGAGGAGTTCGGCGGCAACTCGCGCTGGACCGAGGCCTACCTGCGAATGAAGAACGACGCGGAGGTCTCGGACGACTTCGAGGAGAAATTCGCGCAGAACGCGGGCGCGAACCTCGACCCGAACGTGCTCGACGCCGTGGCGGGCGAGTACGCGCACTGGCCGCCTTACGTGAAGGCGCACGCGCTGCCCGACCCGGAGCTGATTTCCCATTTCGCGAACGAAGTGCCGCCGACCATCGCCTGGCTGAAGGGATTCGGATTGAAATTCGGCCCGCAGCCGATCTACCTGCTGACGCAGAGCACGACGCGCATCGCCGCGCAGGGCGGCGGGCTCGCGATCATCGAGAGGCTGATGAAGGAGGCGCGGGCGCTGGGGGCGGATGTACGGTACAGGACGACCGCGGTGGACTTGATTCGGAAGACCGACGGCAGCATCTCGGGAGTGGTGGTCGTGAATCCGGACGGCAGGCGCGAGGAAATTCACGCGCCGGCCACGCTCCTTGCGAGCGGCGGCTACCAGGGCAATCCTGAGATGATGACGCGCTACGTCGGCGCGCATGCGGCCAACATCCGCCCGGTCGCTCGCGGCGGCTACTACGACAAGGGCGAGGGCATCCGCATGGCGCTCGCGGCGGGCGCTGCGCCGGCGGGCGACTTCGGCTCGTACCACGCCGAGCCGGTCGACCCGCGCTCGCGCCAGCCCGAGGCCGTGGTGCACATCTATCCTTATGGAATCCTCGTCAACAAGCGCGGCGAGCGCTTCGTCAACGAAGGCCCGGGCATGGTCGACGCCTGGTATGACCCGATCACGCGCACGATCGCCGAGCAGCCCGACGGCATCTGCTGGGTGATCTTCGATTCAAAAGTGGACGAGATTCCGCGGTGGAAGACCGCGATCCGCTCGGAGGTGCCGCCCGTGGAGGCGGCGACGCTCGAGGCGCTCGTCGAAAAGCTGGCGTTACCGGCGGCGACGCTGGAGACCGTTGCAGCGTTCAACGGTGCCTGTCCCCAGATTCCTGCCTTCAAGCCGTTCGAGCTGGATCATCGCGCGGCGAACGGGATTTCGCCGCCGAAGTCGCACTGGTGCCGGCCGATCGATCGCGCGCCGTTCCGCGCCTTTCCGATCATCTCGGCCAATTGCTTCACCTTCGGCGGGCTGAAGGTGAATTCGAACGCGCAGGTGCTGGACAACGATGGCAAGCTCTTAGCGGGCCTTTACGCCTCGGGCGAGACCGTGGGCCTCTACCACCAGGTCTACACAGGGGCGACCTCGGTGTTGCGCGGGGCGGTGTTCGGCCGCACCGCTGCGCTGCACGTCGCCAGCCTTACCTAGCCGGCATCGCCTTGCTCATCCGCTCGACGATGTCGGGCGGGACGAAGTTGACAAGCTCGGTAGTCTCGGCATCCACGAGTTCGACGTAGCGCTTGGCCACGTCCACCGGGTCGAGTTGCCCTACGGTGATGCGTTGGACGAGCGCGTCCATGGCCGCGACATCTTCGGGCGCCGCCTTCTTGCGGTCGAACCAGTCGCCCGGGTTGTTCGCCATGCGATCGTTGAATCCGGTGGCATAAGGCCCCGGGTTGATGAGGCAGACATCGACGCCGAACATTTTCAGTTCGACGCGCAGCGCGGTGCCGAAAGCCTGGATCGCGTGCTTGGTCATGGTGTAGGGCCCCGAGCCCAGGCCCGCGCGCACGCCGCCGATCGAGGACATGACGATGATGCGGCCGCGGCGCTTCTTCCGCATCTGCGCCGCCGCGCGCTGGACGGACGCCACGGTGCCGAACACGTTCACGTCGAACACCGCGCGCAGGCGCTCCGGCGGAATGAGCGAGAGCGGCCCGGTCTGCCCGATCGCCGCGTTGGCGACGAAGACGTCGAGTTCGTATCCGTCGATCTTCGCGAGGTCTTGCGCGTTGGTGATGTCGAGCTTGACGACCTCGAGCTTTGGTTCGGCCTGCTTGAGTTCCGCGGCCTGCGCATCGTTCACTACGCCGGCGATCACCTTGTGCCCGCGCTGGGCGAGCATCGAGGCGGCCATGCGGCCGAAGCCGCTTCCGGCGCCGGTGATGAGTACGGTCTTGGGCATGTCTTCAGTCTCCTCGGAATCGATAGAGCCTGGCCGGATTGTCCACCAGGACGCGGTTGCGAATCTTCTCGTCCGGCGCCCAGTCGAGCACCGCGTCGAGCAGGCCCTGATCCTCCGGCACCGGGGCGACTTCCGGGTGCGGCCAGTTGGTCGCCCACACCATCCGCTCCGGTTGGCGCTGCAGGAGCGCGCGCGCGAAGGGCGCGGCCTTGGCATAAGGCGGCCGGCCGTGGTCCAGGTAATACGCACCGGACAATTTCACCCAGCAGCGGCCCGAGTCCACGAGCCGCAGGAGCGCCTGGAACGCTGGATGGTCGACGCCCAAGGCGCCATCGACGCGGCCGAAGTGGTCGATAACGAAATCCACCCGGAGCTTCAGCAGCCGGTCGGCGAGCTCGGGCAGCATCGCGCCCGGCGCATGCAGCTGCACGTGCCAGCCAAGCGGCTTCACCCGGGCGGCGATCGCCTCCATCGACTCGAGGTCGCCGGCGCGCATCAGGTTGATGCGCGCGCCGACAAAGCCCGCGCTATCCAGCTCGCCGAGCGCGTCCTCGGAGATGGAGGGATCGATCACCGCGACGCCGCGCGCCCGCTCGCCCATGGCAACCAGCGCATCGCGCTGGCAGGCGTTGTCGATGCCATACACGCTCGGCTGCACGAACACCACGCGTCCCGTGCCGAGTTTCCCGGCAACCCGCCGGTAGTCTTCGAGCAGCGCCTCGGGAGGCGTGTACTTGCGCGCCGCATCGAGCGGATAGCATGCGAACGGCCCGAAGACGTGGATGTGGCAGTCGCAGGCGAGCGCGGGGCCTTGCATCTCCCGCGGCTACTCCTTGGCGCCAGCGGCGCGCAGCGCGGCGATCGTTTCGCGGTCGCCGTTTTCGACCGCCATGGCGAGGGCGGTCTTGCCGCGGTTGTCGCGCTTGGCCACGTCGGCTCCGCGCGCCAGCAGCATCTTCACGGCGGCCGACCGGCCATATCCTGCCGCCCACATGAGCGCAGTCAGCTCGTTGTGATACGCAGCGTTGACATCGATGCCGGCATCCAGCAGCGCAGCCAGGCATTCCGCCTGTCCCTCGCCCGCGGCATAGATGGCGGCGGTCTTCATGACCTGGTCGACCCGCGTCGGATCGGCCTTGCGCGCGAGCAGCATGCGCAGGATCTGGGCGTGCCCATGGTAGGCGGCGCTCATCAGCGGCGATACCTTCGCGGCATTCTGCAGGTTGACATCCGCGCCGTGCTCGATCATCAGGCGCGCGATTTCTGCCTGGCCGGTCCGGGCGGCCGTATTCAGCGGCGTGTCGCCGACACGGTTGCGCGAATCGGGATTCGCGCCCTGCGCGAGCAGCGCCGCGACCGAGGCCGCGCTGCCGTTGCGCGCCGCCAACAGCAACTGCATGTTGAGGCTCGCGCTCTGGGGCCCCGCCTGGCCCCAGGCGCTGCCCGCCACCAGGAGCAGCCCGGCGATGCTGCACTGCAGAACGAGTCCTGCTCTTTTCAGTATCACGATTCTTCGGCGCTGACGTTTGGTATAGAGTAAGAGTAACAAATCCGAAGTGTTCGATATGAATTCCGAACTCAAGACGAGGGAGACGGCAATGTCCACGGAACGTGAAACGCTTTCGATTGCGGTAGCCGCGGCGCTCGCCGTGATGGCGACGGCGGGCGTGGCGGGCGCGGAGGAGATTTCGGGCCAGAAGGCGGGGCCCGGTACCAGCGCGATCAAGCACGTCAACGTCAGCCAGAAGATGCTCAACGGCTCCGACAAGCAGGACAAGAACTGGCTGCAGACCAACGGCGGCTACGACCAGACGCGCTACTACCCCGGGTCGCAGATCAACACCGGCAACGTGAAAAAGCTGAAGCCGGCGTTCGTCTTCCAGACCGAGGTGGTGGAATCGATGGAGACGGCGCCGATCGTCGTCGACGGCGTCATGTACCTGACCACCTCGTTCGATCATGTGTACGCGGCAGATGCCGCGACGGGGCGGGAGCTCTGGCACTACAAGCACAAGATGGGTCCGGTAACGACGTACTGCTGCGGCCCGAACAACCGCGGCGTCGCGATTTCCGGCGGCGCCCTGTTCCTCGGCACGCTCGACGCGAAGCTGGTATCGCTCGACGCCAAGACCGGCGCGGTGCTGTGGGAAACGCAGATCGCCGATCCGGACAAGGGCTACAGCGAGACGATGGCGCCGACGGTCGTCGACGGCAAGGTGCTGATCGGAACCAACGGCGGCGAGTACGGGATCCGCGGTTTCGTCAAGGCCTATGACGCGGCCGACGGCAAGCTGCTGTGGACCTTCTACACCATCCCCGAGCAGGGCAACGAGGGCGTGTGGGCGACCAAGGACGCGACGGGCCGCGACCTGCACCGCGATATCGACGCGGAAAAGGCGGCGTTCGCGAAGGACAGCTCTTTCTACCAGACGCTGGGGGGCGGCGTGTGGATGAACCCGTCGGTGGACCTGAAGACCCGAACCATCTACTTCGTGGTCGGCAATCCGTCGCCCGACCTGTATGGCGCTATCCGGCCCGGGGACGACCTGTACACCGACTCGATTGTGGCGGTTGACCTGGACAAGGGGACCTACAAGTGGCACTCGCAGTACGTCCCGCATGACGTGTGGGACCTCGATGCCGTCAGCAACACGATGCTGATCGACGTCAAGGATAAGTCGGGCAAGATGGTCCCGGCCGTGATCCATGGCGGCAAGACCGGCCACGTGTACGTGCACAACCGCGCGAGCGGAGCGCTGATCCGGTTCTCGCAGGCGATGATCCCGCAGGAGAACATGTGGGTGCTGCCGACCCCGGGGGGCTCGCGCATGCTGCCCGGGGCCAATGGCGGAGTGGAATGGTCGCCGATGGCGTTCAGCCCGAAGACCCGGCTGGTCTACGCGCTGAACCTGCACCAGCCCATGACGTACCACGTCGAGGCCTCGCCCTACCCGGGCGGGAAGCTCTGGCTCGGCGGGGCGTTCAAAACCATTCCGGCCGAGAAACAGTGGGGCCGCGTTGCGGCGGTGAGCGTCGACACGGGCAAGGTGGTCTGGAAGCACGACACCGCGCAACCGCTCATCGGCGGCGGACTGGTGACGGCGGGCGGGCTGTACTTCTTCGGCGAGGGCGACGGCAGCTTCGACGCCCTCGACGCGAAGACCGGCAAGAAGCTCTGGAGCTTCAACTGCGGCGCCGGCGCGAACGCGATGCCCGTGTCCTACATGGTCGGGGGCAAGCAGTACATCGCGATGGGCTGCGGCGGCAATACGCAGCTGGACTTCAAGCGCGGCAACAGCGTTTTCGTCTTCGCGCTCTGAACGAGGCGCAGTAGCATGGCGAGGCCGCCCGCGGGCGGCCTCGTTCTTTTTTGCGAGGGAAGTCGAATTGCGGCTCGGCGCGATCTGGTTTTGCGGGGTGCTGCTGTGGACGCTTGCGGGCGGGCGCGCGAGCGGCCAGGATGTCGACGCCGGGGCACGCAAGGCGGAGGCCTGCGTTCCTTGCCACGGCGTCGGTGGCAACTCGACCGTCGTCCAGTTCCCGATACTCGCCGGACAGACCGCGCGCTATCTCTACCTCGAGCTGAAGGACTTCAAGGAGGGGCGCCGCAAGGACCCCAGCATGGACCTGGTCGCGGCCAAGCTGTCGCGTGAGGACATGTTCGACCTGGCGGCTTTCTTCGCCGCGCAAAAGCCGCTGCCGACGCCGTTCGATTCCGACATGGCCAAGGCGGCCAGGGGCGAGGCCAAGGCCAAGGAGACGCTTTGCACCATGTGCCACCTCGGCGGGTTCCTGGGGCAGAACGAGATTCCGCGGGTGGCCGGGCAGCATTACGAATACATCGTCAAGCAGCTCGAGGATTTCAAGGCCCGCCGGCGCACCAACGACGCCGGCAGCATGACGAGCGTCGCCAACACGCTGTCCGCCGACGATATCCGGAACCTTGCGAACTATCTGGCGGGATTGCACTAGCGGCGCCCGGCGCCTCCTAGAAGTTCACGTTGCTCGCGCCCTTGAGCTTGAGCATCTCGCGCGCCTCGTTCGGCGAGGCGACCGCGAGCCCCAGCTCCTCGAGCATGCGCTTCGCCTTCGCGACCTGCTCGGCGTTGGACTTGGCAAGCTGCCCGCGACCGAGCCAGAGGCTGTCTTCGAGCCCCACGCGCACGTTGCCGCCCATCACGGCGGCCATGGCCGCGACCGGCATCTGGTTGCGGCCCGCACCGAGCACCGACCAGAAGTAGGCGTCGCCGAACAGGCGATCCGCGGTCCGCTTCATGTGCATCACGTCCTCGGGGTGCGCGCCGATGCCGCCGCGGATTCCGAACACCGACTGGATCAGCATCGGCGGCTTGATCAGCCCGCGCTCGAGGAAGTGCGCCGCGGTGTAGAGGTGCCCGATGTCGTAGCACTCGACCTCGAAGCGCGTGCCGTTCGCGCTGCACGACTGCAGGATGTAGGCGATGTCCCTGAACGTGTTCTTGAAGATGCGCTCGTCGGAGCTCGCGAGGTAGGGCTTCTCCCAGTCGTGCTTGAACTCCTTGTAGCGCCCGAGCATCTCGTAGAGGCCGAAGTTCATCGAGCCCATGTTGAGCGAGGCGACCTCGGGCTTCAACTGCAGCGCGGGCTGCAGGCGCTCCTCCACCGTCATCGTCGCCGCGCCGCCCGTGGTGATGTTGATGACGACGTCGGAAGCGACTGCGATCTGCGGCAGGAACTCGTGGAATAGCGCCGGATCCTGCGAGGGGCTGCCGTCCTTCGGGTTCCGCGCGTGCAGGTGCACGATCGCGGCGCCGGCCTGCGCCGCGCCGATGCCGGCCTTCGCGATCTCGGCCGGCGTTACCGGCAGGTGCGGCGACATGCTCGGCGTGTGAATGGACCCCGTCACCGCACAGGTGATGATGACTTTGCCTTGCGCTGCGGCCATGCGTTCCTCCTAGACGAGATAGCGGACGTCGCCGTCCACGGGGATCGCCTGCCCGGTGATGCGGCTGCCCGCTTCGGTGCAGAGGAAGAGCGCCATGTCGGCGATGTTCTGCGCCGTGACCGTCGAGAGCAGGCTCGTAGTGGCGAGGAGTTGCGCGCGGAAGGCCTCGTGGCTCATGCCGAGCGCCTTCGCCTTGGCGCCGATCACGCGCTCGATGCGCTCGCCTTCGACGAGGCCCGGCAGGATCGCGTTGCAGCGCACCTTGTCGGGGCCCGCCTCGACCGCGATGCTCTTGGTGAACCCGACCACGCCCCACTTGGCGGCGGAGTAGGGCGAGCGCATCGGAAAGCCGTGGCGGCCCGCGGCGGAGGAAAGGTTGACGATGCTGCCGCCGCCCGCGGCCTTGAGTAGCGGCATCCCCTTGCGCGTGCAGTTGAACATGCCGGTGAGGTCGATCGCGATGCAGCGGTCCCAGTCCTCGGGGGCGATGTCCTCCACCCTGCCCGTGGGACCGGCGATGCCGGCGTTGTTGACGAGGACGTCGAGGCCGCCGAGCGCCTTGTGCGCCTCCGCGAACAGGCGGTCGACGTCCGTCCGGCTCGAGACATCGGCCTTCGTGCGGCCGATGTCCTTGTCCAGTGCGACTAGCGCCGCGTCATCGATGTCGCAGGCGAAGACGCGGGCGCCCGCGTCGCGAAACGTGCGGGCGATCGCGAGCCCGATCCCCCCGGCGCCGGCGGTGACGAGCACGCGCCGGCCTTTTGCGGAAGTGTCCATGCAGTCCCTCCTCGAATGCCGCAGAATATCAGCATGAGGAAACCCTGATGACTGCGAAGCTCTTTACGCCGCTGCAATTGGGCGGCATCACGCTGGCGAACCGCGTCGTCGTGTCGCCGATGTGCCAGTACAGCGCGGTAGACGGCGCGATGACCGACTGGCACCTGGTGCACCTGGGCAGCCTCGCGTGCTCCGGCGCCGGGCTCATGATCATCGAGGCCACCGGCGTCACGCGCGAGGGCCGCATCTCGCACGGCTGCACGGGCCTGTACCACGACGCGAACGAGGCGGCGATGAGGCGCGCAGTGGAGGTTTACCGCGGCATCGCGAAATCGCCGATCGGCGTGCAGATCGGGCACGCTGGCCGCAAGGGCTCGGCCCAGGTGCCCTGGGCCGGCGGCAAGGCGCTGGGGCCGGGCGAGTCGCCCTGGCAGACGGTCGCGCCCTCGGCGCTACCCTACGACGCGGACTGGCACTCGCCGCGCGAGCTCTCGCCGGCGGACATCCGCGCGGTGGTCGATGCCTTTGCGGCCGCTGCGCAGCGCGCGAAGCGCATCGGACTCGACCTCGTCGAGATGCACTCCGCGCACGGCTACCTGCTGCACCAGTTCCTCTCGCCGAACTGCAACAAGCGCACCGACGCCTACGGCGGCAGCCTCGAGAACCGCATGCGCGCACCGCTCGAGATCGCGCGCGCGCTGCGCGAGACCTGGCCGCAGGAGCGCGCGCTGGGCGCGCGCATCACGGCGAGCGACTGGGCGCCGGGCGGATTCGAGGCCGCGGATGCGGCCGCCTACGCGAAGGCGCTGAAGCAGGTCGGCTTCGACTATGTTTGCGTTTCGAGCGGCGGCGCGGTGCCACAGCAGAAGATCAAGGTGGAGCCCGGCTACCAGGTCGGCCTCGCCGGAGCCGTGCGCAAGGGCGCGGCGCTTCCCGTCATGGCCGTCGGCATGATCGCGGAGCCGCAGCAGGCCGAGGACATCCTGCAGGCGGGCGAGGCCGACATGGTGGCGCTCGCGCGCGGGATGCTCGACGACCCGCGCTGGGTCTGGCATGCCGCCGAGCGCTTCGGCGTGAAGCTCGATCTCCCGCCGCAGTACCGGCGCGCGCGCCACGACCTCTGGCCGGGCGCCCGATTGGCGCGGCCGCGCGACGTGCCCGTGGCCTGAGTGACGCCGCGCCGTTAGTGGCGCGCGGCTGTCCGCCGGGCCGGAAACACCCAGAAGAACTCGCCGCAGCGGCCGTTCTCGCGCCTCGCCTCCGCGGCGACGTACTCGGCGGCGGCCGTGAGCTCGGCCTCGGGCCAGCCCAGGCAGGATCGCATCTTCAGCGTGACCTGGTCGAAGTCCATTGCGTAGTGCGGGGGTGCGCGCACCATCAGCGCCGAGGGCAGCACCACGCAGTGGTAGACGCGCAGCGCGCAGCCCAGGCTCCGCGCGCGCTCGAAGCTGGCGCGGAAATTCTGCGGCGTGTCGCCCGGCAGGCCGAGGATGATTTCCACGGCCACGCCGGCCACCGCCTTCAGCTGGCCGAGCGTGTCCTCGAAACGCGCCTCGTCGTACGAGCGCTCGACGTGGGCGAGGACCTTGTTGTCGAAGGATTGCAGCCCCACGCCGACCATCGGGCGGTGCACGCCGGAGAGGAAGTCGATGTGCTCCTGGCGAACCTTTGCCGGGTACAGCTCGCAGATGAAGTGCCGCTCGCGGAAGAAGCCGGTGCGCTCGGCGGCCTCGCGCAGGTTGCGGAAGGCGTGCTGGTTGAGGTTCAGCCCCGCGTCCACCTCGAGCGCGCCCATCACGCCGTGCCGCGCCATGCCCTCGAACTCGCGGCACAGCTCGTCCACCTCGCGCACGCGCTTGGGCGACTCGAGCGTGCCCCATTCGCAGAACGAGCAGGTGAAGGGGCAGCCGCGGTAGGTCTGCAGCACGCCGAGGCCGCCGTGCGGCGAAAGGTCCATGCCGTAGGGCGAAGGCAGCTCGTTCAGGTCGCCCAGCGGACGCGCCGCGGTCTCGAACCAGCCCGAGTCGGCGGGCACGGCGAGGCCCGGCAGCGCGCGCAGTTGCGTCGGACCGCGCTCGTCCAATGCCACGATTTCGCGAAACGCGTGCTCGCCCTCGTTGATCACCAGGGCGTCGATCCACTGCGAGGCGCCGCGGTAGGGGGCGAGGCTGAACATGCTGGGCCGCGCCGAGGGCCCGCCGAAGACGATCAACCGGCGCGGGTCGTCTTCCTTCAGGACTCGCGCCACCTCGACGAAGTAGGGAAAGGACCAGAGATAGGCCGAAACGCCGACCACGTCCGGGTCGTAGGCGATGACCTCGCGGGCGAGCTCGTCGACCGAGCCCGCGGTCAAGTCCCAGACCTTGAGCTCCAGGCCGTCGAGCCGGGACGCGCGCAGCATCGCCTCGACCATGCGCAGGCCGTGGTTGGGAATGAATTGCGGCAGCGCCGGATCGCGGTCGGGATAACGCGCGAGCAGCGCCACGCGCCGCCCCCGGCGAGGCGCAGCGCCGCGGCCGCGCAGCAGCGCTACGCGCGCCGCGGGAACCACCACCAATAGTCCCCGGAAGTGCCGCCGGCGCTCGCCACCGCGCCCGTGATCCACTCGCGCATCTCTGCCAGGTCCTCCTCGCTCCAGCCGAGGCACGAGGTCATGCGCAGGCTGACCGGGTCGTAGCGCACGTTCCACTGCGGCTTGCTGCGCGTCATCAAGGCGTCGGGCAGGACGAGGCAACCGTAGGCGCGCACGCTCACCGGCAGCTCGCGCGCCATCTCCAGCGTGCGGCGAAAACCCGCCGGCGAGTCGCCCGGCAGGCCGAAGATGATCTGCAGCTCCGCGCTCGCCACCTTGGACACCTGTCGCACCACGGTCTCCAGACGCCGCTGGTCGAACGGGCGGCCGAGGTCCTTCAGCACGACGGGATCGGTCGATTGCAGCCCGATGCCGAGGTAGCCGGCGCGAACGGAGGTCAGGAATTCGAGGTGCTCCTCGCGCACCAGCGAAGGATAGAGTTCGCTCCACAGCGTCACGTCGCGGAAGAACCCGACGCGCTTCTCGGCCTCGGCCAGGTTGCGGAACGCGCGGTGGTTCAGGTTGAGGCCGGCGTCGACCAGGAACACCGCGGCGGGCTGATAGCGCCGGTAGGCCTCCAGCTCGCGCGCGATGTAATCGGCCGAGAACACCGCCTTGGCGTTGGTCTCCGAGCCCCACTCGCAAAAGGCGCAGGAAAACGGGCAGCCGCGAAAAGTCTCGAGGTAGGCGACCGAGCGCGGCCGCATCACGCCGATCTGGTAAGGCGAGGCGATCGCGTCGAGCTCGTCGCGCATCTCGCGGTGCGCGGTGCGCCACCAGCCCATCGGCAGCGGCAGGTCGAGCCCGGCCACCGATTCGAGCGCCTGGCGCGAGCGCTCCGGCAGGCGCGCGATGTCGCGGAACGTGTCCTCGCCATCGCTCGCGACGATCGCATCGAGGTAGCGCCGCGCGGGCGCGTAGGGCTTGAGGTCGAATAGCGCGGTGCGCGCCGACGGCCCGCCGAACACGATGCAGCATTCCGGCCGGCGCGCCTTGATGCGGCGCGCGACCTCGACCATGCACGGCGTGGACCAGACGTAGATCGACATGCCGATCAGGTCCGGCTCGAAGCGCTCGACCGCCTCGACGTAGGCGTCGACGTCGGGGCGCTCGCCGTCGATCACGGCCACCTTGGCGCTGCGTAGCTCAGGGTCGGCGACCAGCGCCGCGAGGATGCGATGCACGCCGTAACTCGGCATCTCCATGCCGCCGTGCTCGTTGGTATCGGGCTTCGGCGTCATGCAGAGCAGCGCGATGCGTTGGGCGCTCATGCGGGCTTGGCGCAGCGAAGGTAGAGGTAGCGAAGATTGCCGCGCTCATGCAGCGCGCGCAGCGCCAGGGCGGCGCGCACCATGGCGTCGGGGTGCGCGGCGGGCGCCGACGGCGTGGTGTAGCGGTGGCTCGGAAGCGTGGCCTGCGTGGCGTCGACGATCGACTCGCAGCGCAGCCCGGCGGCCGCTGCCAGCGCTCGATGCTCGGCGTCGCTCTCGGGCCAGGGCCCGAAGCCGTCACGGATGGCGGCCAGCGCCTCAGGATCCGGCTGTTGCAGGAGGATGTCGGAGCCGACCAGGAGGCCGCCGGGCGCGAGGACGCGCGCCGCTTCGGCGAAGAAAGCGCCGCGCGACGAGAAGTGGAACATGGCCTCGATGCACAGCACCCGGTCGAAGCTTGCATCGGCAAACGGCAGGGCGCAGGCGTCGGCCACGCGCCAGTCGAAGCGGTTGCTGCCGCGTGCTTCGAGGGCGCGGCAGAATTCGAGCTGGCGAGGGTCGACGTTGACGCCGCACATTTGCATGTCGGCGAAGGCGCGGTTGATCGCCTCGAGGCTCGCACCGAACCCGCAGCCGACGTCGAGCACGCGCAGGCCGTCGCCGAGCGAAGCCATGCCGAGCAGCACCGCGTCGAGTCGCTCCTGGGCGCGGTGGAATTCGGCGCGCCCCGCGGCGGCGGGCGGCTCGTCCCAATGGCCGAGGTGCGCCCAGCGGCTCGCTTCGCCACGCCGCACGCCCTCGATCAGGCGGTCGAAATACGGCGGGACGGCCGCGGCCATGTTCATCCCCAGCAGTAGGTCGCGGCGCCGCCGCGTGCGAGCGCCATGAAGCTGCAGGCGGTCCAGCGCTTGCCCGCGCCCGCGACCGGGGTGAGGCGGTGCAGCAGGCGCCCGGAATCCAGCACGATCAGCGTCCCCGGGGGCAGCCGGAAGCTGACGCTGGCCAGTTGCGTGATGTCGGGCTTGTCGCGCGCGCGATCGTCGCTGATCAGGCGCGCCTCCTCGGGCGCGACGCTCAGGTCGAACACCTCCAGCGCCCCGCCGGCCTCGGCCATGCTCAGCGCGAGCACGAAGGACGTCGTGTGCAGCTCGACCAGGCCGCGCAAGTGCCCGAAGGATTCGCGCAGGCGCTGCTCGTTGTCGAAATGCGCCGGGATGAAGCCGCCTTCCGTGTGCGCACGCAGCGTCGTGAACATGTAGCGCGCGCCGGCCTCTGGGCCCGGGGCGGCCACGAACGGGCGGCTGCGGTCGAGGCACGCGAGCAGGCGGCCGACGTGGCTCTCGATGCCGGGCAAAGGCGCGAACAAGGTCTCGAGCTGCGCCTGGAAGCGCGCGGCCTCGTCGAAATAGCCGGGTAGCGCGGGGTCGGCGAGATTGAGGTTGCGGCCGTAGAACCAGGCGCGGAACCTTTCCGGGAACCAGGTCTGCAGGAAGCCGGGCTCGTTGCGTTCCAGCCGGTCCACGGCGCGCGACAGCGCCGCTTGCGGGTAGACGCCGTGCAGCACGATCGCCTGCAGGTCCCCGGCGCGCAGCCGCCCGAACGCGTCCGCGTGCGCTCCGGCATCGGCGGCAGGCAGCTCCAGCGTACGCAGGAACCCGCCCAGGGCGCGCGCCTCCCCGGCGCAGCTTCCCGGGGCCCACGCCTCGGTGCGCGCCGCGGGCGCCGTGGCGGAGGACTGCCTGGCGCTCATGCAGGCTTCGCGGCGGCGTTCACGCTGAAATGGTACACGCAGTCAGTTCCCAAAGGCCGAGCCAGGCTGGCCGGCCGCGATTCGATTCCATTGGCTCAGTCCGGCGCACCGTCGAGTATGGCTAGCGCGTCCCGGACCTCGCCGCGCCCTCCTGCAAGAGCTTGGCGACATGCCGCAATCCGGAAAGCGCCGGCGCAAGGACCTTGGCGTCCGCGCTGTCCGGGTAGACCGCGTAAACCGGATACAGGAACTCGGGTGCGCCCCGGACCAGTCGCAATCGTCCGCTGCGCAGGTAGGGAATAACCGCCTGCCGCCTGAAGTAGCCGGTGCCGCCCACGCGCAGGACATATTGCAGGCCGAGCGGGCCGAGATTGACGTGCGTCCCGGGGTTGGATCGATCGGGGTAGGTCAAGCCATGCTGCGCGGCGAATTCCGGCCCCCAGTCCACGTAGACGTAGTCTCCCGATCGCGGCGCCGCGCCGCCTCGGCTGCTCGATTCGAAGCCGGCGCCGGAACGCTCGACGATGAGAGAACTCTCGCCATGATACTGATCAAGCGCGCCTACGAAGCACCCCTGCGCGCCGACGGGCGCCGGATCCTGGTGGACCGCCTCCGGCCGCGGGGGGTGGAGAAGGAGGCACTTGCCGCCGACGCCTGGACCAAGGAAGTGGCCCCGAGTTCGCGGTTGCGCCAGTGGTTCGGCCACCGGCCGGAGCGCTGGGCGGAGTTTCGCCGGCGCTACCGCGCCGAGCTCGATGCAAGCCCTGCCGCCTGGAAGCCGATCCTCGAAGCCGCGGCGCGCGGTCGCGTGACGCTGCTCTACAG
>JBOIFE010000302.1:0-4062 GCA_050741015.1 Burkholderiales bacterium | reverse complement strand
CTTCGGCCAGCCGCCGGACACGGCCTCGATGAACTTCGACGGTTCGCGCTCGACCGTGTGGGTGACGGAGAGCTTGACCGCCGGTCCGGTGGGCTCCAGCTCCATCGTGCATAGCGAGTCGCCTTCGGCCTTGAGTTCGGGCTTGTTCTGGTGCTGCCAGCGGATCACCAGGCGCCGCAGCGGCACGGCCTCGACGATCGCGCCGGCGTCGAGGATCTGACCGTCGCCGGACACCAGTTTCCACGAGGATCCCGCCGTCCACGGGCTTTCGCAATGCATGCCGAACCAGTACTGCTTCTGGAACTCCACGTCCATCAGCGCCGACCACAGCCTCTCGGGCGTGGTGCGAATGTAGGTCACGTACACAAAGGTCGATCTAGCCATGGGTTTTCTCCAGTCGTCGTTTCAAATCCGAGAGCGCCTTGAGGCGCGGCTTTTCGAACTTGGCAATCCAGCGCTCGTAGATCTGCTGCAGCGGCACCGGATTGAGAAAGTGCAGCTTCTCCCGGCCGCGCCACACGGTGGCGACCAGGTTCGCCGCCTCCAGCACGTCCAGGTGCTGCGTCACGCCCTGGCGCGTCATGTCCAGGTGCTCGCACAGGTCGTTGAGGGTGCGGCCGTCGCTTGCGTGCAGCAGGTCGAGCAGCTTGCGCCGGCTGGGATCGGCAAGGGCCTTGAACGGCAAGTCGGTTTCATCGAGGCGTTCGGCCATGGACAGCTACAGACAAGCGATCATGGGCAGGAATAATAGGCAAGCATTGACTTGCATGTCAAGTGCGGACCGCTTGTCGCCTCCGGGCGCACCCATCGAGGCTAACGCGGCGGAGTAGACTCGGAGCCGGGGATCTCACCGGTGACAGATCGATCCGACGCGCCCAAAACGCTGCCGTCGATCCGGCGCTACCTGCTGGCGCGGATCGTCGGCATCACGGTGATATCTTTCGCGGCCTTTTCCGCCGCGGCCTATTTCGTCATCGTGCGCCCGACGCAGGAGCAGCTGGCGCGCTCCGAGATGGCGCGCGCGGCGCAGGAAGTCGAAGGCCGCGTAGGGTCCCTGATCGCCGAGAAGGAACAGCTGCTCGCGCTGCTGGTCGACTGGTCGCGCAGCGGCGTGGCCAGCGTCGGCAGCACGCAGGAAGTCGGACGCCTGCTGATCCCCGTGTTGCGCGCACAGTCGCAGGATTCGGTGATCTCGTTCGCCGACCAGAAGGGACGCGCGCTGCTGTTCGGGCGCGAGCCGCACGGCAGTTGGCTGCTGCGGCTGTGCGACGTCGCGGACTGGGGCGGCCGCCAGCACTGGATCCACCTGAACGACGACGCCAGCTTTGCGAGCGAAGAGTGGGTGGAGCAGTACTTCGACGCGCGCACGCGGCCCTGGTTCAAGGGCGCCCTCGCCCTGCCGTCGGATGGCGGGATCTTCTGGACGGCGCCTTACGAGCACTCCCACCGGAAGGAGGCGGGCTATACCGTGGCGACCCGCTGGACGCAACCCGATACCGGCGCAAGGACCGTCGTCGCGGTGGACTTGCTGCTTTACGACCTGTCGAAGGCCACCTCCCACATCACCGTCGCCAGGCGCGGGCGCGCCGCGATCCTGTCGGACGATGGCCGCGTTCTCGGCGTGCCGCGCCACCCGCGGGTCACCTCCGATGAGGACATCCGCGCGCGTTTGCTGAAGACGCCGCGCGAGGCCGGTTTCGAAATGCTCGACGCGGCGCTCTTGACGTGGAACGCGGAGGGCCGGCCTGCCGGCACGGTCTCATTCTCCGCCGCCAGCGGCAGACCCTGGGTCGGGCATTTCCACGAGCTGCGTTTGCGCAACGAGACGCTGCTGGTCGCGGCAGTCGCGCCCCGCCGCGACTTCGCGCTCGGCTCGGTCTGGGACGCGCTGGCGATCGGGGCAATGATGGCCGCGGTGCTCGGCGCCGCGTTTTTCGTCGGTCGCCGCTTTTCGCGGCGCTTCGCGGAGATCATCGACGCGCTGGTGTCGGAGAGCGACCGCATCGGTGCCCTGCAACTCGACGCACCGGTGCGCATCGACGCGGGGACGCGCGAGCTTGCGAGCCTTGTATCAGCGCAGGAGCGCATGCGCTCGCTGCTGCTCGAAGCGACCTCGAACCTTAAGGAGCGCGTCAAGGAGTTGACCGCTCTGCACCAGACGGCCCGGCTGCTGCAAACCGACCAGCCGATCGACCAGGCGCTGCTCGAGCACTTCGTCGCGTTGCTGCCGCCGGCGTGGCAATTCCCGGAGAACTGCGAGGCGCGTATTCGCTACGGCGACCTCATCGCGCGCACGCCGCGCTGGCGGGACGCGCCGTGGAAGCAGTCGGCCGGCTTCACGACCAGCGACGGCCGGAGCGGCACGATCGAGGTGGTGTACCTGGAGGCGCACATCGCCGCCGTCGAGGGGCCGTTCCTCGCCGAGGAGCGGGCGCTGATCGACTCCCTGGCGGAGATGCTCCATGCGGCGCTCGAGAGGCAGCTCGCCCGGGCCGCGCTCGAGGCCAGCAAGCGCGAGCTCGAAGCCCGGGTCGCGGCGCGCACCGCGGACCTGGCGGAGCGCGAATCTCTTACGCGCACGGTGTATGAGACGAGCCCGTCGGGCCTCGCGCTCGCCAGCGCCGAGGGACAGGTGCGCCATGTCAGCCGGCAATGGACCGAGATTCTCGGCTACCGGCAGGAAGAGGTTGCCGAGACGAACGCACGGCAGTTCTGGGCCGACCCGGCCGAACGCGAGGCGTTCATCGCCGAGCTGCGCAAACATGGCCAGGTCCTCAATTTCGAGTGCAGTTTCCGCCGCAAGTACGGCGAAGTCTTCCCCGCCCTGATGAACGCCTCGTTCGTCGAAGTCGGCGGCGAAAGGCTCATCGCGAGCTGGACGCACGACATCACGAAACTGAAGGCCGCGGAGCGGGCGCTCGCCGATGCGCTGCAGCGCCAGACTGCCATCTTTGCCGCCTCGCCGTACGGCATCGGAGTCTTCGAGCGGCGGTGCTTCCAGTTGGCGAGCCCGAGCTTCGAGCGCATTTTCGGCTACGCGCCCGGCGAGCTGGACGGGCAGATCGCGCGCGTGCTGTTCGCTTCCGATGACGAGTTCGAGCGCATCGGGCGCGAGGTGTACTCGGCGACCGGCCAGGGCGACACACATGCGTACGAGACCCGCATGGTGCGCAAGGACGGCTCGGGCTTCTGGTGCCGCGTCACGGCAGCACCACTCGCGGGCGACGAGGTGGCGGGGCGCATCGTGGCGCTCTACGAGGACATCACGGCGCGCAAGTCGGCTGAAGAGGCCCTGCGAGAGGCAAACGAGCGCCTGGACCTCGCACAGGAGGCTGGCAACGTTGGCGTGTTCGATTTCGACATCGTCAACGGGCGCTACTACTGGACGCCGCAGCTCGAGCGCCTTTATGGCCTGGAGCCGGGGACCTTCCGGGGAACCGTCGAGCACCGGGTCGAGCTCGTGCACCCGGAGGACCGAGAGCGTTATGCGCGCAACGTCGCCGAGGCGCAGGCGAGCGGGAATTCGGTGTCGGTGGACGAATTCCGCGTTGTGCGCCCGGACGGCGAAGTGCGCTGGTTCCAGACCATCAGCCGCATCATGCGCGGGCCGGATGGCACGGCGCTGCGCGCGGTGGGGATCAACATCGACGTGACCGAGCTGATCGCAGCGCGCAGGACCGCGGAGGAGGCAACGCAGGCCAAGTCGATGTTCCTCGCCAGCATGAGCCACGAGATTCGCACGCCCATGAACGGCGTGATGGGTCTGCTGCAACTCCTCGGCCTGGGCAAGCTCGACCCGGAGCAGAAAGCGACGGTCAACGGCGCGCGCGAATCGGCAAGGTCGCTGCTGCGCATCATCGACGACCTGCTCGACTTTTCGAAGATCGAGGCGGGCAAGCTCGAGATTCGCCCGGAGGTCGCCTCGATCGCGAGCATCGTCGAGAGCGTGCGGCAGGTCTATTCGGGCGTCGCGAGCGCGAAGGACCTGCCGCTGCGAACGTCAGTCGATCCGGCCCTCAGCCCGGCGCTCAAGGTCGACCCGCTGCGCCTGCGCCAGATCCT
>JBOIFE010000301.1:0-2615 GCA_050741015.1 Burkholderiales bacterium | reverse complement strand
GGCCGACGCGCTCGGGATGGCGCGCGGCGTACTCGACCGCAATCGGCCCGCCCTGGCAGATCCCGAGAAGGGGAAAGCGCTCAAACCCCGCGGCATCTAGGACCGACGCGAAATCGCGTGCCCAGGTGTCGGTGGACGCATTGACAAAGGAGCGGTCCGAGAGACCCGTGCCGCGCAGATCGTAGCGAAGCAGGGTGTGCTCGCGCGAGAAGTGCTCGAGCCAGGGCCGCCAGGCGAGGCTGCGCCACTGGTACTCCAGGTGGTTGAGCCAGGTCCCGGACATCACGAGCGGCGCCCCGCGCCCGGCCAGCGCGTAGGCGATGCGCGCGCCGTCCGCAGCCTTGCAGAAACTGATCTGTTGGTTCATGCCTGGCGAGCAGTCGCGGCGCGGCCGAGGCCCGCGTCGCGGGCGCGCACAATGGCCTGGTAGCGGTGCTCGACGCCGATCTTGTCGAAGATGCGCGTGATGTGGTTGCGCACGGTCTTTTCCGCGAGCCCGAGCGAAGCGGCGATTTCCGAATTGTCCAGGCCCCGGGCGATGTGTTCCAGGACCATGCGCTCCTGGGGCGTAAGCTCGCCGAGCGGCAGGACTGCGCCGCGCCTGCCTTCCCCGGCCGCCGGCCCGCCGAGAAAACGGCGGACCTCATCGAGGAGCCGCGGCCAGGCCGGCTCGTCGGCGAGCGGCATGTGGTTCTCGCCCTCGAGTTGCACGAAGCGGCAGTTCGGGATCAGGCCGGCGAGCACGCGCCCTTCCTCGATCGGCACCACGGCGTCCCGATCCATGTGGATCACCAGCGTCGGACAGGTGATGCGCGGAGCGGTTTCCGCCACCTCGACGCTCCAGCAATTGCGCAGCAGGCTTACGGCGGTATCCGGGGAAGTAGCCAAACGCTGCTGCTCGGACCAGGAACGCAGGTGCTCGAGCGTGCCGCCAGGCTGGAACTGCGAGGCCCACACCTGCAGAAAGGCATGGTTTTCCCGGCCCCAGCCGAGCCGAGTCAGATCCAGCAGCACCTTTGCCTTCTCGAGCTGGTTCGGCAGATCGGTGCGACGCAATCGGCCGCGGGTATAGGTACCGTAGAGGATCAAATGGCTCACCCGCTCCGGATGGCGGGCCGCATATTCCATCGCGATCGGGCCGCCCTGGCAGGTGCCGAGCAGCGGGAACCTGTCGAATCCGACCGCGTCGATCACAGATTCGAAGTCGCGAACCCCGCTTTCGAAGGAGAGGTCGTCGACGTCGCGGTCCGACAGCCCGCAGCCGCGCGAGTCGTATCGCACCACCGTGTGCTCCGCCGAGAACGCCTCGAGCCACGGGCGCCATGCCATGCTGCGCCACTGGTGCTCGAGGTGCGTGAGCCAGGTGGAGGACATCACGAGCGGTGGCCTCTCGCCGCTGGTGGCATAGGCGAGCTTCACGCCGTCGCGGCTGGTGCAGAAGCGGATTTCCTGGTTCACGGGCTTTCGCCTGTTGACGGCCTGCGGATCATGGTACTCCTGCCCCACGCCATGAATGCGCTGCTAGAATTTCCGCAACCGTCATGATCGCTGGAACGAGTCGCAGGCTGCCGGCCTGGCTGGGGATCCTGGCCATGGCGCTCAATGCGCTGTGGCCGCTGCTCGCGGGCGCGAATCCGGGCGTTGCGGACCCCACCGGCACGCAAGTCTGCACCGCGAACGGCCTCGTGTGGGTGGTTGACGGCGATCGGCAACTGCCGAGCCCGGATGGGCCCGTGCATCGCCTGACGCCGCACTGCGGATTTTGCGCCTTCGGCACGGCGCATGCCGTACTCCAGTCGGTACCGTCGCTCGCCGCGGGAGCGGAACCGCCGGCGCCGCCGGTGCGCGTCGTCTATCTCGTCGCCCTCCCGCCCTGGTTTCTCTCTGCCTCCCTCAGGTCGCGGTCTCCACCCGTCTAGTCTTTGCTCTGCGCTTGTACGGATGGCCATGAGATCTGATCGGAGGTTTCCATGCGTATCGCAAAGTACCCTGACAGGAAGGCGCTTGCCCCCGCCTTCCTGCTCTTCATGTCTGCGGCATTCTTCCCGAAGCCCGCTTTCGCCTGCGCCACGTGCGGCTGCACGCTGAGCGGCGACGCGGCGACGGGCTATTCGACCGCCGCCGGCTGGCGGGTCAGTCTTCGCTACGACTACATCAACCAGGACCAGCTGCGCAGCGGTACGGGAACTGCCTCGCCTGCCCAGGTGGTCGACAATCCCACGACCGGCGAACTCGAGCGGGACACGCTCAGTCGCTACCTCACCCTCGGGGTGAGCTACAGTCCCAGCGCGGCCTGGACCGTCAATCTGCAAATCCCGTATCTGGTCCGCACCCACAGCAGCTACACGGATACGACCTCGGCCCCCTTTGACGATTCCCAACTCGATCTCGCCAATCTCAGCACCTCGCGCAGCGCGAGCCTGGGGGACGTCAAGGCCATCCTCAGCTATCAGGGCTTGCTGCCGACGCACAACCTCGGCTTGCAGCTCGGGGTGAAGCTGCCTACCGGGCGTTACGGCGGGGCCGACGCCGCCGGGACCGGCGTGGTAGGCCGCCGCCCGATTACGTTTTCATGCGGTCCGAGCAGTGGCGAGCTGCTCGACACCAGCCTGCAG
>JBOIFE010000300.1:0-1915 GCA_050741015.1 Burkholderiales bacterium | reverse complement strand
CGCGGCCGACGCGCTGGCTTGCGCGATCTGCCACGCGCACAGCGCGCGCCTGGGAAAGCTGTCGACGCGCGGGCTGCGGCTGCGGCGCGGGAGGCTGTCGTGATTGGCCGGCTCGCCGGGACGCTCGTCGCCAAGCATCCGCCGCAGGTGATGGTCGACTGCAACGGCGTCGCCTACGAGGTGGACGTGCCGATGAGCACGTTCTACGCGCTTCCGGCGACGGGCGAGCCGGTGACGCTACACACCCATCTCTTGGTGCGCGAGGACGCGCAGGCGCTCTACGGCTTCCACACGCTGGAGGAGCGCGCGGCATTCCGCCAGCTGATCCGCATCGCGGGCATCGGGGCGCGCACCGCGCTTGCCGTGCTCTCGGGGCTGTCGGTGGGCGAACTCGCGCAGGCGGTCGCGCTGCAAGAGGTCTCCCGCCTGATCAAGATTCCCGGCATCGGCAAGAAGACTGCCGAGCGGCTGCTGCTCGAGCTGAAGGGCAAGCTCGCCGAGGTGCGCTTTGCGGGCACGCCGGTCGCCGGCGCCGAGGTGCTGAACGCGCTGCTCGCGCTCGGCTACAGCGAAAAGGAGGCGCACGCTGCCGCGCGCGGACTTGCGCCCGGCCTGTCGGTGTCCGAAGGAATCCGGGCGGCGCTGAAGGCGCTCGCCCGCGCCTAGCGCGCTAGAAGTGCACCACCGCGTTGATCGACCAGAGGTCGGCGCGCGACCCCGACGCGTCGTCGCTCGTGCGCCCGAAGCTGTTGTAGTCCACGCGCAGGCCCACGCGGTTGCTGAGGTCGTACTGGCCGCCGACGCCCCAAAGCATTGCCGGGCGGTAGCTTCGCCAGCCCACGCCTATCCCTGACGAGGCCAGTCCCGGCGCGCTGTAGGTCATCCCGGGAGCGGCGACCGCCGTCTCCGGCGTCGCGAGCGACATGCCGAAACGCCCTTGCAGCGAAAAAGTGTCGCCGATCGGCAACACGCCCGTGCCGGCAAGCGTCCAGGTGCTCGATTGCAGGGCGAGCTTCTGGCCGCCGAGCGAGGTGTATTCGGCGGCGTTGTCGCGCCCGAGCCCGGCGTACCCCATCTCGACGCCCCAGCGGGGCGAGAAGCGGAAGCCGCCGAAATTGCGGTAGCCGATGCCGGCGTCCTCGGACGCGCCCGTCGGGGGCCGGATGCCGCCGCCGAGGTGCCAGCCGCCGGCATCCTGCGCGGGACCCTGCGCGAGCGCGGCCGCCGCCAGCGACGCAGCGAGCACGGCAAACGCGGGACGCAGCAACGTGATCATTCGGGAAATCGTAGGCCTCGACCGGGGGTTCCACAAGGGCCAACACCCCGGCTCTGGCAGAATTCCACAATGAGCGTGGAGACAGACCGGCTGATTGCCTCGGGACCCGCCACGGCGCAGGAGGAGGAGTTCCAGCGCTCGCTGCGGCCGGCGCGGCTGGTCGACTATGTCGGCCAGGCGAAGGTGCGCGGCCAGCTGGAGGTGTTCGTCGAGGCCGCGCGCCGGCGCAACGAAGCGCTCGACCACGTGCTGCTGTTCGGGCCGCCGGGCCTGGGCAAGACCACGCTCGCGCACATCCTCGCGCGCGAGCTGGGCGTCAACCTGCGCCAGACCTCGGGCCCGGTGCTCGAGCGCCCCGGCGACCTCGCCGCGCTGCTCACCAACCTCGAGCCGCGCGACGTGCTGTTCATCGACGAGATCCACCGCCTGTCGCCCGTGGTCGAGGAGATCCTCTACCCGGCGCTCGAGGACTACCAGATCGACATCATGATCGGCGAGGGGCCGGCCGCGCGCTCGATCAAGCTCGACCTGCCGCCGTTCACGCTGGTGGGAGCCACCACGCGCGCCGGCATGCTCACGAACCCGCTGCGCGACCGCTTCGGCATCGTCGCGCGCCTCGAGTTCTACAGCGACGAGGAG
>JBOIFE010000299.1:0-2813 GCA_050741015.1 Burkholderiales bacterium | reverse complement strand
GAACATGGACATCCAGCTGCAGGAGTGCCACGAGGCCCCTTTCTATACGCTGGGGCCGCTCACCACCGACATCGCGCCGGGCTACGACCACATCACCTCCGCGATCGGGGCCGCGCAGATCGGCTGGTACGGGACGGCGATGCTCTGCTACGTCACGCCCAAGGAGCACCTGGGGCTGCCCAACAAGAAGGACGTGAAGGACGGCATCATGGCGTACAAGATCGCGGCGCACGCCGCCGACCTCGCCAAGGGCCATCCCGGCGCCCAGTTGCGCGACAACGCGCTATCGAAGGCGCGCTTCGAGTTCCGCTGGGCCGATCAGTTCAACCTCGGCCTGGATCCGGATACGGCGAAGGAATTCCACGACGAGACGCTGCCGAAGGCGAGCATGAAGGTCGCGCACTTCTGCTCGATGTGCGGGCCGCACTTCTGCTCGATGAAGATCACGCAGGACGTGCGCGATTACGTCGAGAAGGGCATGCAGGAGAAGTCGGTCGAGTTCGTGCGCAAGGGCGCGGAGATCTACCAGAAGTCCTGATGCACGATCTGTTGATCGCGGTGGTCCTGGGGATCGTGGAGGGGCTGACCGAGTTCCTGCCGGTCTCGAGCACCGGGCACCTGATCCTCGCGGGCGACCTGCTCGGATTCAACGACGAGCGTGCCAAGGTGTTCGACATCGCGATCCAGTCCGGCGCGATGCTGGCGGTGGTCTGGGAATACCGGCGGCGCTTCCTCGCCGTCGACTTCGCCCTCTGGCGCAATCTGGCGGTCGCATTCGTGCCCGCCGCCGTGATCGGGCTCGCCCTGGGCGGCACCATCAAGGCGCACCTGTTCGCGCCGGTGCCCGTGGCGCTCGCGTTCATCGTCGGCGGCGTGGTTATCCTGTGGGTGGAGCGCCGCCCCCGCGTGCCGCGAATCGAATCGACGCAGGCGATGAGCTGGCGCGACGCGCTGAAGGTCGGCATCGCGCAATGCTTTGCCCTGATACCGGGCACGTCGCGCTCCGGCGCCACGATCATCGGCGGCATGCTCTTCGGCCTGTCGCGCCCCGCAGCGACGGAATTCTCGTTCTTTCTCGCCGTGCCCACGCTAGTCGCGGCGGGCGGCTACGACCTCTGGCGGCATCGCGCGATGCTCTCCGCCGACGATCTCGGCATGGTCGCGGCGGGTGCGGCGGTGTCGTTCGTGGCGGCGTTCGGCGTGATCCGATGGCTCGTGCGTTACGTGGCGGCGCACGATTTCCGGCCCTTCGCGTGGTACCGGATCGCGTTCGGGATCGTCGTGCTCGCCACCGCCTGGGGCGGACTGGTCCGCTGGTCGGCGGCCTAGCCCTGTACCCACGGCAGGCCGGCTTTGCGCCAGCCGCCGAGCGTGCCGCGGTGCTGATCCGCGTCCTTGGCGCCTTCGAATCCTTCAAGCACGTTATAGCTGTCAGGCCAACCCGCCTGCGCCGCGACGGCCGCCGCCGAGTGCGAGCGGGCGCCGGAGCGGCAAATGAACAGCAGCGTCTCGCCGGGCTCCACGGCGTCGGCGAGCTGCTCCAGGAACCTGGCGTTCTGGACGTTGCCGGGGTAGGTCTGCCATTCCACCGGCACGCTGCCCGGGACGCGCCCGACGTACTGCATCTCGGGCTTGGTTCGGACATCGACCAGCCGCGCCCCGGCGCGCATGAGCTCGTAGGCCTCGTTAGGCGTCACCGCGCCTGCGTAGGTCAGGCCCTGCTGCTTTGCGCGCTCCGCCGCCAGCTTGCGGATCGCCGGAACCCCGTTTTCATCGCTCATGGCTGTCCCGCATTATAGGAGTCCAGGCGCAGTGCATCCGGGGCACCGGGCCGGTGCGCGAACAGAGAAATTGCACCAACAGCGTGCGAGGGCTTGAATTAGAATCGCCGCAACATGGCGCGCCAGAGGCTGAAACGGGGAGGCTGCATCGTGGCATGGAACCTGCTGCTTCCTGCGCGCCCGGCCGCTTGTCGCGGCCGCATCCCATTGCACTTACTCAGGAGACCTGCAGATGGCCATGACGGCTGATGACGTCTTGAAAATGGCGAAGGACAAGGAGGTCAAGTTCGTCGACTTCCGCTTCACCGATACGCGCGGCAAGGAGCAGCACGTGAGCGTGCCCATGAAGTACTTCACCAAGGAAAAATTCGAGCTCGGCCACGCCTTCGACGGATCCTCGATCGCGGGCTGGAAGGGCATCCAGGCCTCCGACATGCTGCTGATGCCGGATCCGTCCAGCGCGCGCATGGACCCCTTCGCCGACGAGGCGGTGCTCAACATCAGCTGCGACGTGTTCGAGCCGACCGACGGCAAGCCCTACGATCGCTGTCCGCGGGGCATCGCGCGCCGCGCGGAGGCGTACCTGAAGTCGAGCGGCCTGGGCGACACGGCGTACTTCGGGCCGGAGCCGGAATTCTTCATCTTCGACGGCGTCACCTGGAGCGTCGACATGTCCGGCAGCTTCGTGAAGATCAAGTCGGAAGAAGCGCCCTGGTCCAGCGGCATCGACTATGAATCGGGCAACATGGGTCATCGCGCCCCGGTGAAGGGCGGCTACTTTCCGGTGCCGCCGATCGATACGTTGAACGACATTCGCAACGCCATGTGCCTGGCGCTGGAGCAGCAGGGCGTCGAAGTCGAAGTGCACCATCACGAGGTGGGCGCGATGGGCCAGAACGAGATCGGCACGCGGTTCGCGCCGCTCGTGCAGCGCGCCGACTGGATGCAGATCCTCAAGTACACCGTGTGGAACGTGGCGGCTTCGTACGGCAAGACGGCCACTTTCATGCCCAAGCCCGTGGTGGGCGACAA
>JBOIFE010000298.1:0-8563 GCA_050741015.1 Burkholderiales bacterium | reverse complement strand
CGCGGATCCCGCGCGACCTGGTCCTCGTAGTCGCCCGCGGTGAGGCGACCGAACAGGATCGGCACCGCCACCATGTACTGGATGCAGTGGTCGCGGTCGGCCGGGTTGTTCAGGGGACCTTTCTTGTCGATGATGCGCATCGCCGCTTCGTGCGTGCGGATGCGGATGCGCTTGATGTCCTGGAGGCGGTTTTTGACCTGCGGATGCAGCTGCATGGCACATTCGACCGCGGTCTGCGAGTGGAATTCCGCCGGAAACGAGATTTTGAACAGCACGTTCTCCATCACGTAGCTGCCGAATTTGCGCTGGAACGTGAACGGCTTGCCCTTGAACAGGACGTCGTAGAAGCCCCAGGTCCTGGCCGTCAGCACCGACGGATAGCCCATCTCGCCGGTCCTGGAGATGAGCGCGAGGCGCACCGCGCGCGAGGTCGCGTCGCCCGCCGCCCAGCTCTTGCGCGAGCCCGTGTTCGGGGCGTGCCGGTAGGTGCGCAGCGACTGGCCGTCGACCCAGGCCTGCGAGACGGCGTTCACCACCTGGTCGTAGGTGCAGCCGAGCATGGGCGCGACCACGGCGGTGGAAGCGACCTTGACCAGCACCACGTGGTCGAGGCCCACGCGGTTGAAGGAGTTCTCCAGCGCGATCACGCCCTGGATCTCGTGCGCCTTGACCATCGCGGTGAGGACGTCGCGCATGGTGACCGGCTGGCCCTTGCGCGAAAGCCAGTCGGCAGTCGCGAGGATGCCGCCGAGATTGTCCGACGGATGTCCCCACTCGGCGGCGAGCCAGGTGTCGTTGAAATCGAGCCAGCGGATCATGGCCCCGAGGTTGAAGGCCGCCATCACGGGGTCGAGCTGGAACTTCGTGCCCGGAACCTTCGCCCCGCGCGGCGTCACCGTCTCGGGATCGACCGGGCCGAGCAGCTTGGTGCAGGCCGGGTATTCCAGTGCCTCGAATCCGCAGCCCAGCGTGTCCATGAGGCAATAGCGCGCCGTGTCGTAGGCGGTGTCGCTCTTCACCTCGTACTTCGTGGCGTAGTCGGCGATGAGCCTGAGGACGGCGTCCGGCCTGGGCCGGACGTTGGAGAGGGGGGCCGACATCAGGGCAGCTCGCCCTCGTTCAGGTCGAACGTGGCCTCGTTGCCGCCGGCGCGCGGCGTGGGCTCGAGCGACGGCGGCGCGGTGCGAGTTGCCGGCGTCTTGTCCCACCAGATCGCGCGTCCCTGCTTCTGCGACTCGATTTCCTCGGGATGGTCCTCGAGCCAGCGGCGCATGAAGCGCGTGTGGTCCGACTCGTACATCGCCATGGTCAGGTCCTTTCCTTCAGCGGCACCCACTTCGTGTCGTCCGGGCCGGTGTAGTTGGCGGCGGGCCGGATGATCTTGCCGTCGATGCGCTGCTCGATGATGTGCGCGGACCAGCCGCTGGTACGCGCGATCACGAACACCGGCGTGAAATGCAGTGTCGGCACGCCCATGCGGCTGTAGGACACGGCGCTGTACCAGTCGAGGTTGGCGAACATCTTCTTCTCGGTGGCCATCACCGACTCGATGCGCTCCGCGATCTCGTACTGCCCCATCTGGCCCGATTCCTTCGACAGGCGCAGCGCCACCGCCTTGATCACGTTGTTGCGCGGGTCGGCGACCGTGTATACCGGATGCCCGAAGCCGATTACGACTTCCCTGGCGGCCACGCGCCGGCGGATGTCGGCCTCGGCTTCATCGGGAGTCTTGTAGCGCTTCTGGATCTCGTCCGAGACTTCGTTCGCGCCACCGTGCTTCGGCCCGCGCAGCGCGCCGATGCCGCCCGTGATGGCCGAGTAGATGTCGGAGCCCGTGCCCGCGATCACGCGGCAGGTGAAGGTGCTGGCGTTGAATTCGTGCTCGGCGTACAGCACGAGCGAGGTGTGCATCGCGCGAACCTGTGACGAAGATGCGGGTCTGCCGTGGAGGAGGTGGAGGTAATGGCCACCGATCGAGTCGTCGTCGGTCTCGGTCTCGATGCGCCTTCCCGAGTGCGCATAGTGGTGCCAGTACATCAGCATCGAGCCGAAGCACGCCATCAGGCGGTCGGCGATGTGCCGCGCGGCCTGCAGCGAATGCTCCGCGGCCTCGGGCTCCAGCGTGCCGAGCACCGAGCAGCCCGTGCGCAGCACGTCCATCGGGTGCGCGCCGCGCGGCAGCTGCTCGAGCGTGGTCTTCAGCGGGGCGGGCAGGCCGCGCAGCTTCTTCAGCCGCGACTTGTACGCGACGAGCTCGGCGGCGGTCGGCAGCTTCTCGTGAACCAGCAGGTGCGCGACCTCCTCGAACTCGGCCTCGTCGGCGAAGTCGAGGATGTCGTAGCCCCGGTAGTGCAGGTCGTTGCCCGTGCGCCCGACGGTGCACAGCGCGGTGTTGCCGGCGACGACGCCCGAGAGCGCCACCGACTTCTTCGGCTTAGGTGCGACTGGCAAAGAGCTCATCGAGTTTCTTCTCGTAGGCGTGGTAGTCGAGGTAGTCGTAGAGCTCGTCACGCGTCTGCATCGCCGCAACGACGTCCTTCTGCGTGCCGTGCTTGCGCACCGACGCGTACACCGCGAGCGCCGCCTTGTTCATGGCGCGGAAGGCGGAGAGGGGATAGAGCGCGATCGCCACACCGGTCGAGCGCAGCTCTTCGATGCCGAACAGCGGTGTCTTGCCGAACTCGGTGATGTTCGCCAACACCGGCACCTTCACGGCTTCGACGACCTTCCTGTACTGGGAAAGCTCCGTGACCGCTTCGGGAAAGATCATGTCCGCGCCAGCTTCCGCGTACTTCCTCATCCGTTCCAGGGCGGGCTCGAATCCCTCGTTGGCGATGGCATCGCTGCGCGCCATGATGACGAACGACTGGTCGGTGCGGCCGTCCACGGCGGCCTTGATGCGGTCGCACATCTCATCGCCGGGAACCAGCTCCTTGTTGGGCCGGTGGCCGCAGCGCTTGGCGCCGACCTGGTCCTCCATGTGCATCGCCGCCGCGCCCGCCTTGATGAGCGAGCGGGTGGTGCGCGAGACGTTGAAGGCGCTGGAGCCGAAGCCCGTGTCCACGTCCACCAGCAAGGGTAGGTCGCAGACGTCGGTGATTCGGCGCACGTCGATGAGCACATCCTCGAGCCCCGAGATGCCGAGGTCCGGCATGCCCAGAGATCCGGCGGCGACGCCGCCGCCCGAGAGGTAAATCGCCTTGAAGCCGCTGCGCTTGGCGAGCAGGGCGTGATAGGCGCAAATCGCGCCGATGACCTGGAGCGGCTGCTCCTCCTTCAATGCCTGGCGGAAGCGCGCACCCGGGCTCATGCGCCGAGGAGGCCCTTCACGCCATCGCGCTCCTCGTGCAACTCCTTGAGCGTCGCATCCATGCGCTTGCGGCTGAATTCGGAAATATCGAGGCCCTTGACGATCTGGACCTGCCCGTCCTTGCACGTCACCGGGTAGCCGTAGAGCACGCCTTCGGCGATCCCGTAGCTGCCGTCCGCCGGCACACCCATGCTGACCCAGGTCCCGGGCGCAGTGCCGAGCACCCAATCGCGCACGTGGTCGATGGCGGCGTTGGCCGCACTTGCGGCCGAGGACAGGCCCCGGGCCTCGATGATCGCCGCGCCGCGCTTTTGCACGGTGGGGATGAAATTTGTTTCCAGCCAGGCCGGGTCGCTGATCATCGGCCAGATCTTCTTGCCCTCGCACTCGGCCTGGAACAGGTCGGGATACTGGGTCGCGGAGTGGTTGCCCCAGACCGTCACTTTCTTCACGGCGGCGTTCGGCTTGCCGATCTTCTGCGCGATCTGCGAAGTCGCGCGATTGTGGTCGAGGCGCATCATCGCGGTGAATTGCGAGGGCTTCAGGCTCTTCGCATTCTTCATCGCGATCAGGCAGTTGGTGTTGGCGGGATTGCCCACCACCAGCACCTTCACGTCGCGCCGGGCGACCTTGTCGAGCGCCTGTCCCTGCGGACCGAAGATCCTGCCGTTCGCCTCGAGCAAGTCCTTGCGCTCCATGCCCGGTCCCCTGGGCCGCGCGCCGACCAGAAGCGCCACGTCGACGTCCTTGAATCCCTGCATCGGATCGGACGCGGCCTGCATGCTGTGAAGCAGGGGAAAGGCGCAGTCGTCGAGCTCCATCATGACGCCCTTCAGGGCCTTCTGCGCTTTCTCGTCCGGAATCTCCAGCAACTGCAGGATCACCGGCTGGTCCGGCCCCAGCATGTCCCCATGGGCTATGCGGAACAACAGGCTGTAGCCGATCTGGCCGGCGGCGCCGGTGACAGCGACGCGGACGGGAGGCTTGGACATGTGCGGCGGCTCCGGAGGCGAGGCGAAGAGGGGCAGCAATTCTACCGCAGCGAGCGCGTGAAACGCAGTGCACAAAGGGAACTCAATCAATGCGCTACGGGGCTATAATCTTTATCGGCCGCGAAGAGCGGCCTTTCCTTCCATGGCCAACGCCGCAACAAGAAGATCGAGGCCGAAGTACCTCAGCCTCCGGGCGCTCCTTTTCGAGATTCGGCTGCCGTTGCCGGGCTGGGTGTCGATCCTGCACCGGGCGAGCGGCCTGCTGCTATTCCTGGCGATGGCGTGGATGCTGTTCATGCTCGATCGCAGCCTCGCCTCCGCGGCCGGCTTCGAGGCGGTACGGCACTTCGTCGGCCGCCTGCCCGTCAAGCTCGCGCTGCTCGTGCTGATCTGGGCCTACTGCCACCACTTCTGCGCGGGAATCCGGTTCCTGTTCCTCGACCTGGACAAGGGCGTGGACAAGGCGACCGCCCGACTGACGAGCGGCATCGTCCTGGGCGCGAGCCTGCTGCTCACGGCATGGCTCGGAATGAAGCTGTGGTAGACCGCGTCGTCGTCGGCGCCCACTACGGCCTGCGCGACTGGCTCGCGCAGCGCGTCACGGCCGCGATCATGGCGGTCTACACCGTGATCGTGCTGGTGGTGCTGGTCGGCGCCGCGCCGCTCAGCTACGCGGTGTGGTCGGACCTGTTCACGCAGGGGTGGATGCGCGTGGCCACGCTGCTGTTTGCCGCGAGCCTCGCGTGGCACGCCTGGGTCGGCATGCGCGACATCCTGATGGATTACGTCAGTCCCACCGGCACGCGCCTCGCGCTTGAGGTGCTGGTGGTACTCATGCTCGCCGGCTATCTCGGATGGGCAGTGCAGATCCTCTGGCGATGAACAAGGCGCTCCCGGTGCGCCGGTTCGACGCCATCGTCGTGGGCGCGGGCGGCTCGGGCATGCGCGCGGCACTCGAGCTCGCGCGCGGCAACCTGAAGGTGGCAGTGCTGTCCAAAGTGTTCCCGACGCGATCGCACACGGTGGCGGCGCAGGGGGGCATCGCGGCGCCGCTTGCCAACTCGACCGAGGACAACTGGCACTGGCACATGTACGACACCGTGAAGGGGTCGGACTACCTCGGCGACCAGGACGCGATCGAATACATGTGCCGGCGCGCGAACGAGGTCGTGGTCGAGCTCGAGCACATGGGCATGCCGTTCGACCGGCTCGAGAACGGCAAGATCTACCAGCGCCCGTTCGGCGGGCACACGCAGGACTACGGCAGCGCGAAGATGGCGATGCGCGCATGCGCGGCGGCCGATCGTACGGGCCACGCGATGCTGCACACGCTTTACCAGCAGAACGTGCGCGCCAACACGCAGTTCTTCGTGGAATGGATGGCGCTCGACCTGGTGCGCGATCCGCAGGATGGCGCGGTCGTGGGCGTGACCGCGCTCGAGATGGAGACCGGCGAGGTATCGCTGCTGCAGGCGAAGGCGGTGCTGTTCGCCACCGGCGGCGCCGGCCGCATCTTCGCGGCCAGCACCAATGCGTTCATCAATACCGGCGACGGCCTGGGCATCACGGCGCGCGCGGGGCTGCCGCTGCAGGACATGGAATTCTGGCAGTTCCATCCGACGGGCGTGCACGGTGCCGGCGTGCTGATCACGGAGGGCGTGCGCGGCGAGGGGGGCTACCTGCTCAACAAGGACGGCGAGCGCTTCATGGAGCGCTACGCGCCGAACGCGAAGGACCTCGCGAGCCGCGACGTGGTGTCGCGCGCGATGACCACGGAGATCAAGGAAGGCCGCGGTTGCGGTCCCGAAGGCGACTACCTGCTGCTCAAGCTCGACCACCTCGGGCCCGAGGTCATCAACCTGCGCCTGCCCGGCATCCGTGAAATCGCCATCAAGTTCGCCGACGCCGACCCTGTCCGCGAGCCGATCCCGGTGGTGCCGACGGTGCACTACCAGATGGGCGGCATACCCGCGAACTTCCTGGGTCAGGTCGTGGTGCCCGAGGGCACGAGCAACGAGGCGATCGTGCCCGGGTTCTATGCCGCGGGCGAGTGCTCGTGCGTCTCCGTGCACGGCGCAAACCGCCTGGGCACCAACTCGCTGCTCGACCTGCTGGTGTTCGGCAAGTCCTCGGGCGAGCAGATGGCGAAGGATATCCGCGCCATGCCGCGCCCGCAGCGCAACCTGCCGAAGGACGCGGGCGAGCTCACGCGGGCCCGCCTGGCGCGGCTGGAGGGTGCGACTTCGGGAGAGCGCGTGAGCGAGGTGCTCGCCGACCTGCGTCGCACGATGCAGTCGCACTGCAGCGTGTTCCGCTTTCCCGACGAACTCGCCAAGGGCGTCGAGAAGATGAAGGCAATCGCCGCGCGTGCGGCGCGCGTGTGCATCCAGGACAAGTCCAAGGTCTTCAACACCGCGCGCGTCGAGGCGCTCGAGCTCGACAACCTCGTGGAAGCCGCGATGTCCACCGTGGTCTCGGCCGAGGCGCGCAAGGAGAGCCGCGGCGCACAGGCGCGCAGCGACCACCCGGAGCGCGACGACGCGAACTGGATGAAGCACACGCTCTGGTACAAGGCGGGCAATCGCCTCGCCTACAAGCCGGTGCACCTGAAGCCGTTAACCGTGGAGGCCTTCGAGCCGAAGGTGAGAACCTACTGATGAAGCTGTCGATCTACCGGTACGACCCGGACAAGGACGAGCGCCCCTACCTGAAGGACTACGAGGTCGCGCTCGAGCCCTCGGACCGCATGCTGCTCGACGCCCTGGTGAGGGCCAAGGTGCAGGACGACTCGCTCGCATTCCGCCGCTCCTGCCGCGAGGGCGTGTGCGGATCGGACGCGATCAACATCAACGGCAGGAACGGCCTCGCCTGCATCACGAAGATCGCCGAGCTGCCGGACCACGTGACGCTGAGGCCGCTGCCGGGGCTGCCCGTGATCCGCGACCTGATCGTGGACATGACGCAGTTCTTCAAGCAGTACCACTCGATCCAGCCCTACCTCGTCAACCACGACGCGCCGCCCGAGCGCGAGCGCCTGCAGTCGCCGCTGGAACGCGAGGCGCTGAACGGATTGTACGAATGCATCCTGTGCGCCTGCTGCTCGACCGCCTGCCCCTCGTTCTGGTGGAACCCGGACAAGTTCGTCGGCCCGGCGGGCCTGCTGCAGGCCTATCGCTTCATCGCCGACACGCGCGACCAGGCGACCAGCGAGCGCCTCGACAACCTCGAGGACCCGTACCGCCTGTTCCGCTGCCACACGATCATGAATTGCGTGGACGCCTGCCCCAAGCACCTCAACCCGACGCGGGCCATCGGCAAGATCAAGGAGATCATGGTGAAGAGGACCGTCTGATGGACCGCGCCGCGCGCGACCGGCTGCGGTGGCGTTGCCGCCGCGGACTGCTCGAGCTCGACCTGGTGCTCGAGCGCTACCTGCGCGCGCACCCGGCGGACGCGGAACTCGCGCCGCTGCTCGAACTGGGCGACAACGACTTGTGGGACATCGTCAGTGGCCGAAGCGACCACTACGATGGGAGGCTGAGGGGCATCGTGGCGCGGCTTCGCGCCTGCTAAGGGGGCAAGACCGCATGGACAAGAAAGCAACGCTCACCCTGCACGACGGGCAAAAGCTCGAGTTTCCGGTGCTTTCGGGATCGATCGGCCCCGACGTCGTCGACATCCGGACCCTGTATGGAAAGTCGGGCGTGTTCACTTACGACCCCGGGTTTCTCTCCACCGCGAGCTGCAGTTCCACCATCACGTACATCGACGGCGACGCCGGCGTGCTGCTGTACCGCGGCTACCCGATCGAGCAGCTCGCGCAGCACCGCGACTTCCTCGAGGTGTGCTACCTGCTGCTGAACGGCGAGCTGCCCCAGGCGGCGCAGAAGAAGGAATTCGTCGACATCGTGACGCACCACACCATGGTGCACGATCAGCTGAGCCGTTTTTTCAGCGGCTTCCGGCGCGACGCGCACCCGATGGCGGTGCTGGTGGGGGTGGTGGGCGCGCTGTCGGCGTTCTACCACGATGCGCTGGACATCAGCGACCCTCGCCACCGCACGATTTCCGCATTCCGGCTGATCGCCAAGCTGCCGACGATCGTCGCCATGGCCTACAAGTACAACACGGGCCAGCCGTTCATCTACCCGCGCAACGACCTCGGCTACGCTGAGAACTTCCTCTACATGATGTTCGCCACGCCGTGCGAAGACTACGAGGTGAATCCGATTCTGGCGAAAGCCATGGACCGCATCCTGAT
>JBOIFE010000297.1:0-5839 GCA_050741015.1 Burkholderiales bacterium | reverse complement strand
CGGCGATCGGCGTGCCCGACGAGCATTCGGGCGAGGTGCCCAAGCTGTTCATCGTCAAGAAAGACCCCGCGCTCACCGCCGAATCGGTGCTCGAATTCTGCAAGGACAAGCTCACCGGCTACAAGCGCCCGAAGACCGTCGAGTTCCGCACCGAGCTGCCGAAGACCAACGTCGGCAAGATCCTGCGCCGCGCGCTGCGCGACGAAAAGAAGGCGGCGTAGTTAAATAGGGACAGTCCCTATTTTTCTCATTTGCGAACGTGTGGCAAATGAGAAAAATGGGGACTGTCCCCATTTATGCGCACCGATCTTGCCAAGGGCCTGACCTGGCTCGGCATCTCCATTGCATCCTGGGGCGGGCTGTTTTCGGTCGCCAAGCGGACGCTTCCTGTGCTGGACGCCTTCTTCCTGGGGTCGATCCGCTACGCGTTCGGCGTGATCATTTTCATCGTCATCCTCCGTCTCACGGAAGGGCGCAAGGCGCTGCGCTACGGCGGGCGCCTGCTGCCCGCAGTGTTCTTTGGCGCGTTTGGATTCTGCGCTTTCAACCTGCTCGTGTGGTGGGGTCTGTACTACACGCGGCCAGAGCACGCAGCGATCATCATGGCTCTGCAGACGCCGTTGACCGCAATTGCGGTCTGGCTAACCCAGCGGAAGCGCCCAGCGCCCTTCACATTGGGCTGCGTCGCCATGGCGATTGCGGGCGTTCTACTCGTCGTCACCAAGGGCCGTCTTGGGGGCATGCTCGCCGGCGGATCGCTCCTCGGAGACCTGCTCGTATTCCTCGGCGCCGTGAGCTGGGTGGTCTACACGATGGCGGGCTGGCACTTTTCCGGCTGGTCGCCGCTGCGCATGACGGCCCTCACAGCGATTCCTGGCGCGATCGGACTCATCTCGATCAACGCGGTGGCCATCGCCGCCGGCGTTGGTCACCTGCCGACGCTCGATGCCGTGCTGTCGGTCAAGTGGCAGATTGCGTACTTCATCGTCTTCACCGTCGTTCTTGGCGTCCTCGGGTTCAACAACGGTGTGAAGTACCTCGGCGCGTTCAACGCCATGCTGATGCTCAACCTCGTTCCCGTGATCGTCTTCTGCATCGAAGCTGCGCTCGGGCGGAGCTATGAGGCGATCGAGCTCGTGGGGGCGGCGGTGGTGATCGGGGCGTTGGTGGCGAACAATCTCTATTTGCGTCGGCAGCGCGTGGCCTAGCGCAAAGCAGCATCGAGCCGTAAGCCATCAAATTTTCAGATTGCCGAGACAGCCTCTCTAAAAATCAGGGGCTTGGAAATCGCCGAAGATTCGGCGTCATCCGATCGCCCTTGCCCTGCGTTGGTTCCATGGACAACAATCCATACGCAGACGCCCAACGGGCCAAGGGGGCTCCATGAACGTCCTCATCGTCGACGACCATCCGATCGTCGCCGAGTACCTTCGCGCCGCCGCCGGGCGCGCGATGCCCGAGGCCATCATCCGCCTGGCGGCCAACCTCGAGGACGCGCTGGAGAGCATGCGCGAGACGCCCGCCGCGCTCGTCCTGCTCGATCTCGGCCTTCCCGGCTACGGCGGCATCGAGTCGCTGCTCAAGTTCCGCAAGGCCTGCCCCGACGCGCGCGTCATCGTCATTTCCTCGGAAGACGAGCAGCGCTTGATCCAGGGCGCGCTTGCCGCCGGCGCGGCCGGCTATATCCCGAAGACCTCGGGGCCGAAGGTGATGCTCAACGCGCTCAGGCTCGTCGCCGAGGGCGGGCGCTATATACCGCCGGAGGCGCTGGAGCCGCGCGCCGTCGTGCGCGGGATCAGAGCAGTGCCCCACGACGCGTCAGTTTCCGTGGAGCAGTCGCGACTCACAGTTCGCCAGCGCGACTTGCTGGACCGGTTGCTCGAGGGCCGCACCATTCCGCAGGCGGCGCTGGAGCTGGGGATTTCGGAGTCCACGGCGAAGCACTATGCGATCGCGGTGTATGCCGCCTACGGAGTTTCTTCGAGGGTGGACTTGCTGCTGGCGGCGTCGAAGAGGTTTTCGGCGGCGGGGTAGGCGGGATAGGAGAGGCAGGGTGGGCGTCGCGCGCCGGCGCGTCGAGGGCTAGAGCGCCTCCGGCCAGGCGCGGGAGGTGTGCAGTACACGCAGGACTTCGACATCCTGCTCACGCACCCGGTAGGCGATGATGTAGGGAAGGTGGCCGATCACCAGTTCGCGCGTGCCGAGCACGCGGCCCGGGCGGCCGATCGCGGGGCTGGACGGCAGCAGCGATTCCGCCTGATCGATCAATTCCAGGACTACTCGCGCAGCCGCGGCGGGGCTGTCCTGACCGAGGTAGCCCGAGATCTCGTCGAGATCGCGCTCAGCGGGACGCGTCCATCGCAGCCGCAAGCTTCTTCTCCCACTTCGCCTTCAGTTCGGCGTGGTCGATGAGGCGCCCGCGATTGGCCTCCGCGACCCCTGCCTGGATCGCGGCGATCTGCCACTCGTTGAGGTCCAGGTACTGGCGCACGGCGTCGGCTGCAAGCGCGGCCCGGCTGCGCTCGGTCGCCTTGGCGAGCTTGTCCAGGCGCTCGCGCGTCTCGGGGTCGAGTCTCAAGGTGACGGGGTCGTTCATGGTCGCGGTGTATACAAAGAATACATTGTCGCCACTGCGGCACTTGGGCGTCAACTCGGGCATTGATGTCCGGCGCCGTGAACGGGTATAGACCGCCAAGTCTAGACCGCGCGGTGGATTTCACAGGCGCCATCATCCGCTAGGCTTCCTGACAGGGGGGTCAGCTTGGCGATGCGGCTCGGCGCGGAAATCGCGGCGGCGGAATTCGCTTGGACGGTCGGCAGTCTCTGCCAGATCAGCCGCATTCCATTCGACGCCTCGCTGCTCCTCGGGCAGTTTCCGCCCCCGTACTCCGAGGAGAAACTGCTCGCCGCGCTCGGCGCGCTCGGGTTTCAGGCGGGTTCCGCAAAGGCGGTGGCGCTTGGCGCCGGGCAGGCGCCGTATCCGTGCATCGCATTCCGGCGCGAAGGCGAAGGCGACGCCGTTCGCCGGGTTCCCGCGCTGGTCGCCGGCTGCAAGGACGGGCAGCTCGCGCTGTTCGAATCCGGCCGCCGCGAGGCTCTACAGCTGCCGCTTGCAAGATTTTACGAAGCGTACGAGCCCTCGGTCCTCCTCCTGCGGCGGGACGCAAAGCCGGCCGACGACCCCGACGCCGCGGCCGCCAAGACCCGGGCGTTCGGTTTCCAGTGGTTCGTGCCCGAGCTGCTGCGCCACAAGCGCATCTGGCGCGAGGTGCTGCTTGCGTCGCTCGCCATTCAGCTCGCGGGCCTCGCGACGCCGGTCTTCACGCAGGTGGTGATCGACAAGGTGGTGGTGCACCACACCGAGAGCACGCTCTGGGTGGTGGGCCTCGGCCTGGCGATGTTCATGGCTTTCGGCGCCGTGATGAGCTGGATGCGCCAGTACCTCGTGGTGCACACGGGCAACCGGGTGGATGCCGTGCTCGGGCACTCGGTGTTCCGCCACCTCATGCGCCTGCCGCTGCCCTACTTCGAGAGCCGCCAGACCGGGGTGCTGGTCGCGCGCCTGAACGCGGTCGAGCAGATCCGCGAATTTGTCTCCGGCGCCGCGGTGGCGCTCTTGCTCGATTGCCCGTTCCTGTTCGTGTTCCTCGCGGTGATGTTCTGGTACAGCTGGAAGCTGACCCTGGTCGCGCTCGCGGTGCTGCTCGCGATCGTGGTCCTGAGCGTTGCGGTGACGCCGCTGTTTCGCGCCCGGCTCAATCACCAGTTCCTGACCGGTGCGCGCAACACCGCCTTCGTCACCGAGTACGTCTCGGGCATGGCGACCGTGAAGTCGCTGCAGATGGAGCCGGTGCTGGAGGAGCGCTACGGCGGGCTGCTGGCGCAGTTCCTCGCGGCGGGCTTCCAGACGCGCCAGCTCGCCAACTCCTACAACGTCGCCGCGAACGCGCTGGAGCAGGTGATGACGCTGGGCATCCTGATCTTCGGGGCGCTGCTCGTCATGGACAGCGCGACGCTCGCGGCCGTGGGCGGGGCCACCTTCACCATTGGCATGCTGGTTGCGTTCCAGATGTTCGCTTCGCGCCTGTCGCAGCCGATGCTGCGGCTGGTCGGCCTGTGGCAGCAGTTCCAGCAGGCCGAGATCGCGGTGCGGCGCCTGGGCGATGTCATGGATATGCCCACCGAGCCGCACGCCCTCGTCCCGCAGCGCGCGAGCGGACCCGACTCGAGGGCCGGGCGGATCGAGTTGCAGTCGGTGTCGTTCCGGTACTCCGAGAAACATCCCTGGCTCTACCGGAATCTCAATTTCACCATCAAGCCGGGCCAGCTCACCGTGCTGGTGGGACCCAGCGGCTGCGGCAAGAGCACGCTCGCCAAGATGCTGCTCGGTTTCTATGCGCCCACCGACGGGCGCATCCTGGTGGAGGGCCAGGACACTCGCACCATGAGCGCGAATGAATTGCGTGCCGCGTTCGGCGTCGTGCCGCAGGAGACCACACTTTTTTCAGGCAGCGTCTACGACAACCTGCAGATGGCCAATCCGCAGTCCGGCTTTGCCCAGATCGTGCAGGCCTGCCGCATGGCCGAAATCCACGATGTCATCGAGGGTCTGCCCCAGGGCTACCAGACGCCGCTCGGGGAGCACGGCGTCGGGCTGTCGGGAGGTCAGCGTCAGAGGATCGCCATCGCGCGCGCCATCCTCAAGAACCCGCGCGTGCTGATCTTCGACGAAGCGACGAGCAACCTGGATGCGCCTACGGCGGAGAGCTTTGCGCAGACTGTCAACCAGTTGAAGGGCAAGGTCACCCTGCTCTTCATCGCCCATCACCTCCCGCGTGGCCTGAAGGTGGATGAAGTGCTCCAGTTCGGCGCGCCGGGCGCCGCCGCGACTCAGGCGCCGACGCAGATGAGCGTGATCGAAGAAGACAAAGGCATGCCATGAAGTGGAATCGATCAAAACGTAGACGACTCCATTCGTTCATTTTGATAGTGGGTCCATCGATGGCGCCTATCCTCGGTGCCTGCGCCTCGACGCGGGGTACAGAATGATCAGTCTCTCCGATTGCACTAGGCACATTGCGTTGGCATTTGTGCTCGCGAGCGTTCCCATGTTGGGAGGTTGCGGCAACGACTTCATCTCGTGGCAGGAAGAAGTCAAGCTGCTGGACGGACGGGTCATTGCGGTGACCCAACAACGGTGCGCCGAACAAGGCATGGAGCGAGAAGCGTGGCTCACAATCAGCCTGCCGGAGTTCAGCGATAGCGCAATTGTGTGGCACGAGAATTTGGATGTGACGGTGTTGAACGTGTACCAGGGAAACCTCTATGTCGTCGCCATCCCGGGAACTATCGTCGAATACAGGAAGTACGGGCGACCGGAGCCGCCCTATATCGGCTACCGCTTCGACAGCGGACATTGGGTACGTGTCCCGTTTGGCGAGATTCCCGTGGCCATATACGACGCCAACATGTATCCGCAGAACATGGCTTTGGCGCGCCTGAAGAAAGTATCGATTTCGGACAAGGTAGAAATATTCAAAGACGACAGGTGGCGGGCACATCAGCGAAGGATCGATCCAAATTACAAAAGCAGACTGAGCAATCTATAGGTGACTGGGAAATGGCAACCTCGCTCGATTGCGCAGCTGTGCCGCCAACCAGGAGCCGAGATGACCCGTGCACCGGACAAAGATTAGCCAACGACGCCGTGACCTCGCAACCGCGAACATCTCCGACTAGGGAACGTCTGAAGTAACGGCGACGCGAGCGCTCATTGATGCGAATTTCGACTCACAGACGCCAGTTGGGTACGAATCGGGCGATTTTGGCCCTCGATTCC
>JBOIFE010000296.1:0-10264 GCA_050741015.1 Burkholderiales bacterium | reverse complement strand
GCGCGAAAGCGAGCGCGCGGCGGCCGAGGCGGAGCTCGCGCGCGCCGCTCGCGAGCGCGAAGCGGCGCAGGCCACGGCGCTGGAGGCCGTGAACGGGCGCCACGCGGCGGAACGCTCAGCCCGCGAGGCGGCGGAGGAGCGGACCGCGGCGGAAGCAGCGGCGGCCGAGCGCACGACTGAGCGGGCCGCAGCGGAAGCCACACTGCGCGAGCAAGCCGCGGCGCGGCGCCAGGCCGACACCGAGCTGGAGCGCGCCCTGCAGGCGCGCGCGGACGCGGACACGAAGGCGACCGCGGAGGCGCGCGCGCGGCACAAGGAAGACGCCGTGGCGCGAGACCAGGCCGCGGCGCGCCTGAAGGCGGAGCGTGCGGCGCAGTCCGCGGCGCAGGCGCGGGCGGAGAGCCAGCGCCGGGCGGCGCAGGAATCGAAGGCGCGTGCCGACGAGGATGCGGCCGCCGCGCAAGCAGCCGCGGAGCGCACGGCGGCCGAGCGTGCCGCCCTCGCCGCGGCCGAGGAGCGCAGGGCGCAGGACGCGCGGCTCGCGGGCGAGGCGGAAGAAGCCCGCCGACGGGACAGCGAGCTGGAGCGTGCCGCGGCCGAGCGCGCTCGGGCAGAGGAGAAGGCGGCAAAGCAGGCCGCGTCGCGCGTGAGCGCCGAGACCCGCGCGCTGGAGCGCAGCCGCGCGAGGCTGGAGGCCGAGCGCCGGCGGGACGGCGCTTCGGCGCAGGCGCGCGAGGATACTGCGACTGCCGAGTCCCTCGAGAGCGGTCGTGCCGAGGTCGATCGCGAGGCAGAAACGCTCAGGATGCGCCGCCCCGCGCGCGCGGGCCTCGCGTGGGTTGCGGGGGCCGCCGCCGTAGCGGCGGCGTTCGCGATCGGCATGCAGCTCGCACCGCGGCCGCAGCCGGCGCCCGCGAGCGCGGCGCGGGCTTCGGTGGCGACGCTCAAGCTCGACCGCGACGCCGAAGGGTTCGGCGCGCGGGCGGCCGCGCTCGAAGCCGCGCGGCACTAGCCGGCAGGCCTGTCGAAAACGGCCCGCGCCGATCGACCAGGGGCATGAACCCCCGCTACGGATGGGTGATGGTCGCGCTTGGCGCGCTGATGACCTGCGTTGCCGTAGGCGCCATGTTTTCGCTCGCGGTCTTCCTGCAGCCGATGACCCAGGACACCGGCTGGTCGCGCGCCGGCATCTCGGCCGCGATGACGCTCAACTTCCTCGCCATGGGCGTCGCCGGCTTCGGCTGGGGCGCGCTGAGCGACCGCTTCGGCCCGCGCCCGGTGGTGCTCGCCGGCGCGGTGCTGCTCGGCCTCGGGCTCGCGCTCGCCAGCCGCGCCACGACCCAGGTGGGGTTCGTCCTTACCTACGGCATCCTGGTCGGCATCGCCGTCGGCAGCTTCTTCGCGCCGATGATCTCGTCGGTGATGTCCTGGTTCAACAGCCGCCAGGCGCTCGCCGTGTCGCTGGTCTCGGTGGGCGCCGGCGTCGCGCCGGTGACGCTGTCGCCGTTTGCCGCGTGGCTCGTATCGCAGACCGACTGGCGCACCGCACAGCTCGTCATCGCGCTCGTGGCGTGGGCGCTGCTCGTGCCGGCGGCGTTCTTCGTGCGCCGGGCGCCGCGCCCGCCGGCCGGCGCCACCGCGGACAACTCGCCCTCCGGCGGCGTCGGCGAGGCGCTGCGCTCGCCGGCATTCATCGTGCTCGCGCTCACCTTCTTCGCGTGCTGCGCGACGCATTCCGGCCCGATCTTCCACACCATCAGCTACGCCGAGTTCTGCGGCGTACCGCCCCTGACCGCGGTCACGGTGTACAGCGTTGAGGGCGTGGCGGGGCTCTTCGGGCGCCTGGGGCTCGGCCTGCTCGCCGACCGCTACGGCGCGAAGCGGGTGCTGGTCGCGGGCCTGCTGATCCAGGCGCTCGCCGCGGGCGCCTACTCATTCGCGCGGCAAGTGGACCAGTTCTACGCCGTCGCCGCGGTGTTCGGCTTCGCCTACGGCGGCGTGATGCCGCTCTACTCGGTGCTCGCGCGCGGCTACTTCGGGCAGCGCATCCTCGGCACCATTCTCGGGGCGGCCGCGATGGTGTCGACCTTCGGCATGGCGCTCGGGCCGCTCGGCGGCGGCTGGATCTTCGACCACTTCGGCGACTACGCGTGGATGTACATCGGCTCGTTTGCGCTCGGCCTGGGCGCGACCGGGATGGCGTTCGCCTTTCCGCCGATCAAGCCGCGCATGCAGGCGCAGCCGGCCTGAGCTAGGCCTTCAGGGCGGCGATGCGCCCCGCGAGGAACCGCCGCTCGGGCTCCTGGCGCGAGAGCGACAGGGCCTTTTCGTAGGACGCGATTGCCTCGGCCTTGCGGCCCAGGCGCCGGCAGAGGTCGGCGCGCGCGGCGTGCGCGAGGTGGTAGCCCTCGAGCTCGCCGAGGAGCGCATCGACGAGCGGCAGCCCCGCCTCGGGGCCATCGCGCATGGCGACTGCCACCGCGCGGTTGAGCGCGACCACGGGCGAGGGGTCGAGCCGCGAGAGCACGTCGTACAGGCCGATGATCTCGCTCCAGTCGGTCTCCGAACTGCTTCGCGCCTCGGCGTGCACCGCGGCGATCGCCGCCTGCAGGCTGTACGGGCCGAACATGCGAGTCCTCAGCGCCTCCGTGGTGAGTGCGACGCCCTCGGCGATCAACGCGCGATCCCACAAACCGCGGTCCTGGTCCTCGAGCAGCACGAGGTCGCCGTTTGGCCGAGCGCGCGACGCGCGGCGCGACTCCTGGATGAGCATCAGCGCGAGCAGCCCCTTCGCCTCGGGTTCGGGCAGCAACTCCACGAGCAGCCGCCCCACGCGGATCGCTTCCTGCGAGAGCTCGATGCGCGTCACCGAATCGCCTGAGGTGGCCGAGTAGCCTTCGTTGAACACGAGGTAAATCACTCGCAGCACCGCCTCCAGCCGCTCGGGCAGCTCGGCCTTGCCCGGCACCTGGTAGGGAATCCCCGCCATGCGGATCTTCGCCTTCGCGCGCACGATCCGCTGCGCGAGCGCCGCCTCCTGGCCGAGGAAAGCGCGCGCGATCTCGCCGGTAGTCAGGCCGCAGACCTCGCGCAACGTGAGCGCCACCTGCGCATCGGGCGCGAGCGCCGGGTGGCAGCAGGTGAAGACCAGGCGCAGCCGGTCGTCTTCGATCCCCTCGCGCTCGGCCTCGGGCTCGGCCGCGACTTCTTCCAGGGACTCGGGATCCACGTAGGAAAAGCGCGCCTGGCGCCGGATCGAGTCGATTGCCTTGAAGCGCCCGGCCGAGACGAGCCACGCTCGCTGGTTGGCGGGCACCCCTTCCGCCGGCCACTGCTCCATTGCAGCGCGGAAAGCTTCCGCCAGCGCCTCCTCGGCGAGGTCGAAGTCCCCCAGCAGCCGAATCAGCGTCGCCAGCACGCGGCGCGACTCCCTGCGATACAACGCGTCGAAATCGGGGGTCACGTGGAGCAGAATATCAAGGATGACCTACGACATCGTGATTCGCGGGGGCACCCTGGTGGACGGCACGGGCGCAGCCTCGCGCAAGGCGGACCTCGCCGTCGTCGACGGAAAGATCGCCGAGGTCGGCGACCTGACGGGCTCCGCGAAGCGCACGATCGACGCCGCCGGCCTCGTCGTCGCCCCCGGCTTCATCGACCCGCACACCCACTACGACGCGCAGATCTGCTGGGACGGCGCGACCACGCCCTCGTCCTGGCACGGCGTGACGACCGTGGTGATGGGCAACTGCGGCGTCGGCATTGCGCCTTGCAAGCCAGGAGCGCGCGAGATCGCGATGCGCGACCTGGTGAACGTCGAGGCGATCCCGTTCGAGGTGCTCTCCGCCGGGATTACGTGGGACTGGGAAACCTTCCCGCAGTACCTCGATGCGGCGGAGAAGCGAAAGCCATCGCTCAACCTCGGCTTCATGGCGCCGCTCACGCCGTTTCGCCACTACGTGATGGGTGAAGCGTCGATGGAGCGCGCGGCGACTCCGGAGGAGACGAAGAAAATCAAGGCGCTGCTCGGCGAGGCGTTCGACGCGGGCGCGTTCGGGTTCTCCAGCACGCTCCTCAACCAGCACATGGGATTCGAAGGAAAGCCGCTCGCCTGCCGCAACGCGAGCAAGGACGAGATCAAGGCTTACTGCAATGCGCTGAAGGAGCGCGGCAAGGGCGCGATCGAATACGCGATGACGCGCCAGATCGGCGTGCTGGAAGCGCCCGAGCTCGAGCTGCTCGATTTCATGCTGGACGAGAGCGGCCGCCCGGTGACCTTCATTGCGATGTTCGACCGCGACGACCTGCCCGAAGCGGTGCGCGAGACGCTCCGCAAGGCGCGGCCGATGATCGCGAAAGGCGCGCGGCCGCAGACCTCGCCCTTGCCGCTCACGCGCGAAGTGAACATGCGGAACCCGTTCGCCTTCGGGGCGTTCCCCTCGTGGCAGCGCGCGTTCCAGGACAAATCCAAGTCGGCGCAGGCGAAGGTCTATGCAGACAAAGCGTTCCGGAACGCCTTCCGCGAAGACCTGAAGAAGCCCGCGTCGTTTGGCAACTGGGCGCGCGTGACCGTGCACGAGGTGAAGAACCCGAAGCTGAAAAAGTACGAAGGCCGCACGGTCGCCGAAATCGCGGCGGAGGAGGGCAAGGACGGCATCGACGCCTTCCTCGACCTCACGCTCGCGGACGACCTCGACAACGAGTTCACGATGCAGACTTTCAACAACCGCCCCGAGCGCATGGCCGAGATCCTGAACGACCCGACCGTGCTCCTCGGCCTCGGCGATGGCGGCGCGCACCTCGACATGCTCTGCGACTCGGGCTATCCGACTTTTGTCCTCGGGCACTGGGTACGCGAGGCGAAGGTGCTGACGCTGGAAGAAGCGGTGCGGCGGATGACTTCCGACCCCGCCGACTTCTACGGCATCAAGGATCGCGGCCGCATCGCGCCGGGACTTGCCGCGGACATCACGCTATTCGATCCCGCCACCGTCGGCTCGGGCGGCCGGCCCGAGCGGCTCTACGACCTCCCGGGCGGGGGCAAGCGCATGGTCATGCGCTCCAAAGGCATCGCGCTGACGATGGTGAACGGCGCCGTGACGTGGGAGGGCGGCGCCCTCACGGGCGCCGCCGCCGGCCGCGTCCTGCGCGCCTAGGCGCGCGCTTCGGCGAGCCCCTTCTCGAAGTCCTTCACGTCGCGCGAGTGCGTGGTGTAGAAGGGCCGCGGCTTCGTGCCCTTCAGCTGGTCCTCGAGGATGCCCACGTGCGTGGCCCAGCCACCGCCGACGCCGCGCACGATACCGGCGTCATCCGGCAGGGTGTGGCGAACGGTAAGCAGCACGTCCTTGCCGCGCGGCTCGAGCTCGTAAGTCACGTCTGTAGGATTGCCGCCCCAGACCCACGTGTGGGCGAGCAGCTTCATCGGCTCCAGGCGCGTGATCTTGCCTTCGAAGCGATTCGTGCCGCCGCCGCCCGAGCCGGCCGGCGGCGCCTCGTCGGTGAGCTCCGGATTATTGAAGATCAACTCGATCTTGCCGCCCACGCGCAGGTCGAACTCGCCGGCGGCAAGCCACAGCGCGCGCTTCTTCGACTCGGTAATGTAGGCCCACACGCGCTCGACGGGGCCGGGCAGCAGGCGCTCGAGGCAGACAGTGGAGGGTTTGATCAGCTTGGCGGGGGCGTTCATGGCTTTCTCCTTGGCTTGGCAACAGGTTTGCGGGAAGTGGTTTTCGCGGCCTCGATCGCATCCTCGGCGCGCAATGCGGCCTCCAACCGGTCGAGCCGCGCGGTCCAGGCGGCGCGCTCGCGCTGCATCCAGGCCGAGATGTCGTCCATCGGCTTGGGGTCCAGGGACAGGAAGTGGTCGCGCCCGGCGACGCGCCGGCGCACGAGCCCGGCGCGCTCCAGGATCCGGATGTGCTTGGAAACGGAGTTGAGCGAGATGTCGTACGGCGCCGCGATCTCCGTCACGCGCGCATCGCCCGCCGCGAGCCGCTGCAGGATGCTGCGGCGGGTCTCGTCAGCGAGGGCAACCAGGGTGTCGTCGAGGTCCATGGCCGAAACGTTAACCCAAAAGGGTGAACGTTGCAAGCCCCCTCGACGACGGGCTACTGCAGGACGAGCTTGCCGGCGGTGAAGCGGCCCTGGTAGGACTTGCCGCCGGCGCGGAAGCTGACCTCGCTGCCTCGCACGCGCCCGTCCTGGATCGCGAAGCGCTCGCCGCCGCGTGCGAGCGTGCCCGAGAGCATCTGGAATTCCTGCCTCAACTCGAGCTGCCCCTGCGGCAGGGCGTAGGACCCTGCCACCTGCGCCGGCACGATCCACAGCAGCGCCTTGCACCACGCGGCGCAGCCGGTTTCCTGCCCGAGCAGCGCGACCTCGTCGGGCGCCCACTCGCCCATGGTGAAGGTGTTCGTGACGATGCGCGTGCCGGGCTTGAGCTTCAGAAGCGTGGGGCGGAGCTTCCGGTTGATCTCGGGCAGCAGGAACATCGTGATTACCGTGGCCTGCGAGAAGTCGGTGTCGAACAGGTCCGCGCGGCGGAACTCGGCGAGCGCGGCGACGCCGGCCTCTTTCGCGCGCACGCGCGAGAGTTGCACCATGTCCTCCTCGTACTCGATGCCGAGCGCATGCGCGCCGCGCTTCGCGGCGGCGATGACGGTACGGCCGTCGCCCGAGCCCAGGTCCATGACGAAGTCCTGCGGCGTCACTCTTGCGAGGTCGAGCATCTTTTCCACCAACGCGGGGATGGTGGGAACCCAGACCACGTCCTTGCCTTCCTGCCCGACGATGGGCTCGAGGGCGAGCGCGGACCCGGCGAACAGCCACAGCGCCAGCGCCAGCACATTGCGGATCATGTCAGGAGCTGCAGGACAGCGCCGAGCACCCGGGCTTGTGCCGTGCCCACTCGGGGCGGCGCTCGGCGTATTCCCCGTTTCCGGGCTGCTCGTCGTAGGGACGCTCGAGCACCTTCATCAGGCGCTCGAGCACCGAGGCGTCGCCCGCGGCCATCGCGTCGATGGCGAGCTGGGCGAGGTAGTTGCGCGGCACGTACTTCGGGTTGACCGCGTTCATGCGCTTCGCGCGCGACTCTGCCGGACTCTCGGCCTTTGCGAGCCACTGGCGCAGCCACGCCGCGAGCCGCGCGAGGTGTTCTGGCGCGGGCTCGGCGTAGAACGCGGGTGCGAGCGGCGCCACCATCGTTTCGTCGGATCCTTCGGCGACAGCGGCAAGGCCGCGGAAGAACAGCGTGAAGTCGGTCTCGACCGCGCCGAGCACCGAAAAGAGCTCGGTCAGGAATGCTTCGTCGCGCGCGTCATCGACCGACGCGATGCCGAGCTTCGCGGCGAGCGCGCGCCCGAAGGCGTCCTTGTACGTGTCGCGGTAGGCTTCGAGCCCTTCCTCGAGCGCCTCCTTCGGGATCATCGGCAGCAGCGCCTCGGCGAAGCGCGCGAGGTTCCACAGCCCGATCTGCGGCTGGTTGCCGTAGCAATAGCGGCGCCCGTCGGCGTCGGTCGTGTTCGGCGTCCACATCGGGTCGTAGCCTTCGAGCCAGCCGTAGGGCCCGTAGTCGATCGTGAGCCCGAGCACCGACATGTTGTCGGTGTTCATCACGCCGTGCACGAACCCCAGGCGCATCCAGTCGGCCATCAGCCGGCCCGTGCGCCGGCAGACCTCGTGGAACCAGGCCGCCGGCTCGAGGCCCGCGTGGAAGTGCCGGATCGTGTAGTCGACGAGCTTCTCGAGCAGCCGCGACTCTTCCAACGCGGCGTGGATCTGGAAGTTGCCGAAGCGCAGGAACGAGGGCGCCACGCGGCCGACCACGGCGCCCGGCTCGGGCTCGGGGTTGCCGTCGTAGAACATGTCGCGCACCACCGGCTCGCCGGTGCCGACCAGCGACAGCGCGCGCGTGGTGGGGACGCCGAGGAAATGCATCGCCTCGCTGCACAGGTACTCGCGCAAGCTCGAGCGCAGCACCGCGCGGCCGTCGGCGCTGCGCGAGTAGGGCGTCGGGCCGGCGCCCTTCAGCTGCAGCTCCCGGCGCGTGCCGTCGCGCGCCGCCATCTCGCCGAGCGTGATCGCGCGCCCGTCGCCGAGCTGCCCGGCCCAGACCCCGAACTGGTGACCGCCGTAGCGCGCGGCGTAGGGGTCCATGCCCGGGAACACCCGGTTCCCGGCGAGCGCCTCGATCGCCTCGATTGAGGGGCGAGAGAGCCCAAGCTCGGCGGCGAGCGTCCCGGACCAGGCGAGCAGCCGGGGCGCACGGACCGGCGTCGGCCGCACGCGCGTGAAGCTCGCGTCGGCAACCCGGCGCACGCGGTTCTCGGTCACCGCATCGGCGGGGAGCTCGGCGACGAACGAGCCGCCGAAGCGGACCTGCGAGAGGTCGACGGCGGCGGCGGGATTGAGCACCGCGGACATGCGTTCATGGTAGCGCAATGAAGCGCTGATATACGATGCCACCATGCCCCCCCAAGCGCCGCAAGGCTATAGCCCGGAAGAGGCGGCCCGGTGCCTGCACGAAGACCGTGTCGACAGCCTGGACGAGGAGCTCGAGCTCGAGCTCGACGAGGCCGACCCCGGCAAGGCCGGCCGCAAGCGCTACTTCTCGGAGCTGTTCCGCCTGCAGGGCGAGCTGGTGAAGCTGCAGGACTGGGTCATCAACTCGAAGCACAAGCTCGTGATCCTGTTCGAGGGACGCGACTCGGCGGGCAAGGGCGGCGTCATCAAGCGCATCACGCAGCGCCTGAACCCGCGCGTGTGCCGCGTGGCGGCGCTGCCTGCGCCGAACGACCGCGAGCGCACGCAGTGGTACTTCCAGCGCTACGTGGGGTACCTGCCCGCGGGCGGCGAGATCGTGCTGTTCGATCGCAGCTGGTACAACCGCGCGGGCGTCGAGCGCGTGATGGGCTTCTGCACCGACGAGCAGTACGAGCAGTTCTTCCACGACGCACCCGAGTTCGAGCGCATGCTGGTGCGCTCGGGCATCCAGCTGCTCAAGTACTGGTTCTCGATCTCCGACGAGGAGCAGGAGCTGCGCTTCAAGGCGCGCATCCAGGACCCGCTCAAGCAGTGGAAGCTCTCGCCGATGGACCTCGAGTCGCGCGTGCGCTGGGAGCAGTACACCAAGGCGAAGGAGATCATGTTCCAGCGCACGCACATCGCGGAGGCGCCCTGGTACATCGTGCAGGCGGTGGACAAGAAGAAGGCGCGCCTGAATTGCATCCACCACCTGCTGCAGCAGGTGCCGTACAAGGAAGTGAAGCATCCCGACGTCGTGCTGCCCAAGCGCGTGCGCGGCCAGGGCTACCGGCGCAGCCCCGTGCCGCCGCAGCTCATCGTGCCCGAGGTGTACTAGGCGGCGGGCGCGCCGCGGCTACTGCTTCACGAGCGCGAGCAACTGGTCCATCGTCTGGTCCGCCCAGAACTCCGGATCCTTGTCGATCTCGGCCTCGCCGCGCTGCACCAGGTCCTTCGAGATCTTCCGGCGCTCGCAATAGCCGCGCCAGAACTGCTTGACTTCCTCGGCTGACATTTTCATCAGCAGAATTCTGGCCTGCTACACTGGGGGCTGGCAACCACGAAAGGAGGTGATCCAGTGCGAGTCCACCCAGGCAGTACCGGCAGCATGGGCTTCCCCGCCAGATCATTGAGCGGCGTAGGGATCACCGACCGCTAGTCCGGTCCTGCCTTACCGAAGCGCCCCGCCCGGGCAACCGGCCGGGGCGTTTCCTTTTCCGGCATGATTACGAGGCCTCATGGCCCTCATCCCGCCGCGCATCTCGCCGCCCGAGCGCCTTCCCGGTCGCCTCGGCTTCATCGCCCGGTTCCTGTCGAACCCGCTGTCGGTCGTGCCGCGAGCGGCCTACGAGCAGGACGTGGTGCGCCTGCCCGGCGCGCCGATCGTGTGGGTCACCGGGCCGGCGCAGGTGAAGGCGATCCTGCTCGAGCAGCGCGAGAAGTTCCAGAAGCTGGCGCAGATCCGGCTGCTCGCGCCGCTGCTCGGCAAGGGACTGCTGACAAGCGAGGGCGCCGACTGGCGCTGGCAGCGCCAGGCCGCGGCGCCGATGTTTCGCGTGTCCGACCTCGCGCACTTCGTGCCGACATTTGCGCGCGCCGCGCGAGCGTTCGCGGCGCGCTGGCGCGACGGCGAGACGCGTCCGATCGACCGCGACATGACCGAAATCACCTTCGACGTGATCTCGGCGACGCTGCTGCCCTCGGCCGACCCGCGCATGCCGGGTGCGATCGAGGCGTCCACGGG
>JBOIFE010000295.1:0-6708 GCA_050741015.1 Burkholderiales bacterium | reverse complement strand
CGCCGCGTTCCAGTTCCAGAAGTACGGCATGGTCGAGGGCGTCGTACGGCAGATGAGTGCCGACGCTACGGAGGCGCCTTCGGCGAATACTCGCTCGGATGCTCTGGGCGGGCGGGACCGGCCGATGGGGCCGCTCGCCTACCGGACGCGTGTGGATCTCAAGAGCCAGGCACTGATGGTGGACGGCGCGACATATCCGCTATCGGCGGGGATGCAGGTATCCGGAGAAATTAACCTCGGTACGCGAACGATTCTGGAGTACGTGCTTTCGCCGGTGCAGAAGGCATGGCAGGAGGCGGGGAGGGAGCGGTAAATGGGGTCAGATCAACTTTTCCTGCCGTGCATTTACGCAGCCCAATGACGCTCATGCTTTCGCCGTGACTACGAATCTGCCGGACGACGATCGAGTCGAACTTGCTCAGCAGCTCATAGCCAGCCTGGACGGACCCGCCGAGCCGGATGCGGAAGGTGCCTGGGACGTCGAAATTGTGCGCCGCCTTGGCGAGATCGACGCCGGCACGGCCAAGCTTATCGATCGTACGGAGTTCAGCAGACGCCTGCGCGAGCGCACTAGCCGGGCGTGACGCGCGCATCGTGCATCCACGCGGCGGCGGCCGAGGCGGGCGCGCCGTCGGGGGTGAGCCGCACTTACGCAGCCCAAGGACTCGCGAGCGGACGGCGGTAAGCTAGCGGCCGGATGAACCTCGCAATCCTCCCCGGCGACGGCATCGGCCCCGAGATCATGGCGGTCACGGTCGCTGCGCTCGAGCGCCTCGATAAACGCTTCTCGCTCGGCCTTCGACTCCACACGCACGACGTCGGCCTCGCCGCGCTCGCTAAATCAGGCAACACACTGCCCGACGAGGTGATCGAAGCCTGCCGCCGTGCCGACGGATTCGTGCTCGGCCCGGTCGGCCACCACGACTATCCGCCGCGCGCGCAGGGCGGGCGCAATCCGTCGGGCGAAATGCGCACCGGGCTCGATCTCTACGCCAACATCCGCCCGAGCCGCAGCTACGAAGGCCTGCCGCACTACGGGCGAACGGCGATGGACTTGGTCATCGTGCGCGAGAACACCGAAGGGTTCTACGCCGACCGCAACATGTTCCAGGGCTCGGGTGAATTCATGCCCACGCCCGACCTCGCGCTCTCGGTCAGGAAGATCAGCGCACACGCTTCGCGCCGCATCGCCGAGGCCGCGTTCCGGCTGGCGAAGCGCCGCAAGCGCAAGGTGACCGCGGTGCACAAGTCGAACGTGCTGAAGGTGGGGGAGGGGCTGTTCCTCCGCGAGGTGCGCGCCGTGGCGGCGGAGAATTCTGAAGTCGCCTACGACGAGCAGCTCGTCGACTCGATGGCCGCGATGCTCGTGCGCGACGCGGCGCGCTTCGACGTCGTGGTGACCACGAACATGTTCGGCGACATCCTGTCGGATGAGGCCGCCGAGCTCTCGGGCAGCCTCGGCCTCGCCGCCTCGATCAACGCAGGCGACGCGCACTGCATGGCGCAGGCCCAGCACGGCTCGGCGCCGGACATTGCCGGCAAGGACCGCGCGAATCCCGCGTCGCTGCTTTTGTCAGCAGCGATGCTCCTCGGCTGGCTGGGCGAGCGCCGCGCTCGCGGCCCGTACCTCGAGGCGCAGTTCGCGCTGGAAGGCGCAGTAGCGGCGCTCGTCGCCAACCCGGCGACGCGCACCGCCGACCTCGGCGGCGCCCTCGGCACGAAAGCCTTCGGCGCCGCCGTCCTCGCGCGGCTGGGCTAGCCCTTCCTCAGGAGGACGGGCAGGTCCTCGGCGTGATGTGCTTCTCGGCGGCGTACTTGTCAGCCGACGTCACGTATTTCTCCTGCACCATCTTCGCGTCCTCCGGCATCGGCCGCATCCAGTCGGTGAGGGTGTTCCACTTGTTGCCGTCCCACTGCATGAACCGCACCACGCCCGAGCCCTCGTGGTTGCTGCAGCTCGTCTCCATCGTCGGCATGAAGCCGGTGGCGCCGAGCTGCTTCAGGCGCGCCTGCGTGATGTCGAGGTGCTCGAGCGCCCACTGCACCTGCGTACCAGTGACGGGCTTGCCCTTGCCGTAGTGATCCTGCGCCACGCGCACGGCTTCGGCGGTGATGATGCCGAACACGACGCCGCGGTTGTAGTAGATCGAGCCGATGCGGTCCTTGTCCTGCATCTCGCCTTCGCCCTTGGCGTAAACGTACTTCTCGATCTGCTGGACCACGGGATAGTTCTTGCCCGAGACGTTGAAGCCCGCCGCGGTGAAGCCCTTGGAGGCGCTGCCCGCGGGCAGCACGTCCTCTTCCGCGCCCGACCACCACACGCCGAGCATCCTCGTGCGCGGGAAGCCCGCGCGCGCGGCCGACTTGAGCGCGGTCGGGTTCATCACGCCCCAGCCCCACAGGATCACCCAGTCCGGATGCGTGCGCCGGATCTCGAGCCACTGCGCCTGCTGCTCGTTGCCCGGGTGCGGCACGGGGATCAGCTCCAGGTCGTAGCCGTACTTGTGCGACAGGTCGGTGAGGACCGGGATCGGCTCCTTGCCGTAGGCCGAGTCGTGGTAGAGCAGCACGATCTTCTTGCCCTTCAGCTTCTCCAGCCCGCCTTCCTTCTGGCCGATGTAGCGCACCATGATCGCGGCCTGGTCCCAGTAGGTCGTGATCAGCGGGAAGATGTACGGGAAGACGAGGCCGTCGGCGGCGTCGGCGCGGCCGTAGCCGATCGAGACGATCGGGATGTGGTCCGCGGTGCCCTTGTCGATGAGCGAATACGTGATGCCGGTCGAGAGCGGGTGGATCAGCGTCGCCCCCGTCGGGCCCTTGTCCTTCTCGCGCTCGTAGCACTCGACGCCGCGCGCGTTGTTGTACTCGGTCTCGCACTTCTCCCAGGTGAACTTCACGCCGTTGATGCCGCCGTCGCGCGCGTTGAGCATCTTCAGGTAATCGAGCATGCCGCCCGCGATGCCGCTGCCGCCCGCGGCATACGGGCCGACCCAGTAGAAGTCGGCCGGGACGAACTGCTCCTTGGCCTGCGCCAGCGCGAGGGGCGTGGCGGCGACGAGCACGGCCCCTGCGAGGCATGCAATGGCTCGCTTCATGGAAATCCTCCGGAATGGACAAAATTCGTACCCGTACGACCGCCTCGCTGGCCATCGGTTCGCAGTATTTACGCTGCGGCGCAGCGCTGGCGAGCCCCCTTGGCTAGTCGTACGGTGGGCCTTCGGCCCACCCTACAATAGCGCTCATGTCGTATCTCGTCGGCATCGACATCGGCGGCACCTTCACCGACTGCGCCATCGTCGATCGCGCGGGCCGGCTCCTCACCACCAAGGTGCCCTCGACGCCGCACGACTTCTCGCAGGGCATGATGGACGCGCTGCGCACGGGCGCCGAGGCGCTCGACCTCGAGCTCGACGCCTTCTGCCGCGACATCGCGTTCCTGTCGCACGGCACCACGGTCGGCACCAACACGATCATCCAGAAAAAGGGCGCCAAGGTCGGGTTGATCACGACCAAGGGCCACGAGGACGCGATCCACATCATGCGCGGCTCGCGCGGCTACACCGGGCGCGACATCCGGAAGGTCGTCCACTTTCCCGAAACCGCGAAGCCGCGGCCGATCGTGCCGAAGCGCCTGATCCGCGGGATCTCGGAGCGCGTCGATTGCTTCGGCGAGGTGGTCGCGCCGTTGAACGAGGCGGAAGCCGAGAGCGCGATCCGCGCGCTCGTTGCCGAAGGCGTACAGGCGATTGCGATCTGCTTCCTCTGGTCGTTCCGCAACCCCGCGCACGAGCTACGCGTGCGCGAGCTCGTTCAGCGACTTGCGCCGGATGTGTTCGTCACCTGCTCGGTGGACATCGCGCCGAAGTGGGGCGAGTACGAGCGCGTCACCGCCACGGCGCTCAACGCCTACCTCGGACCGGTGATGTCGGGCTACCTCGCGCGCCTGGATAAGACGCTCACGCAGTTGGGCTACCGCCACGGGCTGCAAATCGCGCAATGCGGCGGCGGCACGGTGCCGGTCGCGCGCGCGGGCGAAGCGCCGCTGCTCACGCTCGACTCGGGGCCGGTGGCGGGCGTCACCGCCTCGATGTTCCTCGGCGCAGCCATGGGCGAGAAGAACATCATCACCACCGACATGGGCGGCACGTCCTTCGACGTCTCGATCATCCACGGCGGCAAGCCGGCCTACGCCTTCACCAGCAACACCGACCAGTACGAGTACTTCCTGCCGAAGGTCGACCTCCAGGCGATCGGCGCGGGCGGCGGGAGCCTCGCGCGCGCGAACCCGGAGACGCGCACGCTGACCGTCGGCCCGGACAGCGCGGGCGCCTTTCCCGGGCCAGTGTGCTACGGGCGCGGCGGCACGGTGCCGACCGTGACCGACGCGCAGCTCGTGCTCGGCTACCTCGACCCGGACAATTTCGCCGGCGGGCGCATGAAGCTCGACCGCGTGGCCGCCCACGCGGCGATCGAGGCGCTCGGCAAGTCGATCGGGATGGGGGCCGTCGAGTGCGCGGCAGGCATATGCCGTATCGTCGAGCTCAACATGGCCGATATCATCCGCAAGGTGACGGTGGAGAAGGGCTTCGACCCGCGCGAGTTCGTGCTATTCGCCTTCGGCGGCGCGGGGCCCGCGCACGCGGGCGTGTTCGCGGCCGAGCTCGGCGTGAAGAAGGTGATCGTCCCGCAGAGGAAGGCCGCCTCTACCTGGTGCGCCTTCGGCGCAGCCGCGGCCGACGTGCTGCACATCTTCGAGCACTCGGAGATCCTCAGTTTGCCGGTGCCGGCGAAGCGCCTGAATGCCGCGCTGGAATCGATCGAGGCGCGCGCGAAAGCCATGATGGCCGAGGAGGGCATCGCCGCTTCTCGCCAACGCTTCGAGTTCTCGCTCGACGTGCGGCACAAGGGCCAGATCAACGAGGTCGAGGTGCCGCTCGCCGGGACGCGGGTGCCGGCGGACTTCGAGCCGAAGTTGCGCAATCGCTTCGTCGAGCGCTACGAGCAGCTCTACGGGCGCGGCTCGTCGCTGCCGGGTGCGCAGCTCGAGATCGTCGTCTGCCGGCTGCGCGCGCGGGCGCTGACACCGCGGCCCCGGCTCTCGCGATCAAAGACCGCGACGCGCGCGATCCCGAAGGGCGCGGTGCTCAAGTCCCGCATGATCTGGTGGAAAGGGCTGAAGAAGACGCCCGTGTACGACGGCGCGAAGCTCGCCGTCGGCAACGCGCTGCGCGGGCCGGCGATCGTCGAGACCGCCGACACCACGGTCGTCGTTCACCCGGGCACGCGGCTTCGGGTCGACAATCTGGGCAATTTCGAAATCACGTTCATATAAGAAGGGACATCGAGAGGAACCATGGATACCTGCACCGTCGAATCCGGGCTGCTGCGCAAGAAGGTGTGCGGCAAGCCGGCCGTCACCCACTGCCTGAACTGCGAGACCGGGCTTTGCGCCGACCACGCGGTGGCCGAGATGAGCGAGGCCGGCAAGCGCACGGGCAAGTTCCTGTGCGCGGAATGCAAAGCCGCGCTGAAGGACATGGAGAAGCGCCTCGCCGCCGTGGAGAAAAAGGCGCCGCCCGCCGAGAAGAAACCGGTCGCGCCCGCGCCGGCGACCGCAGCAGCAGCGCCAAAGGCGCCCGAAGCCCCCAAGCCCCCCGAGAAGAAGGAAACCGGCGGGCTGGACTTCAAATAGGGACAGTCCCCATTTGAACGCCCCGCTGCGAAAACTGAGCGACCTCACCGGCGTCGAGTTCGACGGCCGGCGCACGGGCTACGTGCCGCCGAAGGTGCTGCGGATCTCGCCGACGCTGAAGCTGCACCGCAAGGCGCAGAAGGAGATCGACCCGGTCACGTTCGAAGTCGTGCGCCACGCGCTGTGGAACGTGAACGAGGAGCACGGCGCGACGATCCAGCGGCTCTCGGGGTCGCCGGTGGCCATGTACGCGCTGGATCTCAATCCCTCGATCCTCACCGAGGACGCCGAGTTCGTCTATTTCGGCCCGTACATGCAGTACATGTCCGGGGTCACCGACACGCAGGTGAAGTGGACGCTCGAGAACCGGGCCGACAACCCGGGCATCCGGGAGGGCGACATGTTCCTCGCCAACGATCCCTGGGTGGGCGCCGCGCACCAGATGGACGTGATGCTGCTCTGCCCGGTGTTCTGGAAGGGCGAGCTCTTCTGCTGGGTGACCAACTGCCTGCACCAGTACGACATCGGCGGCATCACGCCGGGGAGCTTCTGTCCGGCGGCGCAGACGGCCTTCGACGAGGGCATCCTCATTCCGCCGGTGAAGATCATCGAGAACGACGAGATCCGCCGCGACATCGAGGAGCTTTACCTGCGCGCGTCGCGCAAGCCCGATCTCGTCGCGCTCGATTTCCGCGCCCAGATGGCGGGCAATACCGCAGCGCGCACCCGCGTCCTGCAGCTCATCCGGCGTTACGGCGCCGACGTCGTCAAGGGCGTGATGCGGCGCATCCTGACGAACGGCGAGACGGCTTTCCTCGAAAAGCTGTCGCGGCTGCCCGACGGCACCTGGCGCGACCGCACCTATGTCGAATGCTGCCGCCCGGGCGACCGCGGCACCTATCGCGTGGCCTTGACGCTCAAGAAGCGCGGCAACCGGCTGACCTTCGAGAACGAAGGGACGGACCCGCAGCAGGGCGCGATGAACGCGACATATTCGGGCTGGCGCGGCTCGGTCA
>JBOIFE010000294.1:0-5017 GCA_050741015.1 Burkholderiales bacterium | reverse complement strand
CAACAAGTTCTACATCCTCGACCTGCGGCCCGAGAACTCCCTCGTGCGCTACGCGGTCGCGCAGGGACACACGGTGTTCATGGTGTCGTGGCGCAACCCGGGTCCGTCGCAGGGCGGCCTCACCTGGGACGACTACCTCGAGCGGGGCGTACTGGAGGCGCTGCGCACCGCACGCGAGATCACGCAGGCCGACCGCGTGAACGCGCTCGGTTTCTGCGTCGGCGGCACGCTGCTCGGCACGGCGCTCGCGGTGCTCGCGGCGAAGGGCGAGGACCGGGTGGAGAGCGTGACGCTGCTCGCCTCGATGCTCGACTTCTCCGACACGGGCCAGATCGGGCTCTTCGTCGACGAGGCGAGCGTCGCGCAGCGCGAGGCGACGCTGGGGCGCGGCGGCATCCTGCCCGCGGCCGAGCTCGCCACGGTATTTTCGGCGCTGCGCGCGAACGACCTGATCTGGCCGTACGTCGTCAACAACTACCTGCTCGGCGGGCGTCCCGCGGCCTTCGACATCCTCTACTGGAACGGCGACGGCACCAACCTGCCGGGGCCGATGTACTGCTGGTATCTGCGCAATGCCTATCTCGAGAACCGGCTGCGCGAGGCGGGTGCCCTCAGCTGCCTCGGCGTGCCGGTCGATCTCGGCAAGGTGGCGCGCCCCAGCTTCGTCGTCGCCACGCGCGAGGACCACATCGTTCCCTGGCGCACGGCGTATCGTTCAATCGGCGCGCTGGGTGGCGAAAAGACCTTCGTGCTTGGCGCGAGCGGCCACGTTGCGGGCATCATCAACCCCGCGGCCGACAAGCGGCGCAGCCACTGGACGGGTGCGACGCAGGGCGAGCCCGACGCCTGGCTCGCGCAGGCGACCGAGTCGCCGGGCAGTTGGTGGCCGCGCTGGACTGCCTGGCTGGAAGACTTCAAGGGCGGCGCCCGCCCGGCGCCGAAGAAGGCGGGCAACGCGCGTTTCAAGCTGGTCGAGCCCGCGCCCGGACGCTACGTCCGGGAGAAAGCAACCTAGGAGGCAGGGTCATGGAAGAAATCGTCATCGTTGGGGCGGCGCGCTCCGCCATCGGCAAATTCGGCGGCGCGCTCGCCCGGACTCCGGCGTCGGATCTCGGCGCGCACGTGGTCAGGAAGCTCCTCGAGCGCTCGGGCGTGAAGCCCGACCAGGTCTCGGAAGTGATCCTCGGGCAGGTGCTCGCCGCGGGCGTCGGGCAGAATCCCGCGCGCCAGGCGGCGATCAAGGCGGGCCTGCCCGACATGGTCCCGGCCATGACCATCAACAAGGTGTGCGGGTCGGGGCTGAAGGCGGTCATGCTCGCCGCCCAGTCGATCGCCAACGGCGACGCCGACGTCGTGGTCGCGGGCGGACAGGAGAACATGAGCGCCGCGCCGCACGTGCTGAACGGCTCGCGCGACGGCTTTCGCATGGGTGACGCGAAGATGATCGATTCGATGATCGTCGACGGCCTGTGGGATGCCTTCAACCAGTACCACATGGGCGTGACCGCGGAGAACGTGGCGAAGGAATACGCCGTCACGCGCGAGGAGCAGGACGCCTTCGCGGTGGCAAGCCAGAACAAGACCGAGGCGGCGCAGAAGTCAGGGCGCTTCAAGGACGAGATCATCCCGTTCGAGATTCCCTCGAAGAAGGGACCGGTGCAGTTTGCCGACGACGAGTTCCCGCGCCACGGCGCGACGCTGGAGGCGATGAAGGGCCTCAAGCCCGCCTTCGACAAGAACGGCACGGTGACCGCCGCCAACTCCTCAGGCATCAACGATGGCGCGGCCGCGGTGATCGTGGCGAGCGCGAGGAAGGCGAAGGAGCTGGGCCTGAAGCCGATCGCGCGCATCAAGGCGTTCGCCTCCGCGGGCGTGGATCCCAAGTACATGGGCATGGGACCGGTGCCGGCGAGCAAGCGCTGCCTGTCGCGCGCCGGCTGGACGCCGCTGGACCTGGACCTGCTGGAGATCAATGAGGCTTTCGCCGCCCAGGCGATCGCGGTCAACCGCCAGATGGGCTGGGACACCGCGCGCGTCAACGTGAATGGCGGCGCCATCGCGCTCGGCCACCCGATCGGCGCCTCGGGTTGCCGCATCCTCGTCACGCTGCTGCACGAAATGCAGAAGCGCGACGCGAAAAAGGGCCTGGCTTCGCTCTGCATCGGCGGCGGCATGGGCGTCGCGCTGGCGGTGGAGCGATGAGCTCGGTACTGGAGCGGGAAGCCGCCGCCGGGGAGCACACGCGCCCCGGCACGGGGCACATCGCCTTCGTCTCGGGTGGCATGGGCGGCATCGGCACGGCGATCTGCGCGCGCCTCGCGGCGACGGGCCACACGGTGGTCGCGGGCTGCCTGCCGAGCTACGACAAGAAGTCCGAATGGCTGGCGGCGATGAGGAGCGAGGGCTATCGCATCCACGCGGCCGAGGGCGACGTCTCGAACTTCGAATCCTGCGCCGAGATGTTCTACCACGTGAAGTCGGTCGTCGGCCCGGTCGACATCCTTGTCAACAACGCCGGCATCACGCGCGACTCGGTCTTCAAGCGCATGACCGAGCAGGACTGGATGGCGGTGATCAACACCAACCTGAACAGCGTGTTCAACGTCACGCGCCAGGTGATCGACGGCATGACCGAGCGCGGCTGGGGCCGCATCGTCAACATCTCGTCGGTCAACGCGCAGAAAGGCCAGTTCGGGCAGACCAATTACTCGGCGGCGAAGGCCGGCATGGCGGGATTCGCCAAGGCGCTCGCGCAGGAGGTCGTGCGCAAGGGCGTCACGGTGAACACGGTGTCGCCGGGCTACGTCGAGACGGACCTGGTGCGCGCGATCCGCGCCGACGTGCGCGAGGCGATCATCGAGTCGATCCCGATGGGGCGCCTCGCCAAGCCCGAAGAAATCGCGGCAGTAGTGGCGTTCCTCGCGTCGGAAGAAGCGGGGTACATCACCGGCGCCAACATCTCGGTGAACGGCGGCATGCACATGATGTGATGGTGTAGACTGGATTCGGAGGAGTGGACAGCACCATGGCGCAGCAACGCATCGCCGTCGTCACGGGCGGCATGGGCGGGTTGGGAGAGTCGATCTCGACCAAGATGGCGGACGCCGGCTACAAGGTCGTGGTGACGTACTCGCCGAGCAATACGAAGCACAAGTCGTGGCTGGATGCGATGAAGTCGCAGGGCTACAACGTCGGCGCCTACCCGGTGGACGTCTCGGACTACGACGACTGCGCCGCCAAGGCCGCACGCATCGCCGCCGAGACGGGGCCGATCGACATCCTGGTCAACAACGCCGGCATCACGCGCGACATGACGTTCAAGAAGATGACCAAGGCCGACTGGGACGCGGTCATGCGCACCAACCTCGACTCCTGCTTCAACATGACCAAGCAGGTGATGGAGGGCATGCTGGAGCGCGGCTGGGGCCGCGTCATCAACGTCGCCTCCGTGAACGGCCAGAAGGGCGCCTTCGGCCAGACCAACTATTCGGCGGCCAAGGCCGGCATCCACGGCTTCACCAAGGCGCTCGCACTGGAAGTGGCGAGGAAGAACGTCACCATCAACACCATCTCGCCGGGCTACATCGGCACCAAGATGGTGACCGCGATCCCGAAGGAGATCCTCGATTCGAAAATCCTGCCGCAGATTCCCGTCGGGCGGCTGGGCAAGCCCGACGAAGTGGCGGGCCTGATCATCTATCTGTGCTCGGAAGAGGCCGCATTCGTGACCGGGGCGAACATCTCGATCAACGGCGGCCAGCACATGTACTAAGGTCCTAAGGAGTACACTCGACCCATGGCCGCCAACCCGGAAGCGAAGACCGAACCCTCGGTCCGCCTGATCAAGAAGTACCCCAACCGGCGACTGTACGACACCAAGACCTCGAGCTACATCACGCTCGCGGACGTCAAGCAGATGGTGCTGAAGCTGGAGGAGTTCCGCGTCGTCGACGCGAAGACCACCGAGGAACTGACGCGCCCGATCCTGCTGCAGATCATCCTCGATGAGGAGTCGGGCGGCGTGCCGATGTTCTCTTCCGACCTGCTGTCGCAGATGATCCGGTCCTACGGCAGCGCGATGCAGGGCTTCATGGGCACCTACCTGGAGAAGAACATCGAGGCGTTCCAGAGCCTGCAGAAGACGCTGCAGGACCAGTCGAACAAGATGTACGGCGACAACTCGCACGCCTCGCAGGAGCTCTGGTCCCAGTTCATGAATCTCCAGGGTCCCGCCATGCAGAGCCTGATGCAGGCCTACATGGAGCAGAGCCAGAAGATGTTCGCGCAGTTCCAGGACCAGATGCAGAACCAGGCCCGCAGCATGTTCGCGGGCTTTTCGTTCCCGGGCTTCCCCGCCCAGCCGCCGGCCAAGCCCGAGCCCGACAGCAAGTAGTGCGCACGCCAAAGGTTGGCTTCGTCTCCCTGGGCTGCCCCAAGGCCCTGGTGGACTCGGAGCGCATCCTCACCCAGCTTCGCGCGGAAGGCTACGCCACGGCGAAGGACTACGCGGGCGCCGACCTCGTCGTCGTCAACACCTGCGGCTTCATCGACGCCGCGGTCGAGGAGTCGCTCGACGCGATCGGCGAGGCGCTCGTCGGCAACGGCAGAGTGGTCGTCACCGGTTGCCTCGGCGCGAAAGAAGGCGTCATCGCGAAGGTCCATCCTTCGGTGCTCGCCATCACCGGCCCGCACGATACCGAGGGCGTGATGCAGGCGGTGCACCAGCACCTGCCGAAGCCGCACGACCCGTACGTCGATCTCGTGCCGGCCCACGGCATCAAGCTCACGCCGCGGCACTACGCCTACCTGAAAATCTCCGAAGGCTGCAACCATCGCTGCACCTTCTGCATTATCCCGTCGATGCGCGGTGACCTCGTGTCGCGGCCGATCGCCGAGGTGGTGCAGGAAGCGGAAAACCTGGTGAAGGCAGGCGTCAAGGAGCTGCTGGTCATCTCGCAGGACACCAGCGCCTATGGCGTGGACGTCAAGTACCGCACGGGTTTCGTGAACGGCAAAC
>JBOIFE010000293.1:0-18786 GCA_050741015.1 Burkholderiales bacterium | reverse complement strand
CGCGCACCGCGTCTACATCATCAACAACGGCCACATCGCGCACGAAGGGCCGGCCGACGAGCTGAAGGCCCAGCCCGAGCTGCTGCAGCGCTACCTCGGCGTCTAGAGCATCCTGCGGCGCTTCAGGACAGTCGCGCGGGCAGCCAGAGCGCGATCTGCGGAAAGGCGACCAGCAGCGCGATCATCACCATCAGCGTGAGCACGAACGGCGCCGACCCCAGGATCACGTCGATGATCTGGCCGCGCGTGCGCACGCCCTGCACCACGAACAGGTTGAAGCCCACCGGCGGCGTGATGAGCGCGGTCTCGATCAGCAGCATCATCAGCACGCCGAACCAGATCGGGTTGAAGCCCAGCGCCGCCACCACCGGCGTGATGACGGGCACCGTCGCCACCAGCATCGACAGCGACTCCATGAACATGCCCAGCACCAGGTAGAACAGCACGATCACGACGATGGTGCCGGTCGGCGACAGGCCGAACCCGGTCACGTAGCCCATCACCTTCGCCGAGAGGCCGATCGAGGTGATGACGAAATTGACGAAGTAGGCCGCGATCAGGATCGCCATGATCATGGCGGTGGTCTTCATCGTGCCCTCGAAGGTGTCGCGCAGCATGCGCCAGCTCAGGCGCCGGCGCCAGGCGGCCAGCGCGAAGGCCGCCACCACGCCCAGGCCCGCCGATTCGGTCGGCGTCGCCACGCCGCCGTAGATCGAGCCGATCACCACCACGAAGATCACCAGCGGCGGCACCAGGTCGGGCAGCGAGCGCCAGCGCGCGCCCCAGTCCGTGGGCACGGCGTGCCCGCCCCAGCTCGGCCGCACGAGGCAGGCGACGATCACCGTGAGCATGAACAGCACCGTCAGCACCGCCCCCGGCACGATGCCCGCGAGGTACAGCTGCGGGATGGAGGTGTCGGTGAGCGCGCCGTAGACGATCATCGGGATCGAGGGCGGAATCAGGATGCCCAGGGTGCCGCCGGCGGCGATCGTCCCAAGGTAGAGCCGCTCGTTGTAGCCGTACTTGTCGATCTGCTCCACCGCCACGGTGCCGATGGTGGCGGCGGTGGCCACGCTCGAGCCCGAGACCGCGGCGAACAGCGAACAGGTGCCGATGTTCGAATGCATCAGCCCCCCCGGCAGCCAGGACAGCCAGTGCGTCATCGCCGCGTACATCTTCTCCGCGATGCCCGAGCGCAGCAGGATTTCCCCGAGCAGGATAAAGAGCGGAATCGCGAACAGGATGAAGTTGGTCGACGTCGACCAGGTGATCTCGCCGATCGCGAGCCGCAGCGGCAGGAACGAGTACGCGGCATCGAGCACCAGCCCGAGCAGCAGCAGTCCGGCCGCGACCGGAATGCTCAGCGCGAGGATCGCGAGCAGGACGGCAACGGCGGTCCAGACCACGCGCGCTTGCCCTCAGCCGCGAGGCGCCGGGGCGTGCCCGTGCTCGCGCAGCGCTTCCTCGAGCTCCTGCTGCGCCGTTTGCGGCCCGAGCAGGCGCTGCACGTCCTCGTGGCGCCCCGAGGCGAGCAGCGCCAAGGCGCGCGCGAACAGCAGCAGCAGCACCGCCGAGAACAGCACGTAGCCGGCCACCCAGAGGAATTGCGGAATTGCGAGCAGGGTCTCCAGTGGCGTGAGCGAATGTGCGTTCACCGCAATGGAATTGGCAAGCACCTTGCCGCCCTGCCAGGTAATGAAGCCGGCGAACACCATGAACGCAGCCAGCGCGGCCATGTCGAGCAGCGCGCCCAGGCGCACCGGCAGCAGCACGTACAGCGAGTCGATGCGCACATGCGCGCGGTCGAGCAGCGCCAGCGCGAGCGCCCAGCTGGTGCCGATCGCCAGCACGTAGCCCGACACCTCGCTCGAGGCGCCGATCGGCACGTCGAACAGCTTGCGCGACAGCACGTCGACCGCGATCATCAGCGCGGCGGCGGTGACCATCGCGCCGCCGAACCAGCAACCGGCCCGCGCCACGATCCGCGCGAGCCCCAGGAGCCTGGTCACCGGCCGGTCAGAGCTTCTCGAGCGGGATCGACAGGTGCACGACCTTGCCGACGGTCTGGTTCCACTGCTCCGCGCAGGCCTTGCCGCAGCGCTTGCCCCATTTGACCAGGACCACGTTCTGCACCAGTTCCTTCGTGCGAGCCTGGTCGGCCTTGGAGATGTGCACCAGCGTCATGTGGCCCGGCTTGCCCAGCGTGCAACTGCCCTTGCCGGTGTTGCAGTTCACGCCTTCCTCGGTCGCCTGGGCGCCGATCGTCCACAGGTCGTTCTCCAGCTGGCCGAATTCGTGGATGAAGAAGTCCTGCACCGGCGCCGGGAACTTGCCCCAGCTCTCCAGGTTCGAGCCTTGGTAGGCGATCGACCAGCCTACCGTCAGCGGGAACAGGTATTTCGACACCTCGGGCCATCCCGCCGTGTTGCCCGAGAGGGTTCCGGTCAGCGCGCAATCGACGACGCCGCGTTGCAGCGCCGGCACCACCGACGGAAACGGCATCGTCACGGTTTCGCCGCCGATCGCGCTGACGAAGTCGGTCTGCGTCTTGTTGAACACGCGCACCTTCTTGCCCTTCAAGTCGGCCAGGCCGGTAATCTTGTCGCGGCACCAGAACACGATCGGCGGATTGGGCGCGAGCAGCATGAGGCCGGTGTTGAACTTCGCCTTCATGTGCTCGGCCATCACCGGCTTCCACGCCTCGCAGGCCTTGCGCGCGGTGTCGAGGTCGTTGGTGATGCCCGCCAGGTCGCAGCCCTCGAACACCGGGTCCTCCCCCGCCATCTTGCTGATGTCGGAAGCGGCGAAGTCGGTCACGCCCAGCTGCGTCATGTGCAGGATCTGGAAATCATTCACGCCCAGCACGTCCAGGTTGTTGTAGTCGGCGGTGATCATGCCGCCCGAGTCCTTCGTGATCTTTTCCGTCCAGAACGGCCGCTCGACGCGCTTGGTCTGCGCGAGGACGCTGAAATAGCCGATGACCTTGACGTTGGTCTTGGGCAGGCCGTCCGCGAGCGCGGGACCCGCGAGCATCGCAGCGGCCGCGAACGCGCTCGCCCAGGCCATGGTTTTATTCATTGGTTTTCCTCCTCCGGTGGGTGAGGCCAGCTTAGATCGCGCGGGCGCGGAGCGTCAACCGCGGCGGTTGACGCGTTCACAGGGTGGGCGGAACATCGCCGCCATGAGCGCCGGCCTTGCCTCCCGCGACGCGCGGCGCGTAATCCGCGCCGGGAATCACGCGACCCAGACCGCGGGCCTCGCGCCCGGCTACGTGCAGGGCAACCTGTGCATCCTGCCGCGCGAGTACGCGGAGGATTTCCTGCTCTACTGCCAGCGCAATCCCAAGCCCTGCCCGTTGCTCGCGGCCTCCGACCCGGGCGACCCGCGCCTGCCGGCGCTGGGCGAGGATCTCGACATCCGCAGCGACCTGCCGAGCTACCGCGTATTCCGCGACGGCGCATTTGCCGAGGACCGCGCCGACATCGGCGCCCTGTGGCGCAGCGACCTGGTGGCGTTCGTGCTGGGCTGCTCGTTCTCGTTCGAGGAGGCGTTGCTCGAGGCAGGCGTGCCGCTGCGCCACATCGCCGAAGGCAAGGGCGTGCCGATGTACCTCACCAGCATCGAAACCGCGCCTGCCGGCCCGTTCCGCGGCGGCATGGTGGTGTCGATGCGCCCGTTCACGCCGGCCAACGCGATCCGCGCGGTTCAGGTCACCTCGCGCTTTCCGAACGTGCACGGCGCGCCGGTGCACATCGGGCATCCCGAGCTGCTCGGCATCGAGGACCTCGCCCGGCCCTGGGTCGGCGAGCCGACCGAGGTGAAGGACGACGAACTGCCGGTGTTCTGGGCCTGCGGCGTCACGCCCCAGTCGGCGGTGCGCCACGCGCGGCCGCCGATTTGCATCACGCACACGCCGGGCCACATGCTGGTGACCGACCTGAGGAACGCGAGCCTGGCGAGCGCCTAGTCGCCGGCCTCAGGCCGCGGCGGACAGGCGCACGGGAATGCGCCGAGGCCCGAAGGGCTTGCCGAACTTGCGGTAGCGACCCGGCAGCTGCGCGCCGCAGGCGAGGCAGGCGCCCGCGTCCGAGACGCGGTACAGGTTGATGCGGTACCAGTCGCGCACGATCGCCGCGGCCCCGCACGACGGGCAATGCGTGGTCCCTCCGGAGGCATCGTGGACGTTTCCTGTGTAGACGTAACGCAGCCCCGCGCGCAACGCGATCTCGCGCGCCCGCGTCAGCGTCGCCGGCGGCGTTGCCGAAACGTCCCTCATCTTCCAGTCGGGGTGGAACGCCGTGAAGTGCAGCGGCACGTCCGGCCCGAGGTTGTCGAAGATCCATTTCGACTCCGCCTCGAGCTCGGCATCGGAATCATTCTGGCCCGGGATCAGAAGCGTGGTGATTTCGGTCCAGACCTCCGTTTCCTTCACCAGATACACCAGGGTATCCAGCACCGGCTGCAGCCGCCCGCCGCACACCTTCCAGTAGAAATCGTCGGTGAAGCCCTTCAGGTCCACGTTGGCCGCATCCATCACCGCGTAGAACTCGCGCCGCGGCGCGTCATGGATGTAGCCGGCCGTCACCGCCACGTTCTGCACGCCGCGCTCGCGGCAGGCGAGCGCGATGTCGATGGCGTACTCGGCGAAGATCACGGGATCGTTGTAGGTGTAGGCGACGGAGGCGCAGCCAAACTGCGCGGCCGCCTGCGCGATCGCCTCCGGCGCAGCCGCATCCTGCAGCCGGTCCATCTCCCGCGATTTCGAAATATCCCAGTTCTGGCAGAACTTGCAGGCGAGGTTGCAGCCCGCAGTGCCGAACGACAGGACGGACGTGCCGGGGTAGAACTGGTTGAGCGGCTTCTTCTCGATCGGGTCGACGCAGAAGCCCGAGGAGCGCCCGTAGGTGGTGAGCACCATGCGGCCGCCTTCCATCTTGCGCACGAAGCACAGCCCGCGCTGGCCCTCGTGCAGGCGGCAATCGCGCGGGCAGAGGTCGCATTGCACGCGGCCGTCCTCGAGCGCGTGCCACCAGCGCCCGGGGTAGGCCTCGCTCAGTGCGGGGGCGGTGCTTTCCACTTGACGACGCGATAGCGCGAGAGCTTGCAGCGCGCGAGCCGCGTGTCGGCCGGCAGCCCCGCCTTCTTCAGCAGCTCGCCGAGGAAAGCGCGCTTGTCGGGAATCGATTCCCAGACCTGCGGCAGGAACGTCGCGCGCCGGCCCTCGTGCTCGAGGATCACGCCGTCCTCGCCGGGGCGCAGCATCGCGAGCATCTCGGCCTCGTCGGCGAAGCGCATCGGCTTGGCGGCCGAGAGCACCGAGACCTCCAGCCCGCAGCGCGGCCATTCGGTGGCGCCGAGCGGCGGGAATCGAGGATCCCTGAGCGCCGCGGCGGCGGCGTTCTCGATCACGTCGAGACCGATCGACCGGCTCGCGGCGAGGCTGCCAATGCAGCCACGCAGCCGGTCCTCGAGCGTGAGCGTGATGAAGGTGGCGCCGGGGCGCGCGAGCCAGGCCGCGCCCTCGGGGCTCGGGGCCTCGGGCGCGAGGCCGAGCCGATGCGAGATCGAGGCGCGCGCGAGGCCAAGCAGCGTCTCGCCGGCCTCCGCGAGCCCGACGCGCGCGCCCTCATAGAGCGCAAAGGCCGAGTAGCCGACCACGCGGTCGCGGCCGCCCGCGGTGTCGCCGGAGTTGCAGGCGCCGAGCAGCCGGATCGAGAGCCCGCGCGCCCTCGCGGCCGCGAGCAAGCCGTTCAGCGGCGTCGCGCCGCAGGCTTCCTCGTGATTGATGTCGGTGTCGAAGGCGGCGATGCGAGAAAGCGTCGACTGGTCGAGCGCGCGCGCCTCGTCGTAGGCGTGGTAGTGCGAGAGGTCGGTCGAGAGGATGAACAGCGTCTCCGGGCCACCCCAGAGCCGCTCGATCACGTCGCGCACCTCGTTCGGCTTCGCGTCGCCCACGGCGAGCGGCACCAGCTCGAATTCGCCCAGCATGCGCTGCAGGAAGGGCAGCTGCACTTCGAGCGAGTGCTCCATCGCGTGCGCCGCCGGGCTTTCCACCACCTGCCGGAAGGACCTGAGGATGCCCGCCGCCTGGGCGTCGACCGGCACGCGCCCGAGCGGCGTCTCGAAAGCGTCCACGCCGGGCAGCGCGAGGCCGCGCACCGCCACGCGATGCACGGGGCCGAGCAGCACGACGCGACGGACGATGCCGCGCGCGGCCGAGAGCTCGTCGTAGGCGCGCGCGGCGACCGGGCCAGAATAGATAAAGCCCGCATGCGGCACGATCAGCGCCTTGGGATGGCCGAAGCGGGGCGCAAGATTCTCCACGCCGTCGAGCATCTCGGCGACGTCCCGCTGCAGCTCGCGCGCATCGCGCGGGTAGAACATGCCCGCCACCGCGGCGGGCCGGACATTCGTCATTGGAGCCTGGCCAGTACTCCTTGCAGGGCATGCACGACCGACTGGCGGCGCACGCTTTCGCGGTCGCCGTCGAAGCGCCGGGTTTCGCTCGCCATGTTACTCCCCTGCGCCCACGCAAAACAGACGGTGCCGACGGGCTTGGCGGGCGTGCCGCCGGTCGGCCCGGCGATGCCGGTGATTGCGAGCGCGACCTGCGCGTGGCTGTTCGCGAGCGCCCCGGCGGCCATCTCGCGCGCGGTCTCCTCGCTCACCGCGCCGTGGCGCCGGATCGTATCTTCGCGCACGCCAAGCGCCTCCTGCTTGGCGGCGTTCGAGTAGGTCACGTAGCCGCGCTCGAACCAGTCCGAGCTCCCGGCGAGCGCGGTGCAGGCCGTCGACACCCAGCCGCCGGTGCAGGATTCGGCCGCGGCGAGCATCAGGCCCCGCGCCTTGAGCGCCGCGGCGATCCGCTCGACGAGCTCGTTCATGGCTCGAGGATACGCCGGGCGATCGCCAGCACGAGCAGCGTGTAGCCCGCGGCGAGGATGTCGTCGAACATGACGCCGAAGCCGCCCTTCATGCGCCGCTCGAGCGCGCGGATCGGCGGCGGCTTGACCACGTCGAACGCGCGAAAGAGAAAGAACGCGGCCGCCTGCCAGGGCCGCTCGGACGGCGCGAGCGCGAGCACCAGCAGGAATGCGACGATCTCGTCCCAGCACATCGCACCGTGGTCGGAGACGCCCAGGTGGCGTCCGGTCAGCTCGCAGGCCCACACGCCAATGGCGAAGGCGAGCGCGAGGCCCGCCAGCAGCACGAGCGGGGGCAGGTCCCCGGGCAGCGCCCACCAGATCGGAAACGCGACGAGCGTGCCCGCGGTGCCCGGCGCGAACGGCGAGAGCCCCGCGCCGAAGCCGAGCGCGATGAAGTGCGCGGGGTGGGTGAAGGTGAAGCGGACGCTCGGCCGGCCGAGGTTCATGCGGCGAAGTGGTCGAACCCGCGCTCGAGCGCCATGGTCGCGCCCCGCTCGTCCAGGACCTTCAGCGCCACCGGCCCTGCGCTCACCGTTCCTACGCGAGCGAGCGCGAGCCCGAGCGTGGCCCCTGCCCTGGAAATCGCGTCGTTCGCCGCCGCCGGTGCGGTGAAGACGAGCTCGTAGTCGTCGCCGCCCGAGAGCACGCAGCGCGCGCGCAGGCCGGCGTCCGCGATCGGGTGCTTGGGCAGGTCGGCGTAGCGCACGGCGGCGCCCACGCCCGAGCGCTCGAGGACGTGGCCCAGGTCCTGCGCGAAGCCGTCGGAGACGTCGATCGCCGCGGTGGCGAGCCCGAGCAGCCGCTCGCCGAGCGCGACGCGCGGTTCCGGCTCGTGCAGGCGCTTCGCGGCCGCCGCATCCTCCGGGTGCTCGAGCGCATACGCGGCCCCGCCCAGCGCACCCGACACCCAGACCTCGTCGCCGGGCCTCGCGCCCGCGCGGGTGAGCGCGCGGCCGGCCGGCACTTCACCGAGGATCGTCACGCAGATTGCGAGCGGCCCGCGCGTCGTGTCGCCGCCGACGAGGTCCACGCCAAAGCGCACCGCGAGCGCGTAGAAACCGTCAGCGAAAGCCGCGATCCACGCCTCGTCCGCCTCGGGCAGCGCGAGTGCGAGCGTCGCCCAGCGTGGACTCGCGCCCATCGCCGCCATGTCCGAGAGGTTCACCGCGAGCGCCTTGTGGCCCAGCGCGCGCGGCTCGGCGCCCGCGGCGAAGTGGCGTCCTTCGATCAGCAAGTCGGTCGACACCGCGAGCTCCATGCCTGGCGCGACGGCGATGAGCGCCGCGTCGTCGCCGACACCGAGCCGCGCGTGGCGGGCGGGCCGCGAGAAGTGGCGCGCGATGATCTCGAACTCGGACGGCATCGCCGTCCTCAGGCCGGCTGCTGCTTGCGTCCGAGCTCGCCGGGCCGCAGCTCGGTGGCGAGCTTCTCCAGCACCCCGTTCACGAACTTGTGCCCGCCCGTGCCGCCGAAGCTCTTTCCCAGCTCGACCGCCTCGTTCACCACCACCTTGAACGGCGTCTCGGGATGCTCGGCGAGCTCGAAGGCGCCGATGTACAGGATCGCGCGCTCGACCGGCGACAGCCGCGCGAACTCGCGCGACAGGCAGGGCTCGAGCCGCGCGCGCAGCTCCTCGGCGCGCTCGCGCACGCCGCGCACGAGCGCCTCGGCGAGCGCGGTGTCGGCGCCCGAGCCCTCGGCGAGCGCGCGCAGCTCCTCGAGCGCATCGCCGCCGCCCAGCTGCCAGGCGTAGAGCGCCTGCAGCGCGATCTCGCGCGAGCGACGGCGCGCGGTTTTCACTTGGGCCATGCCGCCACCTTGTCGCGCAGGCGCGCCATCTCGAGCGCGGCGCGCACGGCCTCCGCGCCCTTGTCCAGGCGCGCCTCGGCCTGCTTCTCGTCCTCGGTCGTCAGGATGCCGTTCGCGATCGGGATGCCGCACTCGAGCGAGACGTCCATCACGCCGCGCGCAGATTCGCTCGCCACGACCTCGAAGTGGTAGGTGTCGCCGCGCACCACGCAGCCGATCGCCGCGAGGCAGTCGAACTTCCCGGACTGCGCCATCCATTGCAGCGCGAGCGGGATCTCGAGCGCGCCCGGGACCTGCTCGACGACGACGTCCTTCACGCCCTGCTTCGCGGCCTCGGCCATCGCGCGCTGCAGCAGCTTGCCGCAGAGTTCCTCGTTGAACCTGCTTGCCACGATCCCGAGGCGCATGGCCTAGCCTTCCGGCGACTCGAGGTAGCCGCTGACCTCGAGGCCGAAGCCCGCCATGCTGGGCATCTTGCGCGGGGCGGCCATCAGGCGCATGCGGCCCACGCCGAGGTCGCGCAGGATCTGCGCGCCGATGCCGTAGGTGCGCAGGTCCATGCTGCGGCCCTGGCGCGCGGGGCGCGCGTCCGCGAGGCGCGCTTCGAGCGCCTGCGTCGACTCGTTGCAGTTCATGAGCAGCACCACGCCGCGGCCGGCCCGCGCGACCGCGGTGAGCGCCGCGCCCACGCTCCAGGAATGCGTGCCCGCGCCGGCGTCCAGCAGGTCGACCACCGAGAGCGGCTCATGCACGCGCACCAGTGTCTCCGCATCGGGCGCAGGCGTGCCGGCGACGAGCGCGAGGTGCGTCGAGCGCGTCGGCACATCGTGGAAGGCGACCAGGCGAAAGCGCCCCCAGGCCGTGTCGATCTCGCGCTCGTAACTGCGCGCGACGAGCGATTCGTGGCGGCTGCGGTACTCGATCAGGTCGGCGATCGTGCCGATCTTCAGGCCGTGCTCGGCGCTGAACTCGAGCAGGTCCGGCAGGCGCGCCATCGTGCCGTCCTCGCGCATGATTTCGCAGAGCACCGCCGCGGGCGTGAGTCCCGCGAGGCGCGCGAGGTCGCAGCAGGCTTCGGTGTGCCCGGCGCGCACCAGCACGCCGCCGTCGTGCGCGATGAGCGGAAAGACGTGGCCGGGGTGGACGATGTCGTCGGCGCTCGCCGTGGGCGAAGCCGCGACCTTGATCGTGAGCGCGCGGTCGGCGGCCGAGATGCCGGTGGCGATGCCCTCGGCGGCCTCGATCGAGAAGGTGAAGTTCGTGCCGTGGCGCGAGCGGTTCTGCTCGACCATCGGCTTCAGGCCGAGCCGGTGCGCATGCGACTCGGTGATCGGCATGCAGACCAGGCCGCGGCCGTGGCGCGCAAGGAAGTTGACCTTGTCCGCGGTGACGAAGTCGGCGGCGAAGACCAGGTCGCCCTCGTTCTCGCGGTCCTCGTCGTCGACCAGCACGACCATCTTCCCGGCACGGATATCCGCGACGATATCGGCGACCGGACTGACGACGGCGGGCTCCCTGCGCATGGCAGGATTATGAAGCGAAAAGGGGGAGAAACCCCTTTTTCTTATTCTTTCGCGCCCTCGTCGCCGGTGGCGCCGCCGACCTTCTCGCGGATGCGCGCCGACTTGCCCGAGCGCTGGCGCAGGTAGTAGAGCTTGGCGCGCCGCACCTCGCCTTTGCGCTTCACCTCGACCGAGGCGATGATCGGCGAATAGGTCTGGAACGTGCGCTCGACGCCTTCGCCGGAGCTGATCTTGCGCACCGTGAACGAGGAGCCGAGGCCGCGGTTGCGCTTGGCGATCACCACGCCCTCGAAGGCCTGCGCGCGCTTGCGCTCGCCTTCGACCACGGTCACGTTCACGATCACGGTGTCGCCGGGCGAGAAGTCCGGCACGTTCTTCGCCAGCCGCTTGATCTCTTCCTGCTCGAGCTTCTCAATCAGGTTCATGTCCTTGCTCCGTTCTCCGTCTCCCGCCGGAATTCCTCCAGCAGGCCCTGCTCCTCCGCGCTCAGCGCACGCGCCGCGACCAGCTCGGGCCGTCGCAGCCAGGTGCGCCCCAGCGACTGCTTCAGCCGCCAGCGCCGGATCTGCTCGTGGTGCCCCGACAGCAGCACCGCCGGTATGCCTACGCCCGCGTACTTCTCGGGCCGGGTGTACTGCGGGCAGTCGAGCAACCCGCCGGCGAAGGACTCTTCCACCGCCGACTGCCCGTCGCCGAGCGCCCCCGGGAGCTGCCGCACCACCGCGTCGATCACGGCCATCGCGGCGATCTCCCCGCCCGAGAGCACGTAATCCCCGAGCGAGAGCTCCTCGTCCACCCGGCGCCGGACGAGCCGCTCGTCCACGCCTTCATACCGCCCGCAAAGCAACGTCACCGCGCTGCGCGCCGCGAGCTCCATCACTTTCCGGTGATCGAGCCTCGCGCCTTGCGGCGAGAGGTACACCACGCTGCCCCCGCCCGCCGCGCGCACCGCATCCAGCGCCCTCTCCAGCGGCTCGGCCAGCATCACCATGCCGGGCCCGCCGCCGTACGGACGGTCGTCGACCGTCCGGTAGTTGTCCGTCGTGAAATCACGCGGATTCCACGCCTGCAGCCGCCACAGCCCCGCTTCCAGGGCCTTCCTCGGGATGCCGCTGCCCGTCAGCGCGGCGAACATCTCCGGGAACAGCGTCACCACGTCGAAGCGGATCACCAGTCCGCTTCCCACTCGACCTCGATGCGCCCGGCCTCGAGGTCCACCTGCTTCACTACCGTGGGCACCCAGGGCAACAACCGCAGCCTTTCGCCCTCGACTTCCATCACATCCTGCGGGCCGTTGGTGAGCCACTGCCGCACCACACCGAAGGCCACGCCGCTGCCGTTCACCACTTGCATGCCGACCAGGTCGACGAGGTAGTAGTGCCCCTCGCCCGGCGGCGGCAGCGCTTCACGCGCAACCGACACCTCCTGCCCCTTCAGCGCCCGCGCCTGCTCGGGCGTCTCGAAGCCCTCGAGCTTCGCGACCACCGTGGCGCTGTGGCGCCGGGCCTGCACCACGCGGCGTGCTTCGCCGCCGATCCACCACTCGCCCGCCTTCACCAGGCCTTCCAGCACGCCCACCTTCGGCGCCACCTTCAGCCATCCGCGCACGCCGTAGTGCCCGGCGACGCGGCCCATCGGAATCTGCTCAGGCGGCTTTCTTGCCAAATTTCTTCACGAGCCGCTTCACCGTGGGCGAAAGCTGCGCGCCCTTGCCCTCCCAGTGCTTGACCCGCTCCACGTCGACGCGAAGCGACTCGCGCCCTTGTGGCGCCTTCGGATCGTAGAAGCCGACGCGCTCGATGAACTTGCCCTGCGCGGCGCGGCGCGAATCGGCCACCACCAGGCTGAAGAAAGGCCGCTTGTTCGCGCCGCCGCGCGCCAGTCGAATGACCACCATGGGGAACCCCGTGAAACCGCGAAAAGGCGCGGATTATACGGGAGAAATCAGCCCTTTGGAACGTCCAGCGCGCCTCCGAGCGTCGCAATGCCCGCGCGCAGGCGCTCCATCGCGGACGGAACCTCGGCCGGCGCCCCGCGCACGCCCAGCTCAATGTGCCGCCGGGTGCCGCCTTCGCCCATGCTCGGCAGGCTGAACGCCTTCAGCCCGGGAAAGGCCGCGTTCAGCTCCTCCATGAGGGGCGTGATGGTCGATTCGGCGAGCCCGTAGACGATGACCGACGCTTCGCTCCAGCGCTGCGAGTCGAAGAGGCTCCGGTACTTCGTGTCGAGCACCCACTCGATCATCGGCCAGGCCATCTGCGGAAAGCCCGGCACGAAATAGTGGTGCGCGACCGAGAACCCCGGGATGCGGTTGAACGGATTCGGCACGATTTCGCAGCCCGCGGGAAATTCGCCCATCTTCAACCGCTGCGGCGTCGCCTCGCCGCCGAAGCGGCTGCGGATCTCGGCTTCCGCGGCCGGGTGCAGCGCAAGCGGCACGCCGAGCGCGTCGGCCGCGCACTGGCGCGTGTGGTCGTCCGGCGTCGCGCCGATGCCGCCGAACGAGAACACGACATCGTCGGTCGCGAGGCTCCGCTTCAGCGCGAGCGTGACGCGCGCGGGGTCGTCGCCCAGGTGCTCGCACCAGGCGAGCCGCAATCCGCGCTTCGCGAGTGCCTCGATCAGCCACGGAAAGTGCTTGTCCTGGCGCTTGCCGACGAGGATCTCGTCGCCGAGGACGTAGGCGCCGAAGCCGGCGACGGTCACACCACCTGCCCTTCGATCGGCGCCTCGCGCCGTTCCTTCAGCGCGGCGAGCAGGTAGTGGATGAAGGCAAGCCCGAGCAGCACCGGCGCGAAGAAGCCGAGCAGCGGCACGTACGCGGCGAGCGCGAGGACGAGACCCATGACGTAGAGCGCACCGCGGCGCGCGGCGAGGATCTCGCGCAGTTCGACCGCGTCCGCGTGCTCGGCGAGCGCGTCGTAGCGCAGCACGCGCTGGTTCACCCAGCCGAGGATCGCGACCGGGATCAGCGGCCAGAGCGGCGGAAAAACCCAGAACGGGATCGACACGAGCCCGAGGACGCAGAGGCCGAGCAGCGCGACGAGGCCGTTCCAGACGCTGCCCGCGAAGCTGCCGCCACGCTTGCGCTGCAATTCCGGATACGCGCGGCTCGCGACGTGCTCGACCATCGCGGGCATGCCGAAGAGGGAGAGGATGACGAGCGCCGTCAGCTGGATGATCGGCACCAGCATGAGCAGGATGAAGAGCTTGGCGAGGAAGAGCGTGAGGTCCGCGAAGTCCCAGTGCGCCACGAACGGCGCGTGCGCGAGCCCCGCCTGCATCCAGTCCGCAATCGAAAGCGCGACCTGGGTCCAGAACACGATCGCGAGCGTGCCCCACAGCCCGAGCGCGATCAGCAGCGGCCACAGCATCAGCCAGAGCATCTTCGGATGCAGGAGGTTCGCGAGCGCGTAGGCGAGCGAGCGCGGGATCGAGCTCATCGCCGGATACTCTGCCACAGTTTCGCGAGGCGCTTGGCCGACACGGGCACGGGCGTCTTCAGTTGCTGCGCGAAGAGCGAAACGCGAAGCTCTTCCAGCAGCCAGCCGAACTGCTCGCGCTCGGGATCGAGCGGCCGCGGCGCGCGCAGCCACGCAGTCTGCAGCGGTGAGAGCTCCTGCATCAGGCGCGCGTCGCGCGCCGGCTCGGCGCGCAGTTTCTCCAGCCGGTGCGCGGCCGCCTGGAGGTAGCGCGGGAAGTGCTGCACGCGCGTCCAGGGCGTCTCGCGCAGCCATCCAGGTCGCAGCAGCCGCTGCCACTGCCGGTGAATGTCCTCGGCCGCCTGCGGGTGCGCTTTCGCCGACTGCGCGAGCTTCTTCTGCAGGTCGGCGTGCACGGCGAGGATCGCGCCCGCGGTGCGTGCGACTTCCTGCGCGACCAGGATGAAGCGGCTGCGGCCCGCGTCCAGGGCGCGCGCGAATTCGGCGGCGAGCGTGGGCACGCGGTCGCCGAGGAATGCGCGATCGAGCGCCGCGGCAACCAGGTCGTCCGTCAGCGGGGCGAGCACGATGTCCTTCTGCCACGCGCGCTCGAGGTCGCGGATGCGGTCCTTGAACACGATCGCGAGCAGGCGCCGCACGCCCGCGCGGTGCGCCTGCGCAGCGCCTTCGGGCGTGTCGAAGACCTGCAGCGTCACGCCCTCGCCCGCGTCGACGAGGGCGGGGTAGCCGACGAGCGCCTGGCCGCCCTGCTCGACCTCCCTCATTTCCTCGAGGTCGCCCATCGTCCAACCGGTGTAGCGCTGCAGGTCCTCGGCGGGCGCGATCGGCGCCGCGGTGTCGCTGCCGAGCTCGCGCTTCAGCTCCGCGAGGTTGCGCCCGAGGCCGAGCTGGCGGCCGTGCTCGTCCTCGACGAGGAAGTTCATGTGCAGGTGCGGCGGCGCCGAGTCGGGGCGGTAGGCGTCGGTCGGCACGTCGAGGTTCAATTCCGTCCGGATGTGGCGCGCGAGCGCCTGCGCGAGCGGGGTGTCGGCGGGCGGCACGCGCGCGGCGAAGTCCTCGGCGAAGTCCTCGAGCGTTCCCAGCTTGTGGCGCAGGCGCTGCGGCATCGATTTCGCGAGCGCGCGCACCTTTTCCTTCAGCAGGCCCGGGACCAGCCATTCGGCGCGCGCCGCCGGCACCTGGTTGAGGAGCGCGACCGGCACGGTCATCGTCACACCGTCGCGCGGCGAGCGCGGGTCGAAGTGGTAGTCGAGCTTGAAGGTATTCGCGCCCAGGCGCAGCTCGGGCGGGAAGTTGTCGGTCGTGATGCCCGCGGCCTCGTGGCGCATGAGGTCGTCGCGCTTCAAGTAGAGCAGCTTCGGGTCCGCGCGCTCGGCTTCCTTCCTCCATTTCTCGAAATCCGCGCCGTTGTGGATGCCCTCGGGGATGCGCGCGTCGTAGAAGGCGTGGATCAGCTCGTCGTCGACCAGGATGTCGGGGCGGCGCTGCTTGTGCTCCATGCGCTCGATCTCGGCGACGAGCTTCCGGTTGTGGGCGAAGAACGGCGCGCGGGTGTCGAATTCGCCTTCGACCAGCGCCGAGCGCAGGAAGATCTCGCGCCCGAGCACCGGATCGTGCGGGCCGTAGTTCACACGCCGCTGCGTGTAGACGGGCAAGCCATAGAGCGTGCCTCGCTCGACCGCGACGACCTGCGCGCGGTTCTTTTCCCAGTGCGGGTTGTCGCGGTGGCGCTTCATGAGGTGCCCGCCGAGCTCTTCCAGCCACAGCGGGTCGATCGTGGCCACGGTGCGCGCGTAGAGGCGCGTGGTTTCCACGAGCTCGGCGGCGACGATCCACTTGCCGGGCTTCTTCGTGCCCGAGCCGGGGTGGATGCGGAACTTGATGCCGCGCGCGCCGGTGTAGGCGTGTTCCAGGTCCAGCATGCCGAGATTGCCGAACAGGCCCGTGAGGAGCGCGCGGTGGACGGCGCGGTAGCCGTCGGGCTTGTCCATCTTCGCGCTCGACATCTTCCAGTCGAGCTCGGCGACCACGGTTTGCAGCTGCGCGTGCACGTCGCGCCATTCGCGCATGCGCGGGTACGAGAGGAAGTTGTCGCGGCAGGTGCGGCGCAGGCCTTCGCTGCCTTGCAGCTTCCACAGCTTGAGGTAGGCGAGGAAGTCCGAGCGCTCGTCGTCGAATTTCGCCTGGCGCTGGTCGGCCACGGCCTGCTTTTCCAGCGGCCGCTCGCGCGGGTCCTGCACCGAGAGCGCCGCCGCGATCACCAGCACCTGCTCGAGGCAGCCTTCCGCTCTCGCCGCCACGAGCATGCGCGCCACGCGCGGGTCGAGCGGGAGGCGCGCGAGCTCGCGGCCCAAGTCCGTCAGCCTGTTCTCGTCGTCGACCGCTCCCAGCTCCGCGAGCAGGCCGTAGCCGTCCGCGATCGCGCGTGAGTCGGGGGCGTCGAGGAAGGGGAAGTCCTCCACCTTGCCGAGGTTGAGCGACAGCGCGCGCAGGATCACCGCGGCGAGCGACGACCTCAGCACCTCCGGATCGGTGTATTCGCTTCTCGCCTTGAACTCGTCCTCGCCGTAGAGGCGAATGCAGATGCCGTTCGCGACGCGCCCGCAGCGGCCGGCGCGCTGCTGCGCCGCCGCCTGCGAGATCTTCTCCACGCGCAGCATCTCGACCTTGTTCCGGTAGGAATACCGCTTGATGCGCGCCTGGCCGGTGTCGACCACGTAGCGGATGCGCGGCACCGTCAGGGACGTCTCCGCCACATTGGTCGCGAGCACCACGCGCCGCGCGCCGCCGGGATGGAACACGCGATCCTGTTCCGCGGCCGACAATCTTCCGAAGAGCGGGAGGATCTCCGCGCCCTTCAGGTTCCTTTTTCCGAGGATCGCCGCCGCGTCGCGGATCTCGCGCTCGCCGGGGAAGAACACCAGCACGTCGCCAGTGCCCTCCCTGAACAACTCCTCCACCGCGTCGCCGAGCGCTTCCTCCTCCTCGTCCCGCGTCGTGTCCTCCTCGTCGCCGCCGACGGGGCGGTAGCGGACTTCGACCGGGTAGAGGCGCCCGGAGACTTCGACCACCGGCGCATCCCCGAAGTGCCTGGAGAACCTTTCCGCGTCGATCGTGGCCGACGTGATGATCACTTTCAGATCCGGCCGCCTGGGCAAAAGCCGCTTCAGGTACCCCATCAGGAAGTCGATGTTGAGCCCGCGCTCGTGCGCCTCGTCGAGGATGATCGTGTCGTAGGCGCGAAGCTCCGGATCGCCTTGCGTCTCCGCAAGCAGGATCCCGTCCGTCATCAGCTTCACCCGGGTCTGCTTCCCGACCTTGTCGGTGAAGCGCACCTTGTAGCCGACGAGGCCCCCTAATTCGACCTTCAGCTCCTCCGCGATCCGCGCCGCCACCGACCGCGCCGCAATCCTCCTCGGCTGCGTGTGCCCGATCGCCTTCTCCTTCCCCCGCCCCATCTCCAGCAGGATCTTGGGCAGCTGCGTCGTCTTCCCCGAGCCTGTCTCCCCGCAGACGATCGTGACCTGTCCTTTCCCTATCGCCTCGGCGATCTCCTTCCGCTTTTCGCTGACCGGCAGCGCATTGTCGAACTCGATCCGCATCTGGCGCCCGAGGATATAGGTCTTGCGTCGCTGTATCCAAAAGGATACAATGCGCCGGGTGAACACGCTGCTCCGTACAACGGAGTTTGACGGGTAGCTGAAGGGTTTACGTGATCGTGTAGCGCAGGCGCGCATCGCGCAACGGCTTGACGCGGCCGTGATCGGTCACTTCGGTGACTGCGAGCCGGTGGGCGATGGTATTTCCGAGATGCGCATCCATGTCGGTGCCGGCTACCGCGTGTACTTCACTCGTCGTGGCACGGTGGTGTACCTGCTGATATGCGGAGGCGACAAGGCGAGCCAGAAGCGGGACATCAAGCGCGCGAAGAAACTGTTGCAGTTCTTGCCCAAGGAGTGACTCATGACCAAAGCTAGAACCAAATCGCCCCTCGGCCTGGCTCCGTTCGACGCCGCCGACTATCTGCGCGATGACGCGGCGATGGCCGAATTTCTCAGCGCCGCGCTGGAAGATGGCGACCCCGACGTCTTTCTGCAAGCGATACGCACGGCAGCCCGCGCGCGCGGCATGTCGCAACTCGCGCGTGACACCGGCCTCGGGCGGGAGAGCCTCTACAAGGCGCTGGCGCCCGGAGCAAAGCCGCGCTATGACACGATGCTGAAATTGGTGCAGGCGTTGGGCGTGCGGCTGCATGCGGCTGCGGCGTGACACAGCGGGCGTGTGAACAACCCGCAAGAGCGCATTGACGCCCGTGGCCGGACCGACGAAGGAATTCTGGGAGCAGCGCTTCGCCGAGGGCAACACGCCCTGGGACCGCGGCGCGTCCAACCCGCAGCTTCGCGCGTGGATCAGCTCGGGCAAGCTCAAGCCCTGCCGCATCCTCGTGCCGGGATGCGGCTCGGGTTGGGAAGTCGTGGAACTCGCCCTCGCCGGCTTCGAAGTCACCGGCCTCGACTACTCCGACCGCGCCATCGCGCGCGCGCATCGTAACCTGAAGGACGCGGGCGTCGACGCGACGTTGGTGCAGGCCGATGCGTTCGAGTGGGCGCCCGATCGCCCGTTCGACGCCATCTACGAGCAGACGAGCCTGTGCGCTCTGTATCCGGACCACTGGCGCGAGTACGCGGACCAGCTGCACCGGTGGCTCGCGCCGGGCGGGCGGTTGTTTGCTTTGTTTCTACAGTTGCTGCGCCCCGATGCGGCCCAGGGCTTCGTCCAGGGGCCGCCGTATCACTGCGACATCAATGGAATGCGGGCGCTGTTACCGGAGCCGCGGTGGAAGTGGCCGAAGCCGCCGTATGCGAGGACCACGCATCCGGCGGGGTTGGCGGAGTTGGCGGTGGTGCTTGGGCGGGGGAAGCGGCGCGGGCGTTAGGCCGGAGCGTCAACTAATTCGGGAGAGGTCTGCCGGTCGCGTGGGCGAATTTCTGTAGCGACGGAATCCTGTCCGCAAGCAGTCGCAGCTTCAATTCACGAACAGCGCCCTCACCCGACGCGTACTTATATTGGTCGAAATACACGGAG
>JBOIFE010000292.1:0-4217 GCA_050741015.1 Burkholderiales bacterium | reverse complement strand
GGCGCGGACCCGCGCGTGTACGAGACCGCACGCTGCCTCGGCGCGGAACGCCTGCGCGCCTCGCTCACCACGCTGCTCGAGGTGCGCTTCGGCGTGCTCGCCGCCGTGGTCAACGGCTTCGGGCGCGTGATCTCGGAGGTCGGCTGCGCCATCATGGTCGGCGGCAACATCGAGGGACTGACGCGCAACATCCCCACCGCGATCGCGCTGGAAACGAGCAAGGGCGACTTCGCGCAGGGCATCGCGCTCGGCCTGGTGCTGATGGCGGTGGCGCTCGGCGTCAACGTCGCGCTGGCGCTGCTGCAGGGCAAGGGAGGCCTGAGGTGAGCGCTCCGCTCGTCGAGCTGACCGGCCTGCGCAAGGCGTTTGGTCCGCGGCTGCTCTTCGACATCGGGCGCCTGGAGATCGAAGAGGGCCGCAGCTACGTGCTGACCGGCCCGAACGGCAGCGGCAAGACGACGCTGCTGCGCGTCATCGCCGGGCTGGAGCGAGCGGACTCGGGCGAGGTGCGGCTGCGCGGCCAAGCCGTCTATGTGCACCAGCATCCCTACCTGTTCCACACCAGCCTGCGGCACAACCTCGAGTATGGGCTGAAGTGCCGCGGCATGCCCGCCGGGGAGCGCCGGCGGCGGGTCGAGGACGCAATCGAGTGGGCGGGGCTGGCCGCGCGGCGGGGCACGCCGCCGGCGAAGCTCTCGTGGGGCGAAAGGCAGCGCGCCGCGCTGGCCCGCGCGCGCGCCCTGCGCCCGGACCTGCTGCTGCTCGACGAGCCGACCAGCAACCTCGACAAGGAAGGCCGCGCGCAGACGCTGGCGCTGCTGGCCCAGCTGCGCGACGAGCGGCGTACCGTGGTGGTGGCTTGCCACGACCAGGAAGTGATCGGGCTGGAAGGCGTCACGCGGTGGCGGCTGGAGGATGGCGCGGTCGAGGCGTGAGCGCCCCGGGCGTTAGAATCCCGCCCGGCATGAAGACTTTCGGCTTCGCCGGCTGGTCCGGCAGCGGCAAGACCACGCTCATCGAGAAGCTGATCCCGCGCTTCGCGGCGCGGGGGCTGCGCGTGTCGCTGGTCAAGCATGCGCACCACACGTTCGACGTCGACCAGCCGGGCAAGGACTCCTTCCGCCACCGCCACGCCGGCGCCGCCGAGGTGCTGGTCACCTCGTCGCGCCGCTGGGTGCTGATGCACGAGCTGCGCGGCGCGCAGGAGCCCTCGTTCGAGGAGCAGCTGAAGCACCTCTCGCCCTGCGACCTGCTGATCGTCGAGGGCTTCAAGCACGCGCCGATCCCGAAGCTCGAGGTCTGGCGCGCCGAGACCGGCGAAGCGCTGCTGCACCCGCAGGATCCGCACATCATCGCGGTCGCGAGCGACGCGAAGCTCGACACGAAGCTGCCGCTGCTCGACCTCAACGACGACGCGCGCATCGCCGAGTTCATCCTCGGCCACCTGAAGCTCGCATGAACAAGGGCCTGCTCAGCGTCGACGAGGCGCTCGAGGTCCTCCTCGCCGGCGCACGCCCGGTCGCCGAGGTGGAGGAGGCGCCGACGCTGGAGGCGACCGGCCGCGTGCTCGCGCGCGCGCAAGCCTCGACGATGGACGTGCCGCCGATGGACAACAGCGCCATGGACGGCTATGCCGTGCGCACGGCGGACGTCAAGGTGCCCGACACGAAGTTGAAGGTCGAGCAGCGCATCATGGCGGGATCCGTGGGCGCGGCGCTCGCGCCGGGGACCGCCGCGCGCATCTTCACCGGCGCACCGATCCCGGCCGGGGCGGATGCGATCGTGATGCAGGAGTTCTGCGCGGCCGACGGCGACGCGGTCGTGGTGAAGAAGGTGCCGGCGAAGGACGCCTGGGTCCGCCGCCGCGCGAGCGACATCGCGAAAGGCGCGCAGGTGCTGGCGGCCGGGATCCGGCTTCGTCCCCAGGACACCGGGCTCGCGGCTTCGGTCGGCATTGCGCGCCTGCCCGTATTCCGCCGCGTGCGCATGGGCCTCTTATTTACCGGCGACGAGCTCGTGATGCCGGGCGACCCGCTGCCGCCTGGGCGGATCTACAACTCCAGCCGCTTCACGCTGAACGGCCTCGCGGCGGCTTTCGGTTGCGAGGTGCGCGACTACGGCATCGTGCCCGATTCGCTCGAGACGACGCGCGCGGTGCTGCGCAAGGCCGCGGGCGAGTGCGACGTCATCGTGACTTCGGGCGGCGTATCAGTGGGCGATGCGGACTTCGTCAAGCCGGCGGTCGAGGCCGAAGGCTCGCTGCTGATGTGGAAGATCGCGATGAAGCCGGGCCGGCCGCTCGCCTTCGGCAAGGTGGGGCAGGCGGCGTTCATCGGCCTGCCGGGCAATCCCGTGTCGTCCTTTGTGACCTTCCTCATTTTCGTGCGGCCGTTCCTGCTGAAGACGCAGGGCATCGCGGCAGTCGAGCCGCGCGCGATCGCCGCGCGCGCCGACTTCGACTGGCCCGAGCCCGATGCGCGGCGCGAATTCCTGCGCGTAAAATGGAACTCGTCGGGGGGGCTGGACCTCTATCCCACGCAGGACTCGGCGGTGATGACCTCTACCGCCTGGGCCGACGGGCTGGTCGACAATCCTCCCAACCACGCAATCCTGAAGGGAGACGCAGTGCGGTTCCTCCCCTACGCGGAACTTTACGGGTGAAGGTGAAAGTCCTTTTTTTCGCAGCGCTGCGCGAGCAGCTCGGCACGAGCGGCGAGGAGATCGAGCTCCCCGCAGGCGTCGGCACGGTCTCGGGGCTGCGGTCGCACCTGCGCGCGCGCGGCGGCGCCTGGCAGCTCGCGCTCGCCGACGGCAGGCTCGTGCGCGCCGCGGTCAACCAGGACGTGGCCGCCCCCACGGCGGCGCTCAAGGGAGGCGACGAAGTGGCGTTCTTCCCGCCGGTGACCGGCGGATGAAGATCTCGGTGCAGCTCGAGGACTTCGACGCCGGCGCCGAGATCCGCGCGGTCTCGCGCGATCCTAACGTTGGGGTCGGCGCGGTCGCGAGCTTCGTCGGCGTCGTGCGCGAGGTCGGCATGACGCTCGAGCACTATCCCGGCATGACGGAAAAGGCGCTGCGCGCGATCGTCGAGCAGGCCTGCGCGCGGTGGAAGGTGATCGACTGCACCGTGATCCACCGCTACGGACAGCTCGAACCGACCGACCCGATCGTGCTCGTGGTGGTGGCGAGCGCGCATCGCGGCGAGGCCTTCGAAGCCTGCGAGTTCATCATGGACTACCTGAAGACGCAGGCTCCGTTTTGGAAGAAGGAGGCCGCGGGCTGGGTCGAGGCGCGCGACGCCGATGACCAGGCCGCGGAGCGCTGGCGGTGAATGCCGGGGCCTTCGTCGCCGTAGGCGCGGGCGCCACGCTCGGTGCCTGGGCGCGCTGGGGGCTGTCGGGCTGGCTCAATCACCTGACGCCGGGCCTGCCTCTGGGCACGCTCGTCGCGAACGTGGTCGGCGGCTACGCGATCGGCTTCGCGGTCGCGTTCTTCGCCGCGAATCCGTCGATTGCGCCGGAGTGGCGCCTGGCCTGCATCACGGGCTTCCTGGGCGCCCTGACGACGTTCTCGACCTTTTCCGCGGAGTCGCTCGGCTTGCTGGAGGCCGGACGCTGGCTCGATGCCGGGCTGCATTCGAGTGCGCACCTGTTTGGCGCGCTCGCCGCGACCTGGCTCGGATTCCTCACCCATCGGGCGATCGCGTAATGCGGGGGCGCGTTGCGGCCCGGTTCGTTCCGGCGCTCTACGCCGGCGCCCTCATTGTTGCGCTCGCCGCGGCCACGCGCCTTGCGCTCGCACTGCGGCCCGAGGTCGCGGTCGGCGGCCCGCTCGCGTGTTTGCAGGTTTTCGCGCGCGGCCTGGTGTTCGACCTCGCGGCCGCCGCCTACGTCCTGTTCCTGCCGGTCCTGTGGCTCGCGCTGTTGCCGAACGCGATCGCACGCTGGCGCGCGCACCGGGCGCTGGTCGTGGCGGCGTTCTGGGCCTTCGCGTTTGGCTTCCTCGTGCTGCCGGTGTCGGAATGGCTGTTCTGGAACGAGTTCGCCGCGCGCTTCAACTTCATCGCGGTCGACTACCTCATCTACACGCAGGAAGTGCTCGGCAACATCTGGGAAAGCTATCCCGTAGGCAAGATCCTGATCGGGCTAGCGGTGTTGGCCGCGCTCGTGACCGCGCCGTTCGCGCGGCGCCTGTGGCGCTCGAGCGGCGAGCCGCTC
>JBOIFE010000291.1:0-7831 GCA_050741015.1 Burkholderiales bacterium | reverse complement strand
CTCGCCGCCGACGAATCGAGCGGCACCTGCGAGAAGCGCTTCCAGACGATCAACACGGCCTGCACCGAGGAAAGCCGCCGCGTCTATCGCGGGCTGCTCTTCACGACCGCGGGCGCCGAGCAGTACGTCTCGGGTGTGATCCTGTTCGACGAGACGCTGCGCCAGAAGACGAACGACGGCGTGCCTTTCCCGGCCTACCTTGCCGGCAAGGGCATCCTGCCCGGCATCAAGGTGGACAAGGGCGCGCAGGACCTCGCGCTGTGCCCGGGCGAGAAAGTGACCGAAGGGCTGGACGGACTGCGGCCGCGCCTGGCGGAATACTTCAAGCTCGGCGCGCGCTTCGCCAAGTGGCGCGCCGTCATCACCATCGGCGCGGGAGAGTTCACGTTGCCGAGCCACGCCTGTCTCTACGCCAATGCGCACGCGCTCGCGCGCTATGCGGCGCTCTGCCAGGAGGCCTCCATCGTGCCGATGATCGAGCCCGAGGTACTGCTCGACGGCGATCACGGCATCGAGCGCTGCGAAGAGGTGACGCTGGCGACGCTGCAGGCAACCTACGGCGCGATGGCCGCGCACAACGTATCGCTGGAACACCTGATCCTGAAGACGAGCATGGTGGTCTCGGGAAAGAATAACGCCCGCCAGGCGCCGGTCGACGAAGTCGCCGAGCGCACCTTGCGCGTGCTCAAGCGCACCGTGCCCGCCGCGCAGCCGGGTATCGTCTTCCTCTCGGGCGGGCAGTCCGACGAGGCGGCGACCGCGCACCTGAACGCGATGGCGGCGATGAAAGGCCTGCCGTGGCCGCTGACGTTTTCCTACTCGCGTGCGCTGCAGAACGCGGCGCTGAAAGCCTGGCGCGGAGAAGCGAAGAACGCAGGTGCGGCGCAGAAGGCCTTCCACCACCGCGCGCACATGAACGGCCTCGCGGCCATGGGCAAGTGGAAACCCGAACTGGAAAGGCAGGCAGCGTGAGCGCCTTGTACGAATCGAGCCTGAAGAGCCTGCCGCGCCTCGGGCGCGGCAAGGTGCGCGACATCTACGGCGTCGGCGAAGACAAGATGCTGATCGTGACGAGCGATCGCTTGTCCGCGTTCGACGTGGTGCTGCCCGATCCCATCCCCGACAAGGGGCGCGTGCTGAACGAGATGGCCAATTTCTGGTTCGGCAAGCTCGGCCACATCGTGCCCAACCAGCTGACCGGCATCGACCCGGAGAGCGTCGTCAAGGACGCAGGTGAAAAGGCGCAGGTCAAGGGCCGCTCGGTGGTGGTGAAGAAGCTGAAGCCCCTGCCGATCGAGGCGGTGGTGCGCGGCTACATCATTGGCTCGGGCTGGAAGGACTACCAGAAGACCGGCAAGGTCTGCGGCATCGCGCTGCCGCCGGGCATGAAGCAGGCGCAGAAGCTCCCCGAGCCGATCTTCACGCCCGCCACCAAGGCCGAGGAAGGCCACGACGAGAACATCTCCTTCGAGGAGGTAGTGAAACTCGTCGGCCAGGAGGTCGCGGAAAAAGTGCGCGGCATCTCGATCCGCCTCTACAAGGAGGCCTCGGATTTTGCGGCGACGAAGGGCATCATCATCGCCGACACCAAGTTCGAGTTCGGCCTGGACGCGAAGGGCGATGTCGTCCTCATCGACGAGGTGCTGACGGCGGATTCCTCGCGCTTCTGGCCGGCAGACTCCTATGCGGTGGGCGTCAGCCCCCCGTCCTACGACAAGCAGTACGTGCGCGACTACCTGGAGACGCTCCGCTGGGACAAGACGCCGCCGGCGCCGAAGCTCCCGGCCGAAGTGATCGCGCGCACGTCGCAAAAATATCGCGAGGCGCTCGAGCGCCTCACCGGGAGGACGCTCGCATGATCGGCATCGTGATGGGTTCGGCCAGCGACTGGGAAACCATGAAGGCGGCGGCAAAGATGCTGGAGGAATTCGGCGTCGCCTATGACGCAAAAGCGATGTCGGCGCACCGCACGCCGCACGCGGTCGCCGAATGGGCCGAGGGCGCCGAGAAGCGCGGCGTGAAAGCGATCATCGCCGCTGCCGGCGGCGCCGCGCACCTCGCGGGCGTGGTCGCGGCGCACACGACGCTGCCGGTGCTCGGCGTGCCGATGCCCTCAAAGCACCTGCAGGGTCTGGATTCGCTCCTCTCCACCGTCCAGATGCCCAAGGGCATTCCGGTCGCGACCTTCGCCATTGGCGAGGCGGGCGCGACGAACGCGGCGCTCTTCGCCGTGGCGCTCCTCGCGCTGTCGGACAAGGCGATGGCGGGCAAGCTCGCCGAGTTCAGGAAGAAGCAGACCGAAGCGGTCCTGAAAGCCGCGCCGCTCAAGCTGTGAGCGACGAGGTACGGCGCGCCGCGGAAATCCTCAGGCGCGGCGGGCTGGTCGCCTTTCCCACAGAGACCGTGTACGGGCTTGGCGCGGATGCTGCCAGCCGCGACGCGGTCGCGCGCCTGTACGCCGCCAAGCGGCGGCCGGCCGAGCATCCGGTGATCGTGCATTTCGTCGATGCGATGCACGCCTTCGATTGGGCGCGGCACATTCCCGAATCGGCGCAGATGCTCGCCGCGAAGTACTGGCCCGGGCCGCTCACGCTGATCCTCGAGCGTTCCGCGAAAGCGGGCGACTTCGTCACCGGCGGCCAGGACACGATCGGGCTGCGCGTGCCGGCGCATCCCGTGGCGCAGGCGCTCTTGAAAGCCTTCGGCGGCGCCGTCGCGGCGCCATCGGCGAACCGTTTCGGCAAGGTCTCGCCCACGACCGCCTCGCACGTAAAGCAGGACCTCGGCCAGGACGCGGAGCTCGTGCTCGACGGCGGCCCGAGCGCGGTCGGCATTGAATCCACGATCGTGGACCTGTCCGGCGAAGCGCCGGTGCTGCTGCGGCCCGGACACATCGCGCGCGAGGCGCTGGAGCAGGCGCTCGGGGTGCGAGTGAGCGACAAGCAGGCGGGCTCGCCGCGCCATTCGGGCGGACTCGAGCGCCACTATGCGCCGACGACGCCCGCGCGCCTCGTGCCGGCGCACGAGCTCGACCGCGAGATCGCGCGGCGCGGAGACCGGGTCGCGGTACTTGCCTACTCGCGCCCCGACGAGCGCGTGGACTACTGGCTGCGCATGCCGCGCGAGCCGCTCGCCTATGCGCAGCGCCTGTACGCCGCGCTGCGCCAGTTGGACAGCGCCGGCTGCGAGTGTATTCTCGTCGAGGCGCCGCCCGAGACCCCCGATTGGGACGGGGTGCGGGACCGGCTGGTGCGGGCGACGCGCTGACCCATGGGGAGGGTGCTTGCATGCCGGACATCGGGACCAGGCTGATCTTCGAGAACGAGCGCGTTCGCGTCTGGGAATTCACGCTGCAGCCCGGCGAGCGCGTCGACGCGCATCGCCACGAGCACGACTACTTCTTCTATCCGATCGAAGGCGGGACGCTGGAGGTGTCGCGCGCGAGCGGCACGTCGCGGGTGACGCTCAAGGCCGGCGAAGTCTACTTCCGCAAAGGCGGCGACACGCACGCAGCGCTCAACGTCGATGACCACCGCTACCACGAAGTGCTGGTCGAGCTGAAGGCCTGATGCGCGCGCTCGCCGCCCTCGCCCTCGCCGCGTGGCTCGGTGGCTGCGCCACCAACGCGGGCCCGTCTTCGGGGGCGACCATTGCGATTCTCGCGCTGTATCTCGTCGCGGCCTCCCAGGTCGAGGGCATCGCGCCCCCGCCGCCGCCCCTGGACGCCGGGCGCAAGGTGAGCGAAGTCGACTGCACCAAGCCGATCGCGGACTGGTCGGCCAACCTTCGCTGTCGATAAGCGATCCCCGTGCGCGCCGCCCTGGGTCGTCTGGACGAGATTCTGAGGGGATGGACGCAGGCGTCGAATGCGGCGCTCGCCTTCGCCCTCATGTGCATCGTTGCCCTGGTGGACTTGCTCACCGGGTACGAGATTTCGATCTCCGTGCTCTACCTGGCGCCCTGCGCGCTGGCCGCGTGGTACGCGGGACGCCGCGCGGGCGTGGCCATCGCTGCGCTGTCCTGCGTCAGCTGGGCAGTCGCCGACCTGACGGCCGGGCATCACTACCACCATCCCGCCATTCCGGTGTGGAACGCGGCCGTGCGCCTCGGATTCTTCCTCGTCACCGCGCTGCTGGTCGACGCGCTGCACGGCAGCCTCGAGCGTCAGCGCGCGCTTGCTCGTACCGATCCGCTGACGGGGGCCTATAGCCGGCTCGCCTTCGTCGAGCGGCTTGGCCACGACCTGGAGATCTCGCGGCGCCAGAAGCGGCCGATCACCGTCGTGCTGCTGGACCTGGACAACTTCAAGGCGCTGAACGACACCTTCGGCCACGGCGCCGGGGATGAAGCCTTGCGTGCCGTGGCGCAGTCGCTCATGCAGGGCCGGCGCGTGGTGGACACGGCTGCGCGCCTGGGCGGCGACGAGTTCGCGCTCGTGCTCCCGGATACGGCGCGCAGCGGCGCTGAAGAAGTCATCGAGCGGATCCGCAGCGCGATGCGCCTCGCGCTCGCGACGAGCCCCGGCGTGTCGGTGAGCTTTGGCATCGCGTGCTTTTCGGCGGCGCCGACCGCTGTCGACGAGGCGGTGCGCGAGGCGGACGCGCTGCTGTACCGGGCGAAGGCCAAGGGCAAGGACGCGGTCGTCGTCGGCGACGCATGAGGGGGGCGCTTCGCCCGGCGCCCCTGCCAGCAATTGCGGTGTATCGGCTAATCACGGAGGAACCCATGGAGCAAGGCAAGCGCAATCTGGTGGTGCTCATCACCCACGGCACCGATCACGAGATGTCCTCGGTCGCCTTTACCATCGCGAACGGCGGGCTGACGGCGGGGCTGGAGGTCTCGATCTTCCTGACCAGCGCGGGCGTCGACCTGGTGCGCCGCAAGGCCGCAGCGACGACGCAGGTCGCGCCGCTCGAGCGGCTGGACGACATGATCGCGGATTTCATGCGGCGAGGCGGAAACCTCTGGGCCTGTACGCCGTGCGTCAAGGCGCGCGGCTATGAACAAGCTGACCTGCGCGAAGGCGTGACCATCACCGGCGCGAGCAAGATGCACGAGCTGATCAAGAACGGCGCCGCGACGCTGAGCTTCTGAGCGAGGAGGCAGACATGAACGCAGCTGACATTGGCATTACCCTCGAGCGCGCGAGCGCGGCGCTTGCTCAAAGCCCGGAGAAGGCTCGCGGGACGACGCTGCCACTCACCGCGACGCACCGTGAGGGCTTGCGCTTCGAAGTGCGCGGACCGGGAGGCGAGGTCTTGCACACGGACATGCCGACCGCACTGGGCGGCGAGGGGACCGCGCCGAGCCCGGGCTGGCTCCTGCGCGCCGCACTCGCTGCGTGCAACGCCACTGTGATCGCCATGCAAGCGGCGCGCCGGGGCATACGACTGACCCGTCTCGAGGTCGAAGCAGAAAGTGACACCGACGGCCGTCGCCTGCTCGGTGTGGACGATGGCGCCGCACCGGTGAGCGGGCTACGGCTGCTGGTGCGGATCAGCGCCCAGGACGCGAGCGAGCGCGAGCTGCGCGATCTCGTCGACTGGGCCGAGGCTCACTCCCCGGTGGGCTGCACGCTACGTCAGCCGCCGCCTGTGACGACGCGCGTGGAAGTACTCGCCTAGGCCCGCTGCGGCCCGGGCCGTCCGTCCTCCACGACGAACGTCGCGAGCGTTCGGCAGGGTGCGTCGGCCGTCTGCACGCTGTCCATCGCGCGCAGCTCGGCCGTGCAGGTCGCCGCCGTCACGTCCAGGCGCAGGTACCCGCGATAGCGCCCATCGAGCAGCTTCACGTGCGGGTTGTCCGGCCGGAACTTGTCGAGCCGCTCCTGCGGCGTCGATTGCGAGGTGATCGAGGTGCCGACGAATTCGCTCGCCACGACCGGGGAGTTTTCATCGTCGAAGTCCAGCTTCACGTCGGCGACTTCGAACAGGTGCACGTCCCCGCCCAGCACCACGGGATTGGCGGTGTGCTGCTCGTGCAGCTGCCTTATCAGGCGCTCGCGCGCCGCCGGATAGCCGTCCCAGGCGTCGGTCCAGGCGCGCCTCCCCGGTCCCGGTTTCTCGTCGAGCTGCACCAGTCGCGATTGCTGCGCGAGCAGGGTCCAGCGCGCCTGCGAGGTGGACAAGGACTTTTCCAGCCAACGCTCCTGCGCGCGCCCGAGCATTGTTCGATCGGTATTGAAGAGCTGCGGGCACTTGGCGACATCCACCGTATTCGAGCCGCCGCGCCCGGGCCGCGGGCAGGACTGCCAGGAGCGGTATTGGCGGTCGTCGACGAGGAAGAAACGCCCGAGCTTGCCCCAGCCCAATTGCGTGTAGATGCGCATGTCGGGGCCCCGCGGCTTCATTCGCTCGGGCAGCGGCATGTGCTCGTAGTAGGCGCGGTACGCTGCGGCGCGCCGCGCGAGGAAGCGCTCGCGCGGCATCAGGTCCGAGGAGTGGTCGTCGCTGTAGTCGTTGTCGACCTCGTGGTCGTCCCAGGTGCAGATCCACGGGCAGGCCGCGTGCGCGGCCTGCAGGTCGGGGTCGGACTTGTACAGTGCGTAGCGCTGCCGGTAGTCCTCGAGCGTGTAGGGCTCGCCGCCGGTATGCGCGCGAACGTGGTCGCGGCCCCAGGAGGATTCGTAGATGTAATCGCCGACGAAAGCGACCAGATCGGGTGAGTCCGCGACGAGGTGGCGATAGGCCCCGTAGTAGCCCTGCTCGTACTGCTGGCACGAAGCGAGGGCAAAGCGCAGCCGTCCCGGGTCGGCGTCCGGCCGCGGCGCGGTGCGCGTACGGCCCGTCGGGCTCACGCCATCGCGCGCCATGAAGCGGTACCAGTACCACCGGTCGGGCTCGAGGCCCTGGGCTTCGACGCGCGCCGAGTGCGCCCACGTGGCTTCCGCGCTCGCCGTGCCGGAGGCGACGATCTTTCGCATGCCCTCGTCGGCGGCGATTTCCCAGCGCAGCGGCACGTCGCCAAGCCCGCGCTCGCCCGTGAGCCGTGTCCAGAGGACCATGCCACCCGGGTGCGGGTAACCGGAGGCGACGCCCAGCGTGAAGGGATCGGCGCCCACGGCCGAGGTCGTCGCGCAGCCCGGGAGCGCCCGCGAAACGCCGGCAGCCGCCAGGGCCTGCAGGAACCTTCTGCGGTCGATCATGCCGATAGAATACCGGGGGAACCAAGCGGAGACTGTGATGATTCACTTCGTCGTGCATGAAGAGGGCGACGGCGTCGGCGTGATCGTCGTCGAGGGCGTCAAGCAGGGCCAGGACCTGACCGGCTGGATCATGGAGGACGACAAGGAGATCCGGATCACGGCGAAGAGCGACATCCCGATCGGCCACAAGTTGGCGCTGCGGGACTACAAGCCGGGCGACACGGTCATCAAGTACGGCGTGGACATCGGCAAAGTCGTGGCGCCGATCGCCAAGGGCGAGCACACGCACGTGCAAAACCTGAAGACCAAGCGGTGGTGAGCATGGACCTTTCGAAAGCGAGCTTCTGGGGCTACAAGCGCGAGAACGGGCGAGTGGGCGTGCGCAACCACGTCATCGTCCTTCCCGTCGACGACATCTCGAACGCCGCGGCCGAGGCCGTCGGCAACAACATCAAGGGCACGATGGCGCTGCCGCACCCCTACGGGCGGCTGCAGTTCGGCGCCGACCTCGACCTGCATTTCCGCACGCTGATCGGCACGGGCGCGAATCCCAACGTCGCGGCCGTCGTCGTGATCGGCATCGAGGAGGGCTGGACGCAAAAAGTAGTCGAGGGCATCCGGGCGACCGGCAAGCCCGTGGCGGGCTTCGGCATCGAGCAGCACGGCGACCACGACACGATCCTGCGC
>JBOIFE010000290.1:0-29501 GCA_050741015.1 Burkholderiales bacterium | reverse complement strand
ACCTTGTAGTCCTTGCGGTCGCAGAACTTCAGGTACATGCGCTCCAACATCGCCGCCCAGTCCTGCGCCCCGGTGCCGCCGGAGCCGGCCTGGATGTCGATGAAGCAGCCGTTGGCGTCGAGCGGGTTGGAGAACATGCGCCGGAACTCGAGCTGGTGCACGTCCTGCTCCAGTGCTGCCGCGTCCTTCGCCACGCCTTCCAGCGTCGCGTCGTCTTTCTCGGCCTCGCCGAGCTGATAGAGCTCGGCGGCGTCCTTCAGCCCGCGCTCGATCGAGGCGAGCGTGCCGACCGTGCCCTCGAGCGCCTTCTTCTCGCGCCCGAGTTCCTGGGCGCGCTTGGGGTCGGACCAGGCCTGCGGGTCCTCGAGGAGCCGGTTGACCTCTACCAGGCGCGCGCGCTTGCCGTCGAAGTCAAAGGTACCTCCTCAGCTCTTGCGACCGCTGCTGCAGGCCGACGAGCTGGGAAGAAAGGAGGTTGAGGCGTTCAGCGTCCATGGGCGGGCCGCATTATAGCGGCCCCTGCGAATCTGACCGCGCCAATCGCGACCCGCCGCGGGACAATCGCGCCCATGCATCCGGCCCTGCGCGGCGTCGTGTGGATGAGCGGCGCCGTCCTCTCGTTCTCGGCCATGGCGATCGCCGCACGCCAGCTGCTCGCGCACATGGGCGCGTTCCAGGTGGTTTTCGTGCGCTCGGTAGTCATGTTGGCGATCGTGCTAGTCGTGATCGCGCAGGCGAAGGGCGCGGTGACGGCCACGCGGCGGCTGCCGCTGCACCTGCTGCGCAACATCATCCATTTCGGCGGCCAGGCCTGCTGGGTGTTCGCGATCGGCGCGCTGCCGCTTGCCACCGTGTTCGCAATCGAGTTCACCATGCCGGTGTGGACGGCGATCCTCGCCGCGTTGCTGCTCGGCGAGCGGCTGACCTCCAACCGGCTCGTGATGCTGACGCTGGGCTTCGCGGGCGTGCTGGTGATCCTGCGCCCCGGCGCCGGGGCCTTCCATCCAGCCGTCTTCGTCGCGCTGGCTGCGGCGTTCCTGTACGCCGGCAACATGATCGCGACCAAGCGCTTGTCGAGCACCGACGGGCCGCTCGCGGTGCTGTTCTGGATGGCGCTGATCCAGACGCCGCTCGCGCTCGCCGCCTCGCTGCCGCACTGGGCCTCGCCGCCGGCCGGCGACCTGCCGTGGATGATCCTGATCGGCGTGGGCAGCTACACCGCGCACTACTGCATGACGCGCGCGTTCCGCCTGGCCGACGCGACGCTCGTGGTGCCAATCGACTTTACGCGCCTGCCGCTGATCGCGGTCGTGGGCGCGGTGTTCTACGCCGAGCCCTTCGACCCGATGATCCTGGCCGGCGCGGCGATCATCTTCGCCGGGACGTACTTCAGCCTGAGCCGGGAGACGCGCGGGCCTTAGCGCCGGCGCTAGAAAACGACGCCGAAGCTCAGCTCAGGGTAGGTGTTGTCGCACTTGCGATAGACCGTGGGCTCGCAGTCTCGGTACGACTCGTAGCTCACGCCAAAGCCGACGTAGGCGTTGCGTCCCGCCTGCACGTAGACGCCCGCGCGCACGCCGACCGAGTCGAGCGACGGCAGGTCGTCGATGTCGGTGCGCCGGTAGAAGGCGCCGACATAGGGCTTCACGGTGGGCACGCCGTAGAACACGTAGCGGACCGAGGGGGTGATCGTGGTGAATCCGGGATTGGCGCCGGACCAGGATTCGAAGGCGAGCCCGGCGCTCAGGCCGTCGATCACGAAGTATTCGACGCCGGCGCCGAGCACGGTATAGGTCTCGCCGAACGAGGAGCCGGTGCCGCCGGTGACATAGAGGTGGGTGCGGCCCTGGGAGAAGACGCCGGCGACGTGCTGGGCCTGGGCCGGCGACGCGAGGGTGCCGGCGAGGATTACGAAGGCGACGATGAAGCGGGGCATGGCACGCATCCTACGGGAGTCGGCGTCGGCTTTACAGCGGCTGCCCGACCAGCCGCAACTCGCCGTCGACTTCCAGGATGCAGCCGGTCATGTACGTGTTCCCGACCAGGAAGACGATCGCCTGCGCGATGTCCTCCGCTTTTCCCACGCGGCCGGCGGGAATGGTCGCGGCGAAGCGGGCGAAGGCGGCCTGCTTCTGGTCTTCCGGCAGGCGGCGGTCCCACCAGGGCGTGTCGATGACGCCGGGGGAGACGGCGTTCACGCGGCGCGGCTTGAGCTCCACGGCGAGCGGCTTGACCATGCCTTCGATGGCGGAATTGATTGCGGCGAGGCCGGCTGTGCCGGGGTTCGCGGCGCGCGCCGAGATTGCAGTGACGAATGTGATCGAGCCCGCGGGCGCGAGGTGCGGGAGCGCCTCCTGCGCGAGCGAGAAGTGCGGCCAGAACTTGCCTTCGAAACCGGTGCGCAGGTCGGCCGGCGCCACCTTGTCGAGCGGCCCCGCGCCCTTGCCGGCGCTGAGCGCGATCACGAGGTGGTCGATGCGGCCGACCTCGGCCAAGGCCTTCTTCCGCTGCCCCGCGTCCGCGGCGTCGAAGGCGCTGATCGACGCGCGCGCGCCGAGCGTCTTCCTCGCGGATTCGAGCTTCGTGCGATCGCGGCCGCCGATCACTACCTCCGCGCCGCAATCAACCAGCAGCTTCGCCGTAGCCAGTCCGATCCCCGAGGAGCCGCCCGCGACCAGGACCCGGTTGCCCTTCAGGTCAAGCACGCTTCGCCTCCAGCATCTGCGCCATCTTCTGGTGAATCAAGTTGATCGCCTTCAGCGGCCGGATCATCACCTTGAAGTCGACGATCCGGCCTTCGGCGTTCCAGGTGATCAGATCCACGCCGTTGACGGAAATTCCGTCGATCTCGACCTCGAATTCGAGCGTCGCGTTATTGCCTTCGACGATCTCCCGCACGTAGCGGAAGGAATCGTTGGTGAAGACCTTGAACGCGGCCGCAAGGTAAGCGTAGACCATCTTCTTTCCGCGGTGGGGCGTGTGAACGACCGGAGAGTGGAAAACAGCGTCGTCCGCGAGGATGTCATTGAGGCCGGACGCGTCGCCGGTCTTGGCGAGGCGGCGCCAGGTGGCGAGGACTGCAGGTTGGTTCATGGTCTTGTCCACCGCAATTCCATGGTGTGGCCAAAATACGCCGCGCCTGTGGGCGACCCGACGTACATAAGCGCTGCGCAATTGAGCACTACCATAATCCAAAACGCTATCTGGAACGAGCGCTTGCTCGATTTGTGCCGGAATACTTGTTGCGCCAGCAACGCGCCAGGCCAGCCGCCCAGCAATGCACAGATCTGCAGCGTGCTCTCACGCGTTCGCTCCAGCTCGCGTTTCGCGGCCCACTTGTCCAGGCCATACAAGATGAACGCCACACCGCTCATTCCGGCGCATACCCAGATCAGCAATGCTGGAAACCTGCCCAACTTCACGAACCACCACAACACCGGAATGACGAGAAGCGCGACGACTGAAAGGAGGACCCGCTTTGACATCAATACGCTAGAAACGCCGGCGAAACCAATTACGGGTTAGGCGAATATCGCACTCACAGGAGCTCACGGAACTGCTCGACGGACATACCGGCGTCGCGCGCAATGCCGCCCATCGTGAACGCATTGACCGGGTTATGGCGCGGAACGGTCACGATGCGTTGACCGTTGCTCATGACAATGTGCTTGCCTTGGCGCACGACCCGGAATCCGGCCTTTTCGAGAGCGCGCACCGCGTCGAGATGATTGACGCCTGGGATCTTGGGCAAGCTTAGACGGTCACTTCGATTTCGCGCACATCCTCGCCGCGCAACTGCTCGTTGACCACCGACAGATACTCGCCGATCGCGTCCTTGATGTTTTCCAACGCCTCCTTTTCGGTGGCGCCTTGCGACCAGCAACCCGGCAGGCCCGGGACAGACACGCTGAAGCCTTCCTTCGATTTGTGCAGCGCAATCCGGTATTTCATGGAAGCCTCCAATGCCGATTATAGACGGGCGTTTCTGCATGCCTGACGTTCGCCGCCCGGCGCGCCTGGCGCAGGTGCGTCGAGCGTTGAGCGAAAAGCGTCGCTCTGCGTGGCGGTGTTAGACGGGCAATAGGTCAGTGAACGCTTTGCCACTTGGCTTCGTGTTAAACGGTGGCGCATAGGCAACGATTAGAAGAAATTCAAGTATCTGTCGATCAGCGATCTCGGGCATCTGAATAAACCTCATCGTTTTCCATTTTCTCCACCATGGCTTGGTCTTGTGAGGCGAGGTCTGGTCGTGAAGTCTTGCTTTGACTCGTCGCCCAGTCAGACCAACGTAGAGCGCACTACCCCTCTGATCAAAATATGCGTAAACCGCTCCTGTTCCAGTGTCGCCCAATTGACCTCGTGCGTCGAAAATCTTTCGTGGCCTCACGGTTGTACGCCCCTCGAACCAGCGTCGTGCCGACCGAGCAGTTTCTGCGACAGACCGCCGCAATTTCGGAGTCGAAACGACGGCCACCATAGAACTAGCGAGAGATTGATTTCGCAACATTGCCTTTCTGTAGATCTCCTTCCTCGCAAACGAAGACGACTGTCACGGTATCTAAGTAGACGGCGTTGGGCACCTCGAGATTCTCGGGAATTTGCACCTTCAGGTTGAAGCGATTTTGGCTTTGGCCGAAAAAACCGTGAAACGCGACAACGCGACCAAGGTAGTTCTTGAGAGAGTCCCCGTCTCGACCATGGATTCCTTCGCTAATCGTCAATGGCAGGCTAAGCGTGAGACCTTTGTACTTTTCGGTATGGTCAACGAAGTCCGCTACATTCAATGGCATTGAGTTGTCTGATTGTTGTGAATCGCAGCCAGAAGCCGCGATGACTATCCAGATCAGCGCAATTACAAGCGCAAACCCGCTACGACAGTTCATGCGATGCCCCCTCCCTGGGGCTGGCGGTATTGCCGTCTAATGTCGAACTCAGCCGCGCACGGGAAGTGCTGCGATGAGGCGAGGCGCTTTATGACGTCGCCCTGCAGCGCGAGGTTATACGGCAACTTTTCCGACCACCGGCAGCCACGTGCAACGACAGAACCCCGGGCGCGCACCCGTGAGCGTGCGTGTGCACATATGGCATGGCAATGGCATAGTTCTGAGAGCTTCGTCGATTGAGAATACCTTGCCGCGCTGAACTTCGCACTCGTCGCAAGCGTTGCCTGGACCGGCCGTCAAGATTTCAACGACCCTCACGACCGGTGTTTGCTTGTAGATCAAGAGCTCGCAGCGGGCCGCCTCAGTAAGAAACTCATTGAACGGTCGTCCCTCTTTCTCTGCGTACGACGCCAATTGATAAAACGCCATCTTGCGTTCATGGAGTTTTTGAGCCGTCGCAGCTACGCGGGTCAAGATGGCGACAACTGCCTCGGAATTGGTCGTCTTAACCTGAGCTCTTTCGCGCTCGAGGTCGCGTTCAGCGAGTCCGACCGATTGCAGGATCGAAATGCATTTTTGTCTTTCGTGGTATGCGCCCCAGCGCCTCTCAGCATCTTCGGCCTGTACCTCCGTCATCAACCGCTTTGCGCGGTCTTCGGGCGTTGACTTGACGTATATGGAACGCTTGCACGCTGGGCACTTCTTTTTCCTCTGCGGGAGAACCTTTAGGTTGGCTCCACAGTATGGGCATTGCGGTGCTCCGATCATGTTGCCCTAAAACGTACCCGGAAACCGGCGCGCGCAGGCCAACCCACGCACATGGCGGCACGTCCGCGCGCGTCCGCGGTGACCGGGGGGTTAGACGACAACGTTTCGATTTGCGAGGTGATCGCGGTTACTGGCATGCGGGGAAGACGCGCGACACGAAATCACCGTAACCTTGAACTACGCTGCCAGTGCATACGATCGCGACCCCAACACGGATAGCCGTCTGCCCCGATTGGTTGCCGTAGAAAGGCATATCTCCAACACTCGTCGTCGTAAGGATGAGCCACGATTCTAGAAGGACGCCCACGGCGACTATCACGGCTCCCGAGCGCGTAACCCAAGTCCAGTCACATGTGCTCCAAGCGAGCCACACGCTGCCAAAGAGTATGGCGAGACAAACGCCTGCGATCGCCAAGTGCTTGAGCCAGTGACTTGATTCAGCTGTCGCGGTCACGTCGTGTTGTCGTGTAACTAGTGATTAGGCCGCATCGTCCCAGCCTCGAAACTATCCATTATTAGATTGAACCATCTACCAATGAATATCGCCATATGCCGGCATATATCCAGACCTAGATAGCGCTCCCACCCGCCCCCGCCACGATCCGATCCTCGATCCCCAGTCACTAGGTATCTCGATAAGTGATCTCCCACAGACGCTGCTGCGCCGGCTACATCGCGCCCAGCCGCCTGGCTCTCTCCCGCAGGTCAGTTTCTCCATACGCGATGCGTACGTACACGACTTCGTCGTCCCGCCGCCGCGCAGTGCGCCGCCTCGGCTTCCACGGATCGGAAACGCGCGCCACGGCTTGCGGGTGACGGGCCTAGGCGGCGATCCGCACGCAGATCTTCCCGCTTACCTTGCCGCCCTCCATGTCGCGCTGAGCAGCGGCGACGTCCTCGAGACGCACGATGCGCGCGATGCGCGGCTGCAGAACCTTGGTCGCGGTAAGCCGCGCCAGCTCCGCAAGCTGCGCGGCGTCGGTCTTCAGCATGAACGGAACGGAGTGCTGGCGCGTGAAAAGGCCGACGAGGGGACTGGTGAGGAACATCAATGGCCGCGGATAGGTGTTCAAGTACCAGCCCTGCGCCGCGAGGTACGGCCGCGCGGCGCCGAAGGTCGAGGAGCCGGCGGCATCGAAGATGACGGCGTAGACGCGGCCCGGCTGGCGCCAGTCGGCGTTTCGGTAGTCGACGACCTCGTCCGCGCCGAGCGAGCGCACGTAGTCGACGTTCGAGGTGCCGCACACGCCAGTGACGCGCGCGCCGATGGAGCGCGCAATCTGCACGGCGCCCGAGCCGACACCGCCCGACGCGCCGGTGACGAGGAGGGTCTGGCCTTCGCCCAGGCGCGCGAGTGTGATAAGCGCCTGGTAGGCCGTGCCTGAGGCGACGGGCAGGCAGGCGGCGGTCTCGTCGCTGACACCTTCGGGCGTCGCCGCAATGAGGCCGGTGGTGATGACAAGAGACTCGGCGCAGGTGCCGTTGCCGCCCGCGGGATCGACCGAGCCGAAGACGCGCTGGCCAACGCTGTAGCCGCCTACGCCTGCGCCGAGCGCGCTGATAGTGCCCGCGAAATCCTTGCCGGTGATCGCCGGGCGCCTGGGCTTGCCGATGAGGCGGAAGATCCCGGCGCGCAGCTTGAAGTCGATTGGGTTGAGGCTCGCGACGCTGACGCGCACCTGCACTTCGCCGGCCCCTGGCACCGGGACGGGGATCTCACGCAACTGCAAAACCGATTCGTCGCCGAAGCGTTCGTACAGGACGGCGCGCATGGCCCGCACACTACCGCGGGCGCCTGCCGGCCGTCTACTTGCGCACGAGCGGGATCTGCAGGTTGGTGGGGCGGTTGGCCTCGGAGTCGAAGCCCCGGCCGTCGATGTTGCGCGCGCCCCAGAACAGCATGTCGTGGCTCAGGTACACGAGGTCGTACTCCATGAAGTTCTTGCCCTGCGCCAGGCCGAACGGCAGGAAGGTCTTGCCGAAGATGCTCTGGGTGCCGTTGACTTCCCACTTCGCGTAGCCCGTGGCCGCGACCTTGTTCAGCACGTCGGCGAAGCCCTGGACGAGCGGGGTGACCTCGTACGCCTCGTCGGCGACGAAGTCCACTTTCTGCGCGCCGTCGGCGATGGGGTGCGCGCCGTGCCAGGACATGTGGCCGCGGATGAAGATGCGGGCGAGCGCCACCTTGCCGTTGGGATCGGCCGAGTTCACGATGGTCAGCTCGAAACGGTCGCCGCCGAGGTACTTGAAGTCGCGCTTCAGGTAGAAGGGCTTCAGGGTGCCGTCGGGGTTCTTGCCGGCGCTGGGGCGGATTTCCGGGGCGATGCTCACCCATTCACCGGCCAGCGATTGCTTGATCTGCTCGAGGGTCATGGCGCGAGGTCCTTCGGAATTGGCGGACGAGGGGGGCAGGGCGCCGCAGGCGGCGAGCGAGAGGAGCAGCGCGATCGGCAGGAAATGGCGGATGGGCATCGGAGGCGTCTCGGCATCTGGATGATACCCGTAATCCTGAGGAACGCAAGCGTCCACCGCCGCATCGCGGATAATCCCGCCATGGGACATTCGCGCAGCGCGAAAACCGACAGCCACGAGCGCATCGTCAAGCTCGCGGCCGACCTGTTTCGCGAACGCGGGATCGACGGCATCAGCGTGGCTGACCTGATGCAGGCGGCGGGCCTGACCCACGGCGGCTTCTACCGCCATTTCGACTCGCGCGAAGCGCTCGTCGCCGAGGCCGTGGAGCGCGCACTGCGCGAAGGCGGCGCCGTCACCGACGCGATCGCGTCCCAGCCGCGCGCGACCATCGGCGCTCTGGTCGACGCCTACCTGAGCCTGGTGCATCGCGACAAGCTCGCCTCGAGCTGCGCGGTCACCACGCTTGCCGGCGACGTCGCGCGCAGCGGCCGGCGTACGCGCGCCGCCTACACCGGGCAGGTCGACCGCTACGTGCGCCTGATCGGCAAGCTCATCGAGCACTTGCCGCAGAAGCAACGGCGAACCCGATCGTTGTCTGCGCTCGCCACGCTGGTCGGCGCGGTTTCGATGTCGCGCGCCGTGAACGACGAGAAGCTGTCGCGCGAGATCCTGAATTCCGCCGCCGACGACCTCAAGGCGCGCCTCGCCCGCTAGCGCGGATACGACCCGCTGTTGACGTCTAGCGTGCTGCCCGACATGTACGCCGGGCTCGACGTGCCCAGCCACAGGATGGTCTGCGCCACTTCTTCCGGCGAGCACGGCCGACCCGCGTGCACCGAGCGCATGACCGCGTCCTTCCGCGACTGCGGCAACTGGTCGTACATCGCGGTCAGCGTTGGCCCCGGCGCGACCGCGTTGACGAGGATTCCCTCGCGGCCGAGTGCGCCCGCGTAGCTCTTGGTGACGTTGAGGATCGCGGCCTTGGTCGCGCCGTACCAGAGGTCGGGATGCCCGGTGAAGGCGGCGACCGATCCGACATTGACGATGCGGCCAGACTTGCGCTTGCGCATCTGCGGTGCGACCGCCTCGATGAGGGCGACCGGTGCGCGCAGGTTCACCGTCAGGATCTCGAGCGCGTGCGCCTCGGGGATGGCGTCGTAGGGATCGCAATAGAGCACGCCTGCGTTGTTCACCAGGGTGTCGATGGTCCCCAGCTTCTTGACGAGCTCCGGGATGCCGGCAAGCTTCGAGAGGTCGAACTCGACGCGCTCGCCGACGGCTTCGTCGCCGAACGCCTTGTCGAGCGCGAGAACCTTCCAGCCGAGTCCGGCGAACGCGCGCGCGGCCGCAAGGCCGATCCCGCGCCCCGCGCCCGTGACGAGCGCGGTCGGCACGCTAGCCGGCGAGGCCGGGCATCGAGAAGCCGGCGGCCTTCAGTTCCGGCAGCAGCGCGGCTTCCTGCTCCGGCGCGAGCTCGACCAGCGGCGGGCGCACGCGCCGCCACTCGGGGTCGTTGCCGAAATGCGCCACCGCGGATTTCAGCGCCGGGATCATCGGGTATTTCTGCATGATCTTGCGCGTCGCGCTGATGCCTTCCTGGAGCTTGCCGGCGTCGGGCGAGCGCCAGTTGCGGAACAGCTTGTCGATCGCGCCCGGATTCACGTTCGCGGTCGCGCTGATGCAGCCCGCGCCGCCGTTGCGCATGCCCTCGAGCAGGAACGTCTCGCTCCCCGGGAAGACGTCGAAGCCGTCCTTGCCGAACTCGTCGAGCATCGCCTTCGTATTCGACCAGTCGCCGGAGGAATCCTTCGCGCCGGCGACGATGCCGGGGTACTTCGCCAGCAGCCGCCCGATCAGGTTCAGCGTGATCGGCACCTGCGACACTGGCGGGATGTGATAGAGGTACACGCGCAACCGGTCGTCGCCCACGCGCTCGATCACCTCGGAGAAGAACCGGTACAGGCCCTCATCCGACACGCCCTTGTAGTAGAACGGCGGCAGCATCAGCACGCCTGCGCAGCCGAGCTTCACCGCGTTCGCGGTCAGCCGCACCGTGGCTGGCAGCGCGCAGTGCCCGGTCCCGGGCATCAGCGCCGCGCCCGGCACGCCGGCGTGGATCAGCGCGGCGAGCAGCGTCAGCTTTTCCTCCAGCGAAAGCGAATTCGCCTCGCTGTTGGTGCCGAACACCGCGAGCCCCGAGCAGCCGCTCTTCAGCAGCCAGCGGCAATGGCGCACGAACTTCTCGGTGTCGGGCGCGTAGCCGGACTTGAACGGCGTGACCACGGGCGAGAGCACGCCCTGGAGGCGCGCTGTGGTACGGGGAAGGGTGACGTCGGGCGAAAAAGTAGAGGCCATGGTGGATTATGCGCGCGCGCAGGGCGCTCGGTACACTGGGCGCGCCATGACCCGACCCGTCCTCGTCCTCGGCGGCGGCATCGGCGGCCTCGCCGCGGCGCTCGCGCTCGCGCGCGAAGGACGGCGCGTGCGCCTGTTCGAGCAGGGAACCGAATTGAAGGAAATCGGCGCGGGCATCCAGCTCGGGCCGAACGTCTACCGCATGTTCGAGGTGCTGGGGCTCACCGACGCGATCGAGCGCTGGTCGGCGCACCCGCAGAACCTCGTGATGATGGACGCGCTGACCGGCGAGGAGGTCACGCGCATCCCGGTCGGGGGCGAAGCTTTCCACAAGCGATTCGACGGCTACCTCTACGGCGTCATCCACCGTGGCGACCTTTTCCACGTGCTGCTCGAAGCCTGCCGCGCCGAGAAGCGCATCGAGCTGAACGAGAACAGGAAGGGCCTCGCGTTCGAGGACCGCGTCGACCGCGTCGTGCTGACCCTGGAGGACGGCGAGGCGGCCGAGGGCGAGTGCCTCATCGGCTGCGACGGCCTGTGGTCGCGCGTGCGCGCGCAGATCCTCGGCGACGGCAAGCCGCGCGTGTCCGGCCACATCGCCTACCGCGCCGTGCTGCCGCGCGCCGACGTTCCCGACGACCTGTGGCAGAACAACGTCGTGCTGTGGGCGGGCCCGAAGACGCACCTTGTGCATTACCCGCTGCGCCGCGGCGAGCTCTACAACCTGGTCGCCGTCTTCCACAGCGACCGCTACGAGGAGGGCTGGGACGTCTACGGCGACGCCGGGGAGCTGCACCGCAAATTCGAGAACGAGCGGCCCGAGGTGCGGCGCCTGCTGGAGAAGATCAACGTCTGGAAGATGTGGGTGCTCTGCGACCGCGAGCCCGCGCGGCGCTGGTCAAAGGGGCGCGTGACCCTGCTGGGAGACGCGGCCCACCCGACGCTGCAGTACCTCGCCCAGGGGGCGAACATGGCGATCGAGGACGCAGTCGTGCTCGCCGCCTACGCGCGGATTTCGGGCTTCGACTGGCCGCGCGCCTTCCGTTGGTACGAGGATGCGCGCTACAAGCGCACCGCGCGCGTGCAGATCATGTCGCGCTATTACGGCGACGCGTACCACGCGGCGGACGTGGTGCGCGAGCTCCGCAACGACGTCCTTGCGCCGGCCCCCGGCGCGCCGGAGGATTTCTCAAGCGTCGCCTGGCTCTACGACGGCATCCAGGTGCCGGCGGCGGCGCCCGCCGAGGAGCTCAGGCCTTCTTGACGAAGGCGAGGCACCAGCCCTTCGGGCTGATCGGGCCGTCCACGACCTTGCATTGGCCCATCGCCTTGGCGGTCTTGCCGGGGATGAACTGGACGCAGCTGGCGCAGTCCTGGCTCTCGTGGGGATGGTCCTGGTACTTCAGCGCCTCCTTGGGCGCCTTGGCCGCGAGTGCGAACCGCGGCAGGATGGACAGGCCGGCGAGCGCCGCCGCGCCCGCCACCACGTTGCGGCGCGTCAAGCGCCAGTGCATCTTGTCCGACATTGAACTCCTCCGCTCGTCCAAAGGAAAATGGACATCCGTGAATGAAAAGGGTTCTTCGCCTACTGGAATCGGTAGAGGATGCTCGCGCGCAGGACCGTCGCGCTGTACTTCTGGCCGCTGAAGAGTCCGTCGTTCACCTTCGAGTCGTAGCGCTGCAGCCCGAAGTCGAACGCGCGGCCGGGCCCGAACGGCACGTTGACGCCGAGCTCCCAAGCCATCGTCGTGGCATCGATGCGGTAAAGGTTCGCAGTTGCCAGTCCGAGGGGTCCCTGTAGGGCCGGGTCGTTCTCCCACACAGCTGAGCCGCCTTGATGCGACCCGGAGCTAAATACCTGGTCGCCCCCGATCCGGGTCAGCCGCGCGTACACCGCAGTATTCACGCCCACGCGCAAGTCGAAGTTGCCGAACAGACGGTTCTGCGTGTAGTCGAACACGCCCGCGCTGCCGCCGCCGCTGCGCTTGTCGATGCCGAAGCCGCCAGAGAGGCGCATGCGATCGGTGACGTAGGCGCCGACGCTCGCGTCGGCCGAGATCAGCCAGCCGTCGCGCAGGTCGCTGTCCGGGTAGAGCAGCCGCTGCACCTCGCCGGCGATCTCGTACCACGGCGCATCGAAGCCGAGCGACGGCTGGATGCGCCACGCGGCGCGCGCGCCGAGTGCGAGGTTGCTGAAGTCCGTGATGTCGTTATAGGCCGTGTAGCGCGCGAGGCCCCGCAGCACGAGGCCGCTCTGCGGCGACAGCAGGATGCTGTTGGTCGCGTCGCCCTGGACCGAGACCAGGTTGTCGGCCTTGGCACCGTCGTAGATGCCGCGCGTCGCGTTATCGTCGTGAATGGCATCGCCCTGCGCGCCGAAGCGCCAGCCTTCGGCGGCCCGCGCGAGCGGCGCGGCCAGGACGAGCGCGGCGGCGAGGACGGCGATGCGCTTCATGCGGCTTCCCCAGGAATGGCCTCCGCGTGATAATACGTCGCACGAAAGCCCTCCGTCCATGGCGAAGCGATCCGCGGAAGCAGAAGACCCGCGCCGCGCCTTCCTGCTGAAGGCGCTGGCGGCGGGCGTGCTCGCCGCGGGCGGATGGCGGTCGGCGCGCGCGCAATTTTTCGGCCGCCGCCCGGCGCCGCTGCCGGCGGGCCGCTCGGTCTATGAAGTCACCGGCGCGGTGAAGGTCGACGGCCAGCCGGCGACGAACGCCACGCGCGTCGGCGCAAGCTCGAGCCTGGAGACCGGGCCCGGCGCGCAGGCGATCTTCGTCGTCGGCACCGACGCGTTCCTCATGCGGCAGAACAGCCGCATCGAGCTCGCGGGCGAGGGCTTCCTCATTTCCACGCTGCGCGTCGCGACCGGCGCGCTGCTCTCGGTGTTCGGCCACGTCGCCAAGCGCGTGGTCACGCCCACCTCGACGGTCGGCATCCGCGGCACGGGCCTGTACGTCGAGGCCGCGCCCGACCAGAGCTACGTGTGCACCTGCTACGGCGAGACGCTGATCGGCGCGGTGGGCGACCCCGACGCGACCGAGCGCATCGTGTCGAGGCACCACAACGCGCCGCGCTACGTGCTCGCGCCGGGTGCGAAGCAGCGCATCCGGCCCGCGCCGTTCATCAACCACACGGACGTCGAGCTCGCGCTGATCGAGGCGCTGGTCGGGCGCACGCCGCCGTTCTCGCTGTTCGACGAAGAATACGGCGGCGCACGCCGCTACTGATAAATAGGAGGATGGAGACCATGACTTGCAAGCATTCCTGGACGCGGCTCGCGGCCGCAGCGGCGGTCGCCGCGTTTGCCGGCAGCGCCGCCGCGCAGACGGTCAAGATCGGTGTCGTGCTGCCCCTCACGGGCGTGGGCGCCGAATTCGGCCAGCAGGTCGATCGCGGCATGCAGATGTACCTGAAGCTCAATCCCGGCGCCTTCGCGCCCTACAAGGTCGAGCTCATCAAGCGCGACTCGAAGAATCCCGGCGGCGCGGTGGCCAAGACGGACGTGCAGGAGCTGATCGCGCAGGACAACGTCGACATCCTCGCCGGCTTCGTCTACTCGCCGAACGCCATCGCCTCGGCGGCGCTCGCCACCGCCGGCAAGAAGCCGATGATCGTGATGAACGCGGGCACGGCCTGGATCACGAACCTCTCGCCGATGATCGCGCGCGTGGCGTTCTCGATGTGGCACTCGGGCTACGCGATGGGCCAGGCCGCGGCCAAGCAGATGGGCGCCAAGACCGCGGTCGTCGGCTACACCGACTTCCCGCCGGGCAAGGACAGCCTGGAGGCGTTCAAGGTCGGCTTCGAGTCCGCGGGCGGCAAGGTGATCGACGCGATCCCGATGGGTGGCCCCGGGCAGGTGCCCGACTTCACGCCGTTCTTCCAGCGCGCCAAGGACGAAAAGCCCGACGTGTTCTTCGTCTTCGTGCCCGCGGGCGACCACGCCGTGGCGGTGGTCAAGACCTACGCCGCGCTCGGCATGCGCGCCGCCGGCATCCGGCTGATCGGCCCGGGCGACATCACGCAGGACACCAAGCTGCAGGAGATGGGCGATGCCGCAGTCGGCCTCGTAACGATGCACCACTACAACGCCGACCTCGACAACCCGGCCAACCGCAAGCTGGTTGCGGCGTGGAAAGAGGAGTACGGCAAGAACTCGACGCCCGACTTCATGGGCGTGCAGGGATTCGACGGCATGGCGGCGATCGCGCACGTCGTGCAGGCGCTGCATGGGCACATCGACGCCGAGGGCGCGATCAAGGCGCTCAAGGGATGGACCTACGACAGCCCGCGCGGGCCGATCATGATCGACCCCGACACGCGCGACATCATCCAGAACGAGTACCTGAGCGAGCTGGTGAAGAAGGACGGGCGCCTGGTGCAGAAGAACATCGGCGTCATCGAGCACGTGAAGGACATGTGCAAGGAGCTGAAGGAAGGCAAGTGCGCCCATTAGGGCGCACCGGTCCCGCGCGCTAGATGGACCTGGCGAGCATCCTGCTCGGGGGGCTCGCCTCCGGCATGGTGCTGTTCGTGGTGTCGGTGGGCCTGTCGGTGACGATGGGCCTGATGGGCTTCGTCAACCTCGCGCACGGCGGATTCGCCATGCTCGGCGGCTACGCCGTGGTGCTGCTCATGCGCCACGCCGGGCTGACCTTCCTCGCCGCGCTCGCGGTCGCGTTCGTCGTCGTGGCCGCGCTCGCGGCCGTGCTGGAGCGCTTTCTGTACGCGCGGCTCTACGCCGCGGCCGAGCTCGACCAGGTGCTGTTCACGATCGGCCTCGTCTTCGTCATGATCGCCACCGTGACGCTGACCGTGGGGCCGGAGTCGCAGACGATCGTGCTGCCGGCGTGGCTGCGCGGGCAGACCGACCTCGGGTTCCTCAGCTACCGCACCTATAGCCTGGCGCTGATCGCCGCCGGGTCGCTGCTCATGCTTGCGCTGTGGCTCGGCGTCGAGCGCACGCGCATCGGCGCGCAGATCCGCGCCGCGGTGGACAACCGCCGCATGGCGCAGTCGCTCGGCGTGGACGTGGGGCGCCTGTTTACGCTGGTGTTCGCGCTCGGCAGCGGCCTCGCCGCGGTCGGCGGCGGGGTCGGCGCCGAGATCCTCGGCCTCGACCCGCAGTATCCGCTGCGGTACCTCGCCTACTTCCTGATCGCGGTCGCCGTGGGGGGCCTGGGGCGCGTGAGCGGCGTGTTCTTCGCCGCGCTGCTGATCGGCGTGCTCGACTTCGTGCTCAAGGTCCAGTTTCCGCAGGGCGGCACGATGTTCATCTACGCGCTGACGCTCGTCTTCCTGCTCGCGCGCCCGCAGGGCATCTTCGGCCGGCGCGGGGCATGAGCGCGGTGCCGCTGCCGGCCGCGCTCGAGGCGGCGCGCCGCCACCGTGTGCGCGCTTGGGAGGCGCTGCCGTGGGTGGCGGCAATCGCCGCGTACTTTGTCTTCCCCGCGCACCTCGCGTTCGGCACGCAGGTACTGGTCACGATCCTGTTCGCGCTCTCGCTCGACCTCGTGCTCGGCTACGCCGGCATCGTCACGCTCGGGCACGCCGCTTTCTTCGGCGCCGGGGCCTACACGGTCGCGATGCTTGCGGCACACGCGGGCTGGACCGAGCCGCTGTCGGGGCTCGCGGCCGCGGCGCTGGTCGCGGGACTGCTCGGGCTCGCGAGCGGCTGGGTGCTGCTGCGCACGCAGGGGCTGACGCTGCTCATGCTGACGCTGTGCACGATGGCGCTACTCGAGCAGGCGGCCAACATGTTCGCGTCGTGGACCGGGGGCTTCGACGGCGTGCCGGGGCTTGCCTTCAAGCCGATCCTGGGCGTGTTCGACTTCGACGTGCTCTTCTTCCGCTCGCAGTACCTCTACGCGCTCGCGGTGCTGTTCGTCGGGTTCGTCGTCGTGCGCACGGTGGTGTACTCCTCCTTCGGCCGCAGCCTGACCGGCATCCGCGAGAACCTGCTGCGCATGCACGCGGTCGGCGCGCCGGTCCGCGCGCGCCAGCAGGTCGCGTACGCGATCTCCGCCGCGCTCGCCGGCGTGGCGGGTGCCGTGTTCGTCCAGACCACCAGCTACGTCAATCTCGGCGTGCTCTCGCTCGATCGCTCGGCGGGCGTGCTGATCATCCTGATCCTCGGCGGCTATGGGCGGCTCTACGGCGCCTTCGTCGGCGCGCTCGCCTACCTGCTGCTGGAGAACCTGCTCTCCAAGGCCTACCCGACGGCCTGGCAGCTGGGCCTCGGGCTGCTGCTGATGGCGGTGGCGCTGTTTGCGCGCAACGGCATGCTCGGGCTCCTCGCCGCCTGGCGCCGGCGGAGCGCCGCGCGATGAGCGCGGCGCTGCTCGAGACGCGCGCGCTCGCCAAGAGCTTCGGTGCGCTCGAGGTCGCGCGCGGCATCGACTTCCGGCTCGAGGCCGGTGCGCGCCACGCGCTGATCGGCCCCAACGGTGCGGGCAAGACGACGTTCGTCAACCTGCTCTCCGGCGCGCTGCCGCCTTCGGGCGGCCAGGTGCTGCTCGGCGGCGAGGACGTGACGCGACTCGCGCAGGCGCGGCGCGTCAAGCGCGGTATCGTGCGCACGTTCCAGATCAACCAGCTCTTCCGCGGCCTCACGGTGCTCGAGAACGTCTCGATCGCGGTCGCCGAGCGCCTGGGCGCGGGCGGCGACGCGCTGCGGCCCGCGGGCAGTCGCGCCGACGTCACCGCCGAGGCGGTGCGGCTGGTCGAGTCGATGCGGCTGGCGGACGACGCGGGGCGTCCCGTGGCCGAGCTGCCCTACGGTCGCCAGCGCCTGGTCGAGATCGCGATCGCGCTCGGGCTCGCGCCGCGCGTGCTGCTGCTCGACGAGCCCGCCGCCGGCATTCCCGCGGCCGAGCACCACATCCTGCTCGAAGCGATTGCCGCGCTGCCGCGCGACATCGCGGTGCTCATCATCGAGCACGACATGGACCTGGTGTTCCGCTTCGCCGAGCGCATCACGGTGATGGTGGGCGGAGCGATCTTCGCCGAGGGGGCGCCCGCCGCGATCGCCGCCCACGCCGAGGTGCGCGCCGTGTATCTCGGCGCGGCCGCCGATGCCTGAGGCGCTCAGGATTGCGGGCGTGGTCGCGGGCTACGGCGCGACGCACGTGCTCGAAGGGGTGGACCTCGCGCTGGCGCCGGGCGAGAGCCTGTCCCTCATCGGCAGGAACGGCGTGGGCAAGTCGACGCTGCTTGCCACGATCATGGGCCACACCACGCTGCACGCGGGCGCGATCGAGCTCGGGGGCCGGCGCATCGAAACCGCGCCCGCGCATGCGCGCGCACGCGCGGGCCTCGCCTGGGTGCCGCAGGAGCGCGAGATCTTCCCCTCGCTCACGGTGCGCGAGAACCTCGAGATCGGCGCGCGCCCCGGGCCGTGGACTGCCGCGCGCGTGTTCGAGCTCTTTCCCAACCTGCGCGAGCGGCTCGGCCACGGCGGCACGCAGCTCTCGGGTGGCGAGCAGCAGATGCTCGCCATCGCGCGCGCGCTGCTCACCAACCCCGAGGTGCTGCTGATGGACGAGCCCACCGAAGGCCTCGCGCCCGTGATCGTGCAGGCACTTGCACAGGTGCTCGCGCGGCTGCGCGGGGAGGGCGGACTCGCGATCGTGCTCGTCGAGCAGAACAGCCGCGTCGCGCTCGATTTCTCCAGGCGCACGGTGGTGCTCGACAAGGGGCGGGTCGCCTACGACGGGCCGTCGGCGCGCCTGCGCGAGGACGCCGACCTGCTGGCGAGCCTGATTGCCGCCGGGTAGACTGGCGCCATCAAGGAGGGGCAGCCATGGCAAGGAAGAAACGCAAGGCGGCATCGGGCGGGAAGACCAGGCAGGAACTCCAGACGCTCCGTCAAAGGCTCGACAAGCTGCTCGGGCAGGCCAAGCGCGCCGAGCGCGACTTCCAGGCGCGCTACGCCAAGCAACTGCAGGCGCTGCGCGTGCGGCAGGCGCAGGCGAAGAAGGCGGCGCAGAAGCTGGGCCGGCGCAGCGCCGCCGCGGCGCCCTCGCTCAAGGCCGGGCTGCGGCGCGCGTGGGTAGAACTGAACGAAGCCGTCAAGCAGGCCGCCGCGAACTTCCGCAAGACCTCCTGAGGCGCGTCGACCGGTGTAGCCTGGCTCGTCCGCCGCGGGGAGAAGGCATCATGGTCCTACGCGCTGTCCTGTACGGTGCTGCTTACTTTGCTTGCGCCGAGGCCAGCCGGCTGCTGTCGGTGCCAGGCAGCACTTACATCAGCTACTGGCTGCCCGCCGGGCTGGGCATCGCTGTATTCGTGCTCTGTGCTTCTCGCGAGTGGCCGCTGCTCGCGGCCGCGGGATTCGCCGCCAACATCGCTTTCGACACGATTCAAGGCACGGCCCCTTCCGTCGCCGTGCTCTTCGGCGCGATCAACGCCTTGCAGGCTTTGGGCGGCGCCTGGCTGGTGCGGCGCTTCGTCTCTGCCCGCCCGACGCTCGCGACGCTGAAGGAATTCCTGGGGCTGATGGCGCTCGCCGCCGGCGTGAGCGCCGCGGCCGGCGCGGCGCTGGCCTCGGCGGTCCTGGTTTCGTTCGGGTTGAGCACGGCCTTCTGGCAGTCGTGGCAGGTGTGGTGGGGTAGCAATGCGGCTGCGATCCTGCTGCTCGCCCCATTCATCCTGGCCTGGTACGCGATGCCGCGCGCCGCGGGCCGGCGCCTCCTGCGCCCCGGGCGCCTGCTCGAGGCCGGGCTGCTCCTGGCGATCCTGCTCGCGCTGACAGGCTACCTGTTGTTCGAAGGCCCGGGGATCATGAGCCCGGGCAAGGGCTACCTGATGGCGCCGCTGCTGTGGGCGGCGCTGCGCTTTGGCACCGCGGGCGCGGCCAGCGCGAACCTGCTGATGTCCGTGCTGGTGACCTTCTTCACGACCCAGTGGCACGCCGGCCTGGTCGCGGCCGACGTGGCGTCGGGCGACTACGTCTACGTCACGCAGGCCGCGCTCGCGGCGGTCGCGCTGCTCAGCCTGATCCCGGCCATCGTGCTGGGCGAGCGCGACGCGAGGATCGCGGAGCTGCGCGAGATGGCGCGCCGCCTGGTCGAAGTCCAGGAAGAGGAACGGCGCAGCATCAACCGCGAGCTGCACGATCGCGTCGGGCAGAACCTGTCGGCGCTGCAGCTGAACCTCGGCGTTCTGGACACCGAGCTCTCGGGTGGAGTCGCACCGGCGCAAAAACTCCGGCTGGACGATGCGCGCGCGCTGATCGAGTCGACGTCGCGGCAGGTGCGCGACGTGATGGCGGAGCTGCGCCCCGCGGCGCTCGATGAATACGGTCTGCTCGCCGCGCTGCGCCACCACTGCGCCGCGCTCTCCGTGCGCGCCGGCATCGCGATCGAGGTCGTTGGCGAGGAGCCCGAGCCGCGCCTCGCGCTCGCCATCGAGACCGCGCTGTTCCGCGTCGCTCAGGAGGCGCTCAACAACATTGTCAAGCACGCGCGGGCGCGGCGCGCCGTGCTGACGTTGCGCGCCGCACCGCGGCTCGCGAAGTTGACGATCGCCGACGATGGCGTCGGCTTCGATCCCGCGCGCCCGGCGCCGGGCGCGAGCTACGGCATCGCGACGATGCGCGAGCGTGCCGCCGCGGTCGATGCGCGCCTGCGAATCGACTCTGTACCGGGGAGTGGAACTCGCGTCGAGGTGGCCGTGGACCGGGCGGCGGCGTGAGCCTGCGCGTGCTGCTCGCCGACGACCACGCAGTGCTGCGCGAAGGCCTGCGCGCGCTGCTCGCCCCAAGCGCCGAGGTCAGCGTGGTCGGCGAAGTCGGCAACGGGCGCGATGCGCTGCGCCTCGCCGAGGCGCTGCAGCCCGACGTCGTCCTGATGGACATTTCGATGCCCGACCTGAACGGCCTGGACGCTGCCCGGTTGATCCTCGCGAAGTGCGCCACGACCCGCGTGATCATCCTGTCGATGCATTCGTCCACCGAGCACGTGTACCGCGCCTTCGAGGCGGGCGCCTCGGGCTACGTGCTGAAGGAATCGGTGGGCGGGGAGGTGCTCGCGGCGCTGAGGGCGGTGCGCGCCGGGCAGCGCTACCTCAGCCCGGCCCTGCGCGAGGCCTACGCGCAGGTGGAGCGCGGCGCAACGCCCGCGAGCCCGCTGGACAGCCTGAGCGCGCGCGAGCGCCAGGTGCTGCAACTGGTGGTCGAAGGCCGCTCGAGCGCCGACATCGCGCGCGAAGTGCACCTGTCGCCGAAGACGGTCGACACCTACCGTAGCCGCATCATGAAGAAGCTGGGCGTGCGCGACGTGCCCGCGCTGGTCAAGTTCGCCCTGCAGCAGGGCCTTACGCCCACCGGTTGAAGCGTGACATAAGTCGCGCCGCGTCGCGACTGTCCAGGTCTCCCTACAGACGCCATGCCGGCGCGGCCCTACTGTGCGCGTCCCATGCATTTTCTCGTTGTCGAAGACCAGGACGTGATGCGGGACTCGCTGTGCGGGTTCCTGCAGGCGGGCTTTCCCCAGGCGCGGATCCTGGAAGCCGGCACGGTGGCGCGCGCGCTCGAGCTGTGCCGGGAGCATGCGCCGCAGCTGGCGTTGCTGGACGTGCACCTGCCCGATGGCAACGGCATCGAGCTCGCGCGCCGGCTGAAGTCCTGCCTGCCCGCGCTCGCCATCGTGGTGGTTTCCTACCTGACCGGCCAGCACTACGTGGACGCGGCGATCGCCGCCGGCGCCCACGCCTACCTGCCCAAGGATCGCCTGCACGCAGAGCTGATCGGCACGGCCGCCCAGGCGCTCGCGCTGGCGGGCCACCGGAGCCGCCCATGATCCGGCTGGGGCGCCTGGGCAACTGCATCCTTCTCAGCGGCCTGCTGCTCGTCGGCCTGCTTTGGACCGTGGTGGTGGGCGTCGTACCGGGCGAGGCGCTGGCCGCATTCGACCTGCGCCGGCGCGAGTACTACGCTGGCGCGGCGCTGATCAGCCTGCTGATCCTGCTGGCGGCCGCCGTGCTGATCGAGCTCACCACGCGCCAGCGCCGGCTGACCCACCAGATGCGTCTCATCGCCGACAACGTTCCCGCCGCGATCGCCTACTTCGACGCCGAATTGCGCTGCCGCTACGCCAATGCGGGCTTCGGCGAACTGAACGATGCGGCGCCCGAGTCCATGCCCGGCCGCACGCTGGCCGAGATCACGGGCGAGGAGGTCTACGGCCAGATCAGCCAGACACTTCCGCAGCTGCGGCGCGGCGAGACGGAGAAATACCGCCGCGCGCACCGCGGCAAATCCGGCGCGCCTCGCACCATCGAGGTCTACCGCGTGCCGGACATGTCGCCCGCGGGCAAATTCCAGGGCATGTACGTCATGACGCTGGATGTCACCGAACAGGTGGAGGCCGAGGCCCACGTCGAGGCGAGCGAGGCCAAGGCACGCACCGCGCAAAAGCGGCTGCAGGACCTGCTGTCGAGCCTGCGCGAAGTGGTGTACTCGCGGCGCCCCGACAATTCCGAGATCCTCTACGTCAGCCCGCCCGTCGAGCGCCTGTACGGATTCGCCGCGGAGGCCTTCGTCGCCGACCCGGCGCTGTGGTCGCGCATGATCCACCCCGAGGACCGCGAGTGGGTGGAGTCCAGCAACGCGCTGCTGCTGCGCCAGGGCACGCGCGAGATCGAGTACCGCATCGTGCGCACCGACGGCGAGATCCGCACCGTGAACAGCGTCGCGCAGCTGGTGCGCGACGAGAACGGGCGCGCGCTGCGCATCGACGGCGTGCTCACCGACGTCACCGCGCGCCGGCTCGCCGAGGAGAGAAGCCGCCACCTCGCGCAGCACGACCTGCTCACCGGCCTGCCCAACCGCGACCTGTTCCGCGACCGCCTCGCGGTGGCCTGCCGGCGCGCCAGCCGCCGCGGCGAGACGCTGGGCGTGATGCTGATCAACCTCGACCGCTTCAAGCAGGTGAACGAGAGCCTGGGCGACGACGCGGGCGATGCGCTGCTGCGCCAGGTCGCGTCGCGCCTGCGCGGTTGCCTGCGCGAGGAAGACACCGTGGGCCGGCTTGGCGGCGACGAGTTCGCGGTGCTGCTGGAGAGCGTGTCCGGCACGGGCGACGTGGCGACGGTGGCCGAGAAGGTCAGCCAGTCGCTGGGCAACCCGTTCGGCGTCAACGGCAACGAGGTCTTCATCCCCCCCAGCATCGGCGTCGCCGTCTACCGCGAAGCCGGCGACGATGCGCGCAGCTTGCTGTCGCACGCCGAGATCGCCATGCGGCGCGTGAAGCAGGACGGCGGCAACGGCTGCCAGTCCTACGTCCCCGACACCGGCGAGAAGCACGGGCAGCGCATCGCGCTCGAATCGCGGCTGCGGCGTGCGCTCGGCAACGGCGAGTTCACGCTGCACTACCAGCCCAAGGTGAGCCTGCGCAGCGGCGCGGTGATGGGCGTGGAAGCGCTGCTGCGCTGGAACAACCCCGAGCTGGGCGCAATCAGCCCGGGGCAGTTCATCCCGATCGCCGAGGAAACCGGGCTCATCGTGCCGATCGGCGAGTGGGTCCTGCGCACTGCCTGCGCACAGGCCGTGGCCTGGGAGCGCGAGGGGCTGGCGCTCACGATGGCGGTCAACCTGTCGCCGCGCCAGTTCCGCCAGACCAACCTCGCGGGCGTGGTGGCGGCGATCCTCGCGCAAACGGGCCTGCGCGCAGGCTGGCTGGAGGTCGAAATCACGGAAAGCACCGCCATGACCAACCCGAGGCAGGCGGTGGCCGCGATGCGCGAGCTGCGCCGCCTCGGCGTGCAGCTGGCGGTGGACGATTTCGGCACCGGGTATTCGAGCCTGAACTACCTCAAGCGCTTCCCGCTGCATCGCCTGAAGATCGACCGCTCGTTCGTCAAGGACATCGGCGCCGACAGCCATGACGAGGCGATCATCGCCGCGACGGTCGCGCTGGCGCGCAGCATGAAGCTCAAGATCACCGCCGAGGGCGTCGAAAACGAAGTGCAGCTCGATTTCCTCGCGCGCGCCGGCTGCGACGACTACCAGGGCTTCCACTTCAGCCGGCCGCTGCCGGCGCAGGAACTGCGGGCCCTGCTGGCGAATACGCCCACCTCGGAGCCCTGACCCGGGACGTAGCCGGCGCGCTCATCTAGAATCCGCGCATGGCGCTCGCCGCCTTCAATTTTTCGCGCTGGATCGACGAGCACGCGCACCTGCTCAAGCCCCCGGTGGGCAACCAGCACGTGTTCAGCGAAGCGGGCGACCTCGTCGTCATGGTGGTGGGCGGACCGAACGCGCGCACCGACTACCACGACGATCCCTACGAGGAGCTCTTCTACCAGCTGCGCGGCAACATGATTCTCAAGGTGATCGAGGACGGCAAGCCCCGCGACCTCCCGATCCGCGAGGGCGAGATCCTGCTGATCCCGGGGCACCTGCGGCACTCGCCGCAGCGGCCCGAGACGGGCTCGGTGGGGCTGGTGGTCGAGAAGGTGCGGCCGAAGGAAGTGAACGACGCCTTCGAGTGGTACTGCCCGAAGTGCTGGGCGCGCGTGCATCGCGTCGAAGTCAACGTGCAGAACATCGTGACCGACCTGCCGCCGCTCTTCGAGCGCTTCTACGCGGGCGACCGCAGCTGCCCGCAGTGCGGGCACGTGCATCCGGGGAAGGCCGCGGCGCTGCCCCGGGCGCTTGCCCGGTGAAGGTCGCGATCCTCGACGACATCTTCGACACGCTGCGCACGCTGCCCAGCTTCTCGCGCCTCGCGGGCCATGAGGTCAGGGTCTGGAACGATCATGTGCAGGACACCGACGTGCTCGCGACGCGGCTCGCGGACGCCGAGGCGCTGGTGCTGATCCGCGAGCGCACGCAGATCCGCGCGCCGCTGCTCGAGCGACTGCCGAAGCTTCGCCTGATCAGCCAGCGCAGCGTCTATCCGCACATCGACATCGACGCCTGCACGCGGCTCGGGGTGCTCGTGTGCTCCTACCAGCACCCGGGCGCGCCTTCCTATGCCGCAGCCGAGCTCACCTGGGGCCTGGTGCTGGCCGCCGAGCGCGAAATCCCGCAACAGATGGCCTCGCTGAAGGCCGGGCGCTGGCAGATCGGCGTCGGCCGCACGCTGCGCGACCGGACGCTGGGCGTGTTCGGCTACGGCCGCATCGGCAGCGCGGTCGCCGGCTACGCGCGAGCATTCGGAATGCAGGTGAAGGTGTGGGCACGGCCGGAATCGCTCGAGCGTGCGCGCGCCGACGGCTACGAGGCAGCGGCCAGCAAGGAAGCGCTTTTCGCGGAATGCGACGTCGTCACGCTGCACATGCGCCTGGTGCCGGCCACGCGTGGCATCGTGGGCGCGGCGGACCTCGCGCGCATGAAGCCCGACGCGCTTTTCGTCAACACCAGCCGCGCGGGGCTGGTCGCGCCCGGCGCGCTGGTCGCTGCGCTAAGGGCGGGCCGCCCGGCGCGGGCCGCGGTGGACGTCTACGAGACCGAGCCGCTCCTCAACCCGGCCGACCCGCTGCTTTCGATGGAAAACGTCGTTTGCACGCCGCACATCGGCTATGTGACGCGCGAGGAGTACGAGCTGCAGTTCGCCGACATCTTCGACCAGGTCGTCGCCTATGCCGCGGGCGCGCCGATCAACGTCGTCAACCCTTCAGCGCGCCCAGCGCGCGGATGATCTCCTCGGGCTCGGGGTAGCGCGACTCGCGGTGCTTGGAGAAGACGAGCTTGCCGTCGCAAGCGACATCGAACACGCCGCTCACGCCCTTCGCGAGCTCCGCTTCAATCCCCAGCGCCTGCTTGATCTGGGCAGCCAGACTGACCGCCCGGGGCAGGTAGTTTCAGGGAACGCAGTAGGTGATGACGATCTTCATGCGGCCCCCATTCTAGCTCTGAGGCGCGGGTAGACGCGACGAGCGTTGCCCCAGTAGATTTTCTCGCGGTCTTCGGCCGGCAGCGCGGCGGCGTCGATGTAGCGGCGCGTGTCGTCGAAGTAGTGGCCGGTCTCGGGGTCGATGCCTCGCACTGCGCCGACGATCTCGGCGGCGAACAGGATGTTTTCGGCCGGGATGACGCGAAGCAGCAGGTCGATTCCGGCCTGGTGGTAGACGCAGGTGTCGAAGAACACATTGCCGAGCAGCAGCTCCGCGAGCGGCGGGCGTTTCATGTCCTGCGCGAGGCCGCGGTAGCGGCCCCAGTGGTAGGGCACGGCGCCGCCGCCGTGCGGGATGACGAAACGGAGCGTCGGAAAGTCCTTGAACAGGTCCGAGGTCAGGAACTGCATGAACGCCGTCGTGTCGGCGTTGATGTAGTGGGCGCCGGTGAAGTGGAAGGCCGGGTTGCACGACGAGCTCACGTGGACCATCGCCGGCACGTCGAGCTCGACGAGCTTCTCGTAGAGCGGGTACCACGAGCGGTCCGGGAGCGGCGGCGACTTCCACCATCCGCCCGAAGGGTCGGGATTGAGGTTGGCGCCGACGAAGCCGAGCTCGCGCACGCAGCGCTCGAGCTCGGGGATGCAGCCCGCGGGCTCGGCGCCCGGGGACTGCGGCAGCTGGCACACCGGCGCAAAGTTCTGAGGGTAGAGGGAGCAGGCGCGGTGGATCAGGTCGTTGCATTGGCGCGACCAGGCGGCGCTCATCGCCGCGTCGCCCACATGGTGCTCCATCGAGCCCGCGCGCGGCGAGAAGAACGTCAGGTCGGTGCCGCGCTCGCGCTGCAGCTTCAGCTGCGCGCCCTCGAGCGAGGCGCGGATCTCGTCGTCCGAAATCTTCAGTGCGCCCGGCACGCCACCGGCGACCTGGCGTTTCCTCCAGTCCCATAGGGCCTGCGGCGCGGTGGTGTAGTGGCCGTGGCAGTCGATGATCACGCGAAGAGCTCCTCTACCGGATAGCGCCGCGGGATGAGTCGCTGGCGGTGCACATAATCGATCGCGACCTCGAGGTTGCGGCGGTTCGCTTCCAGGCCGACGGGGTTGAACTCCGGATTGCCGGCGGCGGCGGCGCTCTCGCCGAGCAATCGCAGCAGCCCATCGGCGTCGGTCCTCGACACCGTGTCCTTGACCGCCACCACGTGGTTGATCTGGATCGCGCCCGTGCGCGTGCGCCAGTCGCGCGCCGCGCCCTCGGGGTCCGGTATCACCGGCACGATGCGCGGATCGGCGATCGGCGCGTCGCCCGTCACCGCGGCGTCGATCTCGCCAGCGAGCAACAGGGCCTCGAGCTTCGTTCCGGCCGGCGCGCGCTCGACGTTCGGCGGATCGCGGAATTCAGCGACGTGCGCCTCCTCGAACGTGACCCAGGTGATGCGGTCGCAGTCCAGGCCGTGGTCCTCGGCGAGGATGCCGCGAATCCACATGCCGGTGGTCACCGAGTAGGAGCGCACGCCGATGCGCTTGCCCTCGAGCTCGCGCGGCGCGAGCGGGCCGCGTTCGGCGTTGCGCACGAGGCGCCCATGCTGCATGCGCGCGAGCACGACGGCGGGCAATAGCCGGTAGGGTTTGCCCGCCGCCTTCGCCATCAGGAAGGTCGTGATCGCGAGCTCGGCGAGGTCGAACTCCAGGCCGCGCACCACGCGCTTGAAGCCCGCGCTGGGCGGCTTCACGTCCTCGAACTCGAGCGGCGCGCGCCGCTTGAACGCCGCGGTGACGGCGTAGTCGCCGAGCAGCGCTTTCATTTGCCGCGCAGCGTCGTGTCCTGTCCCGGCGGCGCGTCGGCGACCGCCTCCTCCAGCGAGTGCGTCTCGCGCCACTCCTGCGGCGGTCGCACGCGCCCGTCGCTGCCCACCTGGTCCAGGCCCCAGAAGATCTCGAGGAAGTGCCCGTCGGGATCGCGGAACTCCACCGCCACCTGGCAGCCCGCGCGGCGCCGACCTTCGAAGTCGACCTTGACGCCCTTGGCGCGCAGGTGCTCGCGTGCCGCGAAGAGCTCCTCGAGCGTCGTCACCTCGAAGGCGAGATGGTGCAGCTCGCGAGCGGTGGGCGCGCTCGCGGCGCCGCCGACCAGCGCGAGGCTGTGGTGGTCGGTCTGGCAGCGCAGGAACACCATGCCGCCCTTCATCATCGTGTCCGGATAGACGTCGGAGACGCGAAATCCCATCACGCCGGTGTAGAAAGCCGTTGAGCGCTCGAGGTCCTGCACCATGATCACGACGTGGCCGAGCTTGCGGATGCCGAACGGCATTCCGCGGGCGGGCGCCATGTCGCGCAGCGCCTTTGCCTCCGGGCTCAGCAGTCCTTCCAGGTCGACGACGCCGCGCGGCATGGGCCAGGCTACTGCGTGGCGGCGCGGTTGTGCTTCGATTTCGAGAACTGGGATTTGCATCCGGCCGAAAGCTCCGCCTCGTGTCCCTTCAGGCACTGCAGCACGTGGCCCGAGCCCGGCTCCGTGCCCTTGCAAAGTTTCTCCACGTCGGGCTTGCAGGCCGCGACGAACTCTTCCATTCGCGCCTTGCCGGCCTTCAGGCGCTCGCTGCAGGCGGGCGCGAGCTCGGCCTCGTGCGAGGACAGGCACTGGACCAGCTTGCCGCCGCCCGGCTTGACCTCGCTGCAGAACTTCTTCGCATCCTCGGCGCAGGTGCGGTCGTGCCGCCCCGCCGCCTGTGCCGCCTGCAGGCCGAGCGCCAGGCAGGCGCCGGCCATCGTCATCGTGAATGCTATTTTCCAGTGGTTCATGCTGCACCTCCAGCGTAGACCAGGCGGTAGACCGCCGACTGCAGGATCAATTTGGGTGCGAGAGCTTTTTCGAGCCGATCGAGAGAGTCTCGCGCTTCGTCGACTTCATTGGTATCTATCAGCGCGGCCCAGGCCAGGCTGCCGTCGCCGCCGGGGCGCAGCGCCGATTCGATCGTGCCCGGGCCGCCCGAGGGCGAGACCTCGGACCGCAGCCATCGGCAGCGCAGCACCCCCGGCAACTGAGACAGCTCGGGGAGGACGTCACCGATTCGGGCATCGGGCAAGGTGTCGTTCCCGGCCAGCACGGCCATGCATCCTCCCTGCGCGGAGCCGAGCGACAGGGCGATGCGGCATACGGTGCGCGACATGTTCTGATACAGCGGCATGATCTCGCGCGTGCGCGGCGTGGGCGATTCGAGACGCGCGCGGTAGCCCGGCGAAGCCAGCACGCCCGGGTCCCGCGTGCGATACAGGCTCATGAACTGGCGTCCTTCGCCGCCGGCAAGCCGATAGCGGCAGGCCTCCAGGAATCCTGGCACCGAAAGGCGCTCCGGATGATGCTCGGTGTTGTACCAGTGCGAGACCGCCGCCTCGCTGCCTGCGGCGACGTCGTGCCAGATTGCGAGCATGCCTTCCTGCATGACGCGGTGATGGTAAGTCATAATCACGTCGCGCGCCGGATCACAATCGGGAGTGGATGTGGCAGACGTTTACGATGTCATCGTGGTCGGCGCGGGCAACGCCGCGTTCTGCGCGGCGCTCTCGGCGCGCGAGAAGGTGCAGAAGGTGCTCGTGCTCGAGCGCTCGAACGAGGACGAGGCGGGCGGCAACTCGCGCTTCACCGCCGGGCTGATGCGCGTCGCCTACGCGGGGGTGGAGGACTTGAAGCGCGCGATCCCCGACCTCACGCCCGAAGAAATTGCGCGCACCGACTTCGGCACCTACACCGAGGAGCAGTTCCTCGACGACATGGCGCGCGTTACCGAATACCGCTGCGACCCCGACCTCACCGAGATCCTGGTGAAGCGCAGCCTCGCTACCGTCGAGTGGATGCGCACGAAGGGCATGCGCTTCACCGCGGCCTGGGGCCGGCAGGCGTTCAACATCGGCGGCAAGTTCAAGTTCTGGGGCGGGCTCACGGTGGAAGCCGTTGGCGGCGGTCCCGGGCTGGTCGAGTCGCTCACGAACGCAGCGAAGAAGCACGGCATCGAGGTCTGGTACAAGGCGCGCGCAACAGGGCTGCTCGCCGATGACGGCGGCGTGAAGGGCGTGCGCGTGAAGCGGGACGGCAGGACCGTCGAGGTGCGCGCGAAGAGCGTGGTGCTCGCCGCGGGCGGCTTCCAGTCGAACCCCGAGTGGCGCGCGCGCTACCTGGGGCCGGGCTGGGAGCTGGCGAAGGTGCGCGGCACGCGCTTCAACACCGGCGACGTGATCCGCATGGCGC
>JBOIFE010000289.1:0-14378 GCA_050741015.1 Burkholderiales bacterium | reverse complement strand
GTCCCCAATTACGGGGGTGTGGGGACTGCCATGCCTTTCTCGACAGCGGGGCGCTCGTAGATGCGGTCGAACCAGCGCTTCACGGCCGGGAAGTCGTTGAGGTCCACCTTGTGCCACTCGAAGCGCGCGACCCAGGGGAAGGTCGCGATGTCGGCAATCGTGTAGTCCTCGCCCGCGAGGTACGGCGCTTCGCCGAGGCGCTTGTTCATGACGCTGTAGAGGCGCCGCGTCTCGTCCGTATAGCGCTTGATGCCGTAGGGCACCACTTCCTTGTTGCGGATGAAGTGGTGCGCCTGGCCGAACATCGGGCCCACGCCGCCCATCTGGAACATCAGCCACTGCAGGCAGATCAGCCGCGCGCGCACGTCCTTCGGGATGAACTTCGCGGTCTTCTCGCCCAGGTAGATCAGGATCGCGCCCGATTCGAAGAGCGTGAGCGGCTTGCTGTCCGGACCCTCGGAATCGACGATGGCCGGAATGCGGTTGTTCGGGTTGATGGCGAGGAACTCGGGCGTGTGCTGCTCGCCCTTGCCGATGTTGACTGGATGCACCGTGTAGGGCAGCGCGCACTCCTCGAGCATGATCGAGACCTTGCGGCCGTTCGGGGTGCTCCAAGTGTAGAGGTCGATCACGCGCAGCTCCCGGCAAAGCGGGCGAGTGTATCCTCCCGCGCTTGATGATCAAGTGGCTGCTCACCATCCTGCTGTCGCTCGCGATCCTCTCGGCCGCGACCCCCTGGATCCAGCGCCTGGGCATCGGTCGCCTGCCCGGGGACGTCCGCTTCCGCGTTCGCGGCCGCGACTACTTCATCCCGTTCGCGAGCAGCGTGCTGTTTTGCTTCGTTGCCTGGCTGGTCGGCCGCGTAATATGAAGCCGTAAGGAATAGCCGCGCCCGCGCGACTGTTCCCGGGAGCGGCATGAAAAGGATCCTCGTCCTCTTCCCGAAGGAGTGGGACCGGCTCGAATTCGAGCGCCCGGAGTATCGCGGTCGCTACGAGTTCGTCTACGCCGGCTTCGACCTGTTCCGCTTTCCGTCGAACGTGCAGCTCGCGTCGTTCGACGTCTTTCGCTTCGTCAACCGCCTGCTCGAGCGCTTCCGCGGCGAGCGCCTCGACGGCGTGTTCAGCAACAACGAGTACTTCGGCGCGCTGATCGCTGCCGTGGTGGCCGAGCGGCTCGGGCTGCCCGGCAACGATCCGCGCGTGATCGTCACTGCCCAGCACAAGTTCTACGCGCGGCAGGCCTTCACGCGCATCGCGCCCGAGGCCGCGGCGCGCTTCGCGGCATTCCCCTACGCGGTGCGCGAGCGGCGCGACCTGCCCTTCGAGCTGCCCTGCTTCGTGAAGCCGGTGCGCGCCACGTTCTCGGTGCTCGCGCGGCGCGTTGACAGCTTCGAGGAGCTGCGCCGGCACCTGACGTTCTGGCCGTTCGAGAAGTGGGTGATCCAGCGCATCGTGAAGCCCTTCAACGACCTGATGCGCTGGTACACCGATTACGAGCTCGACGCCCACCACATGATCGCCGAGGAGCTGCTCGAGGGCGTGCAGGTCAGCATGGACGGGTACGTGCACGGCGGGCAAGTGCACGTGCTCGGCGTGATCGACGAGAACATGTACCCCGGCACCTGCGCGTTTCGCAGCTTCGAGTATCCCTCGCGGCTGCTGGCGGACGCGCGCGAGCGGATGAGCGCGCTTGCCGAGCGGCTGCTCGCCGGCATCGGCTACCGGTACGGCTTCTTCAACCTGGAGTTCTGCTGGAACCCGCAGACCGGACGGCTCTCGGTGATCGAGCTCAATCCGCGCATGGCCTCGCAGCTGTCGTACCTCTACGAGTGCGTGGACGGGGTGCAGCCCTACGAGTTGCTGCTCGCGCTCGCCGCGGGCGAGGCGCCGGAGGCCGCGGCAGCTGCACCGCGCTTTGGCCACGCGGCGAGCTTCGCGCTGCGCAAGTTCGACGGCAAGCCGCTGTCGGCGCATCCCACGCCTTCGCAGATCGCACGCGTGCACGCGGAATTTCCCGAGGCGCACCTGATGCTCTACCTGAAGCGCGGCGCGAGCCTCGCGCGCGAGATGAAGTGGATGGGCAGCTACCGCTACGCGGTGGTCAACATGGCTGCGCGCACGCAGCTCGAGCTGTACTCGCGCTTCCAGTCCCTTTCGCGCCTGCTCTTTCCGGCCTCAGACCTGCCCGCCTGAGGCGGCGCCCCGGCGCAGCACCTCCAGCAGGCGGGCGATCTCCCGCCCGTCGTCCCAGGCGAGCTCCGGCGCGACCAGCGTCCGCGTGAGCAGGTACCCGAGGGCGAGCGAAAGGACCATGCGCGCGAGCGACTCGGCGTCGAGGTCGGCGCGCAGCTCGCCGCGCGCCTGGAAGCGCGCCACCGCCCTGACGAGGCCGCCCCAGAGATCGCGCTTCCATAGCGGCGCGAAGCGCCGCCGGGATTCAGCGCGAGTGAGCAGCTCGACGAGCACGACGCGAAGCGCGTGCGGACGCGCCCCCGCCACAGCGATCCGCTGGCGCAGCAGCGTCTCGAACCAGGCCGAAAAGGGCGCCTCGCCCGAGGGCGGCGGCGTGGCCGCGGCGAGGATCGCCGGGGAAAGCACGCGCTCCAGCAGCGTGTCCTTGTCGGGGAAGTACTTGAAGAGCGTGCGTTCCGTGACCTTCGCCGCGCGAGCGATCTCGGCCGTTCGGGCGGCGGCGTAGCCGCGCTCGGCGAATAGCCGCTCGGCAGCCTCCAGAATGCGGTGTTCAGTATCCACTATACCTTCGTATAGTAGATACTTTACCTGCCTACTATTGCCCTCGCAATTGCAGCCTCGCGCGCCTGCTCGACGCGCTTGCCGACCTCGCCGGGAAACTGGATCGCGATTGCCGCCGCGTCGACCTCCGCGACGGCTGCCTGGGCGGCCACGATTTGCGACAGGTCGAGCTCGGGCTCGGCGAACCGCGCGGCCTGGAGCAGCTGCGCGAAGCGCTCGGGCCGCCTGAGCGCGTCGGCGTGCCTCAAGAGCTCGTGCAGCTCGCGCGCCGCGCGCGCCCTGAGCAAGGGCCGGCAACGGCTCGCGGCGAGCGCAAGGTCGCGCTCCTCGTTGGGGGGCTTCAGCCGCTCGCAGAGCGCGCGCACCGCGCTTTCCGGCAGTCCCCAGGTCAGCACGGCGAAGCGCACCGCGAGCGGCGCGCCCGCCTCGGCCGCGCGCTCGAGCGCTGCGCGGTCGCGCGCGAGCTCGGGTAGCAGCCGCGCGGTGAGGCCGCAGGCATCCAGCGTTGCGAGCATGCGCGCGGGATGCGGCTCCTCGAGCCCTTGCGCGAGCTCGCGCCACACGCGCTCGGCGACCAGGTGGTCGGCCTCGCCGACTTCTACCATGCGGCGCATGAGCGACAGCGTCTCCTCGGCCACGCCAAAGCCGTATCGAGCGACGAAGCGCCCGACCCGCAGGATGCGCACCGGGTCCTCTTCGAACGCCGGCCCGACGTGGCGCAGCACGCCCGCGCGCAGGTCCTTCTCGCCGCCGTGGGGGTCGATGAGCCGCCCCGACTCGTCCCGCGCCATCGCGTTGATCGTGAGGTCGCGGCGCGCGAGATCGTCTTCCAGCGTCACGTCGGGTGCCGCATGCACGGTGAAGCCGCGGTAGCCGCGGCCGCTCTTTCGCTCGGTGCGCGCGAGCGCGTATTCCTCGTGCGTCTGCGGGTGCAGGAACACCGGGAAGTCGCGCCCGACAGGCTGGTAGCCCAGGCGCGCCATTTCCTCGGGAGTCGAGCCGACCACGACCCAGTCGCGGTCGGCGACCGGCAGCCCGAGCAGCTCGTCGCGCACAGCGCCGCCAACGACGTAGGCCTTCACGTGTAGAGCTCGAACTGCGGCAGCGTCTCGTCTTCCGTCTCGGCGTCGCGCATCCAGGCCTGCAGCGCCGGCAGCGCGAGCACCCGGTCGGCGTAGGCGCGGCACGCGGGCGGCAGGTCCACCGCGTAGGTTCGAAACCGCAGCACGACCGGCGCGTACATGGCATCGGCGGCGCCGAACCCGCCGAACAGGAACGGCCCGCGGGCGGCACCCCAGATCGCGACGATGCGCGCGATCTCCGCCAGCACCTCGGGCGTGCGGCCCTTGCCCGGGATCTGCCGGCGAATGTTCATGCACATGTGCTGGCGCAGGTTCGGAAAGCCCGAGTGCATCTCCGCCGAGATCGAGCGCGCGCGCGCGCGGCCAGCCGCATCGGCGGGCCACAGCCCGGGCCAGCGCTCGGCGAGGTACTCGAGGATCGCGAGCGAGTCCCAGACCGTCACCTCGCCATCCACCAGGCATGGCACCTTGCCCGCGGGCGAGTACTTGTGCAGTTCGGGCCTGGATTGCGACTGGTACAGCGCGATGCGGCGCTCTTCGAACGCAATGTCGAGCACCTTCATCGCCAGCCATGCGCGCAGCGACCACGACGAGTAGTTCTTGTTGCCGACGACGAGCAGCATCGCCGGCGCCTACCGGCCCGCTTGGCGGCGCAGCGACGGGTAGCGGCCGTGCGGGCCGCTCGCGCCGAGCCATTCCGGGGCAACCGCCTCCAGCGCCGAGGGCTCGATGCCGAAGGGGAAAGCACCTTCGCACACGCTCGGCACCTGCATCGAGCGCAGGTTGTCGCGCGTCAGAAGCTTCACCGGCAGCAGCTCCATGCAGCGCGCCTGCAGCGACGACAGCCGCGGCCCGAGTCCGAGGATGAGCCGCCGGCGACGCGTGATCGCGCACACGGTCTCGACCAGCTGGCGCAGCGTGTACTGGCGCGGACCGCACAGTCCAAAGCGTCGCCCGGCGGTCTCGCGCGAATCGAGCGCGGCGACCAGCGCGGCAGCCACGTCTCGCACCCAAACCGGCTGGAAGCGCGCCTCCGGTGATGCGAGCGCGAGCACCGGCAGGAATTGCGACAGGCTGGCAAACAGGTTGAGGAAGCGGTCCTCCGGCCCGAAGATCACTGAAGGCCGGAACACGGCCACCGCCAGGTCCTCGGCCGCGAGCGCAACGCGTTCGCCAATGCCTTTGGAGCGCAGGTACTCCGAGGGCGCGTTCGGATCGGCTCCGAGCGCGCTCATGTGCAGGAGCCGCTTCACGCCCGCGGCGCGGCAGGCGTTGACCACCGCCTGCGCAAGTTCGACGTGCGCGCGGGCGAAGTCGGGCCCGTAGTCGTTGGGGCCGCGCTCGTCGGGGCGCCCGCGCCGGCTGTGCAGGATGCCCGCGAGGTTGACGACCGCGTCGCGGCCATCCGCCAGGCGCGCGAGCACGCCGGGCGCCAGGACGTCGGCCTGGACGACCTCCACCGTGGGCAGCAGGAACAGGGGCCGCGCTCGCTCGGGTCGACGCGCAGGGACGGTGACGCGCACGCCGCGCGAGGCGAGCTGCGCCACCAGGTGGCGCCCCACGAAGCCCGCGCCGCCGACCACCAGGACGTCGCGCGCGCGCACGGCTCAGTCCCCGGCGATTGCGTCGTCCGGCGCGCGATCGCGGCCGGGGATCGTCCCGAGCCGCGCCTTGAGCGAGGCCGTGCGCCCCTCGAGCAGCAGCGAGTAATGCAAGGTGTTGGCCATCACGCGCTTCACGTACTCGCGCGTCTCGTCGAGCGGGATGTTCTCGACGAACACCGCGCCTTCCATGTCATGCGCGGGCAGCCAGCGCCGCACGCGGTTCGGGCCCGCGTTGTAGGCGGTGGAGGCGAGCACCGGCTGGCCGGTGCGCTCCAGCATGTGCAGCAGGTAGCGCGTCCCGAGCGTGATGTTGGTCTCCACGTCGGTCATTTTCTTGCCCGAGTAGCCCTTGTAGCCGGTGCGCTGCGCCACCCAAAGTGCGGTATGGGGCAGCAGCTGCATCAGCCCGCTCGCACCCGAGCCCGAACGCGCGTCGGCGATGAAGCGGCTCTCCTGGCGTACCGTGCCGAGCAGCCACGCTTCCTCGAGACCATGCGCCGCCGCGTACTCGCGGAACACGTCGAGGAACGGCGCGGGGTAGCGCAGGCGATAGTCGTGGACCCGTTCGGTACGCCCGGCAGTGCCGATCGCGCGGTCGTAGGCGCCCGCGCGCCGCGCGAGCTCGGCCGCCGCCAGCAGGTGCGGGTCGTCCATGGTGCGCACGGCGAACATCCATTCGCGCGTGCCCTCGGTGCGCAGCCCGAGCCGGAAGAGCTCGAGCGCCCGGGCGAGCTCGTCGTTGCGCCGCGCCTCGTCGACCTCCGCTTCGCTCGCGGAGTGGAACGGCAGCGGGATCACGGCCTCGCCGCCCAGCTCCTCGGCGGCGAGCACGTTGTAGTAAAGCGGACCGTCGGCGATGCGCCGATACGCGCTGCGCGCGCCTTCGCCGTCGCCGAGCGCCGAGAGCGCGCGTCCGCGCCAGTACGTCCAGGCCGGGTCGGTGAGTGTTTCCGGCGAGAGCCGCGCCACCGCGTCGAGCAGCAGGCGCCACTCGCCGGCGCGCAGCGCGGCGCGCGCCTTCCAGGCGAGCTGCGTGTCGTCGAGCGGCGTGTCGCCGGCGCGTGCGTACCAGTCGAGCGCATCGTCGCGCAGGTCGACCGCGCCGCGAAGCGCGAGCTGCCCCCAGAGATAACCGCGGTCCGCGCTGGGCAGGCGGGGGATCGCGCCGACGCGCATCGTGGCGGCCGCGGCATCGAGGTCCGTGCGCGCAACGCGCAGCACGGCGAAGATCGTCATTTCGCGCGCGGCCCGGGATTCGAGGTCTTTCGGAGGCCAAGCGAGCAGCTGACGCGGCGAGGTCGCCGCCAGCGACAGCAACCGGTCCGTGGGGCGCGCCGCCGCGGGCAGCGCTGCAATCGCCTTGCGCGCGGCACCCAGCTGCCCGTTGGCAAGCAGGATGCGCACGCGCGTCCACAGCAACGATTCCTCGACTGCGCCGCGCCGCAGCAGCTCGCTGGCCAGCCCCTGGCAGCCGTCGCTCAGCTCGCGCGGCTCGAGCCAGATCGCGCGCGACTCGACGAGCACCGGCGCGTCGTCCCGCGCCAGCCGCGCGCGCCACGCGTAGCAGCGGACCTCGGGATCATCCTGCACCAGCGGGCCGCGCACGCGCTCGAACGTCGCCCAGTCGCCGCGATGGCCGAGCTCCTTCAGCCAGTCCAGGCGCAGCTGGTCGCCGAGGTACTTTCCGGCGTAGCGCGCGAGATAGGGATCGATGTCCGCGCTCGATTCGTCCTCGATGCGAAGCTTCAGCTGCCAATAGCGCACCCACGGTTCGAGCACGTCGTCCCGCGCGTTGCGCGCGTAACGCTCGAGCCGGTCGGGGTCGCCCGCGCGAAACGCGTCATTGGCGCCCAGCACTGCGGCGTCGTCCCCCAGCACTTGCGCCGGCGCCAGCGCGGCGCAAGCCAGTGCTATAGTCGCCAGCGCGGCCAGGAAACGCCTATAAATCATGAACTAAGAATAGCACGGACCATGGAATTGGAAGCACTCAAATCCTGGCGCAAGTCCGAGCGGACGCGCCTCATCGCCGAGCGCGAAGCGCTGCCGGCGGCGATCGTCGACGAGTGCCGCCGGCGGATCGACGCGCATCTCGAGCGCGCGTTCCCCGGGCTCGGCTCGACGACCTTCGCCCTCTGCTGGCCCATCCGCAACGAGTACGACGCGCGCCACGTGGCGAAAACGTTCCGGGAGCGCGGCGCGTCGACCGCGCTGCCCGTGGTCGTTGCGCCGCGCGCACCGCTGGTGTTCCGGGAGTGGCACGCCGGCGTCCGGCTCGAGCGCGGTCCGCTCGACATCCCCTACCCGGTCGGCTCGCCGGAGTTGACACCGAAGGTGGTGCTGCTGCCGATGAACGGCTGGGACGCCGCCGGCTATCGCCTGGGGTACGGAGGCGGATTCTTCGACCGTACGCTCGCGGCGTCGTCCCCCCGGCCGGTGGTGATCGGCGTGACCTACGAGATGGCGCGCCTCGACACGATCCATCCGCAGGCCTGGGACATTCCCGTCGACTACGTCGTCACCGAGCGCGGCGTCTATCGCCGCGACGAGGGCAGGCTCGCGTTCCTCGGCGAGCCCGGGCCCGTGAGCGAGCTCGCCTCGCCCGTTTGCTACGCCGACGAGCGGATCCTGCGCGGCGGCTAGCGACGGCGCGCGAGGGTGAGCCCGTCGCCGACGGGCAGGAGCGCCATGTCCACGCGCGGGTCGCGCAGGAGCTTGCGGTTGAAAGCGCGGATCGCCCGCGTGTCGACGCTGCGGTTGCGCGGATCGGCGACGCTGCCGCCCCACAGCGTGTTGTCGGCTGCGATCAGCCCGCCGCGGCGCACGAGCCTGAGGCACCGCTCGTAGTAATTCAGGTAGTTCGACTTGTCGGCGTCGATGAAGGCAAAGTCGAAGCGCCCCGCCTGCCCGGCCGCGAGCAGAGAATCGAGCGTCTCGAGCGCGGGCGCGAGGCGCAGATCGATCTTTCGCGCCACGCGCGCCTTCTTCCAGTAGCGGCGCGCGACCGCGGTCCAGTTCTCGCTCAAGTCGCAGCAGACGATGCGCCCGCCCGCGGGCAGCGCGAGTGCGACGGCGAGCGCGGAGTAGCCCGTGAAGGTGCCGATCTCCAGGCAGCGCCGCGCATCGATCAGGCGCACGAGCAGTTGCATCAGGGCGCCCTGCTCGGCGCCGATCTGCATCTGAGCCTGCGGCAATCGCTGCGTCGCGCGCCGCAGCGATTTCTGCACCGGCGTTTCGCGCGCACCATGCGCCGCGAGGTAGCCGAGCAGCCGCGCGTCGAGACCGAGCGTGCGAGCGCTCATCGCAGGAACAGCCGGTACGCCGGGTTGCGCGTCTCGTCGCTCGCCGGGTACCCCAGGCGCGCGAGGAAGCGCCGGAAATCGCCCATTTCCGCGCGCGGCACCTGCAGCCCGACCAGGATCGAGCCGTAGTCGGCGCCGAGGTTGCGGTAGTGGAACAGGCTGATGTTCCAGCCCGGATTCATCGCCGCCAGGAACTTCATCAGTGCGCCCGGGCGCTCGGGAAATTCGAACCGGTAGAGCAGCTCGTCCTTCGCCAGCGCCGAGCGCCCGCCGATCAGGTGGCGCATGTGCTCCTTGGCCACTTCGTCGTTGGACATGTCGAGCGTGCGGAATCCCGCCGCGCGCAGGCCGCGCGCGATGCGCGCGGTCTCGCCGCGGTCGCGCACCGACACGCCGACGAAGATGTGCGCGGCGCGCGGTTCCGACATGCGGTAGTTGAACTCGGTCACGTTGCGCCCGCCGAGCGCGCGCAGGAATCGCCGGAAGCTGCCGCGCTCCTCCGGGATCGTGACGCCGAGCACCGCCTCGCGGTGCTCGCCCACCTCGGCGCGTTCGGCGACGAAGCGCAGCCGGTCGAAATTGGTGTTCGCGCCGCTCGCCACGGCAACCAGCGTGCGGCCGCGCGCGCCGTGGCGCTCGACCCAGGCCTTGGCGCCGGCGACGGCGAGCGCGCCGGCGGGCTCGAGCACGACGCGCGTGTCCTCGAACACGTCCTTGATCGCCGCGCAGATCTCGTCGGTGTCGACCAGCACCATCTCGTCGACGAGCCTGCGGCAGAGCCGGAACGTCTCCTTGCCGACCTGCTTCACCGCGACGCCGTCGGCGAACAGCCCCACGTGCTCGAGCTTGACGCGCCGCCCGGCCTTCAGCGACCGCGTCATGGCATCGGCGTCGTCCGGCTCGACGCCGACGATGCGGATGCCGGGCCGCAGGTGCTTGAGGTAGGCGGCGATGCCGGAAATCAGCCCGCCGCCGCCCACGGGGACGAATACCGCGTCGATCGAGACCGTGCTCTGGCGCAGGATCTCCATGCCGACGGTACCCTGCCCGGCGATCACGTCGGGATCGTCGTAGGGATGCACGAAGGTGTAGCCGTGGCGGCGCTTCAGCGCCATGGCGTGCGCGTAGGCCTCGTCGAAGGAGTCACCGCGCAGCACCACCTTTGCGCCGCGCCCGGCAACCGCGTCCACCTTGATCCGGGGCGTCGTGACCGGCATGACGACCACGGCGCGGCAGCCGAGCTTCTGCGCCGCGAGCGCCACGCCCTGCGCGTGGTTGCCCGCGCTCGCGGCGATCACGCCGCGCCGCAGCTTCTCGCGCGACAGGCCCACCATCTTGTTGTAGGCGCCGCGCAGCTTGAAGGAAAAAACCGCCTGCAGGTCCTCGCGCTTGAGCAGCAGGTGGTTGCCCAGGCGCTTCGAGAGGCCGGGCGCGCGCTCGAGCGGCGACTCGATCGCCACGTCGTAGACGCGAGCGCGCAGGATCCGCTCGAGGTAGTCACCGCGCTTCATTGGACGAGCATCAGGCCGCCTGCAGCTTCGCGACCGCCACGGCAAGCCACTTCACGCCCTGGCGGCCGAAATTGACCTGCACGCGCGCGTCCAGGCCCAGGCCCTCGGCGTCGACGATCACGCCGGCGCCGAACTTGGCGTGCACGACGTTCTGCCCGACGCGAAAGCCGCCCGTCGCCACGGGCGCCACTGGCGCGCCGCCAAAGCGCGGGTCGCGCTTGGGCGCGCGCGCGAACGAACCCGCGGTGAACGCGTGCGTGGGGCGCGGCCGCGGCGGCGCGCGCGGCGTAAGCCACTTCAGCAGCGCGGCCGGGACCTCGTCGAGGAAGCGCGAGGGCAGGTTGTAGCGCGTCTGGCCGTGCAGCAGCCGCGTCTGCGCGAAGGACAGGTAGAGGCGCCGGCGCGCGCGCGTGAGCGCGACGTACATGAGGCGCCGCTCTTCCTCGACGCCCTCCTTCTCGAGCAGGCTCTGCTCGTGGGGGAAGAGCCCCTCCTCGAGGCCGCTGACGAACACCGCGTCGAACTCCAGCCCCTTGGCCGAGTGCATGGTCATGAGCTGCAGCGCGTCCTGGCCCTCGCCGGCCTGGTGCTCGCCCGCCTCGAGCGCGGCATGCGTGAGGAAGGCCGTGAGCGGGTCGATCGCCTCGCCCGATTCGCGCTCGACGTCCTCGGCGCTGAAGCCCGCGGCGGCGTTGACCAGCTCGCCCAGGTTCTCCACGCGCTCGGCGCCCTCGCGCTCGGCGCGGTAGTGCGCGAGCAGGCCGCTGCGCTCGAGCACGTGCTCGACCTTCTCGGGGAGCGGCAGCGCCGCGGCCTCTTCGCGCAGCTGCTCGACGAGCGCGACAAACGGCGCCACCTTGCCGGGCTGCGCGAGCGCGGCCTCGTACAGGCTCTGGCCGGCGGCGCGCGCGGCGTCCTGCAGTCCCTCGAGCGTGCGCGCGCCGATGCCGCGCGTCGGAAAGTTCACCACGCGCAGGAACGCGTTGTCATCGGCCGGCGAGGCGATGAGGCGCAGGTACGAGAGCGCGTGCTTCACCTCGGCGCGCTCGAAGAAGCGCAGTCCCCCGTAGACTCGGTAGGCAAGCCCCGCTGTGAACAGGGCATGCTCCAGCACGCGCGACTGCGCGTTCGATCGGTACAGCACCGCGACGTCGGCGAGCCGCGTGCCCTCGCGCGCGAGCGCCTGGATCTCCCCGACCATCCAGCGCGCCTCGTCTGCGTCGGACTGCGCCTCGAACACCCGCAGCGTGTCGCCCGCGCCGGCCGAGGTCCACAGGTTCTTTCCCAGGCGCCGCGCGTTGTGCGAGATCAGCGCGTTGGCGGCCTCGAGGATGTTGCCCTGCGAGCGGTAGTTCTGCTCCAGCCGGATCACCTTCGCGCCGCGGTAGTCGCGCTCGAACTCGGCCATGTTGCCGACGTTGGCGCCGCGGAACGCGTAGATCGACTGGTCGTCGTCGCCGACCGCGAACATGCGCGTCTGCGGGCCGGCGAGCTGCTGCAGCCAGCGATACTGAAGCCGGTTGGTGTCCTGGAACTCATCGACCAGGATGTGCTGGAAGCGCGCGCCATAGTGCTCGCGCAGTGGCTCGTTCCGCGCCAGCAGCTCGTAGCTGCGCAGCAGCAGCTCGGCGAAGTCCACGACGCCCTCGCGCGCGCATTGCTCGTCGTAGGCGGCGTAGAGCTCGGCGTTGCGCCGCGAGGCCTCGTCGACGGCCTCCACGTCGCGCGCACGCAAGCCCTCGTCCTTCCGGCCCATGATGAAATACTGTACGTCGCGCGGCGGGAAGCGATCCTCGTCGACGTTCATCGCGCGCAGCAGCCGCTTCACGGCGGCAAGCTGGTCCTGCATGTCGAGGATCGCGAACTCGCGCGGCAGCCCCGCCTCGCGGTGGTGCGCGCGCAGCATCCGGTTGGCGAGGCCATGGAAGGTGCCGACCCAAAGCCCGCGCGGATTGACCGGCAGCATGGCCGCGAGGCGCGCAAGCATCTCGCGCGCCGCCTTGTTGGTGAACGTAACCCCGAGCACGCCGGCGGGCGTAACCGCGCCGGTCTGGATCAGCCAGGCGATGCGCGTGGTGAGCACGCGCGTCTTGCCGCTGCCTGCGCCTGCGAGGATCAGCGCGTGCGCGTCGGCGAGGGTGACAGCGGCGAGCTGCTCCGGATTGAGGGTTTCGAGGTGAAGCGACAATTCAGCGGGTGCGCATTTCGTCTCCCGCACCCTACCACGACTACCGCGTCACTCGCGGGTCCTTCACGCCCTCGATGCCGCGCAGCCGCTCGACGATCGCCTCGGCGTCGAGTTTCGACGCGAGGCCGGTGATGCGCACGAGGTAGTCGTGCCCGTCGCCCGCCTTCTCCGGCAGCAGGTGCGCCGCGTAGCCCGCGTCGCGCAGCCGGTCGTAGAGCGCGAGCGCCTCCGCCTGCGTGCCGGCGCGAGCAAGCGTCGCCTTCCAGTGTCCGCCGCGGCGCGCGGCGCCGGCGCCGTCGGCGATCTCGGTCTGCTGCGCCCACTGGGCGAGCTGCGTCGGCTCGACAAAGCCCACCGGCTGCGTCTGGCCCTTCAGGCGCTGGTAGAACTGTCGCGGCTCGTCCATCGTTACCGGCGACTCGCCCTCGGCGCCGACCTCGATCTTGCCCTCGATCAGGCAGACGATCTGCTTCTCGGACTCCGACTTGCCCCAGAGGTCGGTGCCGCGGATGCCCGCGGTGACGTTGGCGACCTGGATGCGCACGTCGCGCCGGCGCGGCTTGGCAAGGACGTCGGTCGTGAAACGGAATGCCCCCTCGAGCACATGCAGCGCCGCCTTGAACAGGCCGTCGCTCTCCGGGGCGAGCTCGAGGATGCGAAGGCTCGCGTTCTCGCCGAGCTTGATCAGGCTTCCCTCGGAGAGCTTCACGTACACGCGCGCGCCGGCGCCGGTGTGCAGCTCGTCGCCGCCGCGCAGCTCCATGCCCGGCGCGAGCGGCGTGCGTCGAATAGCGCCGATGCCAGCGTGCTCGACCCAGGCGGGCATCTGCACGCCTTCGATCACGGCGGCCGGCGCGGCCTGGACCGCAAGCGCCGCCAGTGCGAGCGTCGCAGCGAGCAGGTGTTGGAGCACGAATTTCATGATTCCTCCCAAGGGTCCGGACGCCAGCATAACCGCGAGGGGCGGCGGATGGATAAGTTAGAATCCGCCGCTTCCGCGCACTACGTCACAGATGCCGCCCCAATACCCGTACGATCCGCGAAGCGTGGAGCGGGAGGCCCAGGCCTTCTGGACGGAGCGCGACGCGTTCCACGCCGTCGAGGACCCGGCGCGGCCCAAGTTCTACTGCCTGTCGATGTTCCCCTATCCGTCGGGCAAGCTGCACATGGGGCACGTGCGCAACTACACGATCGGCGACGTGCTCACGCGCCACTACCGCATGCGCGGCTACAACGTGCTGCAGCCGATGGGCTGGGACGCCTTCGGCCTGCCGGCCGAGAACGCGGCCATGGCCAACAAGGTGCCGCCCGCGAAGTGGACCTACGACAACATCGCCACCATGAAGCGGCAGCTGCAGGGCCTGGGCTTCGCGCTGGATTGGAAGCGCGAGCTCGCCACCTGCCGGCCCGAGTACTACAAGTGGAACCAGTGGATCTTCACGCGCCTGTACCGCAAGGGCCTCGCCTACAAGAAGACCGGCGTGGTCAACTGGGACCCGGCGGACCAGACGGTGCTCGCCAACGAGCAGGTGATCGACGGGCGCGGCTGGCGCACCGGTGCCGTGGTGGAGAAGCGCGCGATCCCGATGTGGTACATGCGGATCACGCAGTACGCCGACGAGCTGCTCGACTCCCTCGACGGCCTCGGCTGGCCCGAGCAGGTGAAGCAGATGCAGCGCAACTGGATCGGGCGCAGCTACGGGGTGGAGTTCACGCTGCCCTACGCGCCGGAGACCGCCCGGCGCATGAACGACGGCAAGGCCGGGCTCGCGGTCTTCACCACGCGCGCCGATACCATCATGGGAGTGACCTTCGCCGCCGTGGCGCCAGAGCATCCGCTCGCCGCCGAGGCCGCGCGCACCGATGCGAAGCTTGCTGCGTTCATCGTCGAGTGCCGCACGGGCGGCGTGCAGGAAGCCGAGCTCGCCACCATGGAGA
>JBOIFE010000288.1:0-8349 GCA_050741015.1 Burkholderiales bacterium | reverse complement strand
GTCGACCAGAGTCCGATCGGCCGCACGCCGCGCTCGAACCCCGCGACTTATACCGGGCTCTTCACCCACATCCGTGAACTATTCGCGCAACTGCCCGAGGCGCGAATGCGCGGCTATGGACCGGGGCGGTTTTCGTTCAACGTCAAGGGCGGACGGTGCGAGGCGTGCCAAGGCGACGGCATAATCCGGATCGAGATGCACTTCCTGCCCGACGTCTACGTGACTTGCGAAGTCTGCGGCGGCAAGCGCTACAACCGCGACACGCTGGAGATCCAGTACAAGGGCAAGAGCATCGCAGATGTGCTCGACATGACTGTGCTCGACGCGGTCGACTTCATGGGATCGGTGCCGCCGATTCGCCAGAAACTCGAAACCCTGCGCGACGTCGGCCTGGACTACATCCATCTCGGCCAGTCGGCGACCACGCTCTCGGGCGGCGAGGCGCAGCGCGTGAAGCTCTCGCTCGAGCTGTCGCGCCGCGATACCGGGCGCACGCTCTACGTGCTGGACGAGCCGACCACGGGATTGCACTTCCACGACGTGAAGCAGCTGCTCGACGTGCTGTATCGCTTGCGGGACGCGGGCAATACGGTGGTGGTGATCGAGCACAATCTCGACGTCGTCAAGACGGCGGACTGGATCGTCGATCTCGGTCCCGAGGGCGGTGACGGCGGCGGCCACATCGTTGCGCAGGGCACTCCGGAGGCTGTGGCGCGCGCCGACGCGAGCTATACGGGGCGGCACCTTAAGCAAGTGCTGGAGGCGTCGAAGCGCCAGGCCGCTTGACAATTACGAACGTTCGTACTATTTTTAAGAAGTGATCCGGCGCACCCGCACCAAAGGCGAAGAGACGCGCGTCGCGATCCTGGACCAGGCGGTCGACGTGGCCAGCCGGACGGGATTGGAGGGACTGACGATCGGATCGCTCGCGGACGCCACCGGCATGTCGAAATCCGGCCTGTTCGCGCATTTCGGCTCGCGTGAAGATTTGCAGCTGGCGACGCTCGAGCACGTCAAGTCGATCTTCGGTGAGCAGGTACTCACTCCAGTCCTCAAGGTCGATCGCGGCCTGCCGCGCCTGCGCGCGCTCTTCCTTTCCTGGATCGACTGGAAAACCTCGCCTGGGCCGGGAGGATGCGTGCTGCAATCGGCCGCCCACGAGTATGACGACCGTCCGGGCCGGATTCGCGACTCGGTGGTCGATGGTCAACACCAGGCGCTCGCCATGATCGAGCGCGCCGTGCGGCTCGCGATCGAGGAGGGCCATCTGGGGCCCGAGACCGACCCGGCGCAGATCGCCTTCGAGATGTACGGGCAGATCCTCGTCTCCCACAATCATCGCCGCCTGCTCGGTGACCGCGAAGCGCGCAAGCGCGCGCTGCTTGCGTTCGACGAGCTGGTCGCACGCCACGCCTCGACTTCGCCGCGCCAGCGCGCGGCGGCCTGACCCCAAGGAGATCCACCGTGAGCACCGCGCAATCCCTGACTGCCGCTAGAAATAGCACGAACGTTCGGTTCTCGTTTGAAACGTTGGCGCGACGCGCCGCATTGCGCGCGTCCGCCGTCCTCGCGCCCGACTTTGCGAGCATGTGGGCCGAGCGCCTCTTCCTGACGCCGCCCGCGCCGCGCTATCCGGCGGCCGAGGTCTTCGACCTCATCGACGCTCGCCAGAGCTATGTGCATCACCGTGGACGCCACATCGCCACCTGGCGCTGGGGCCCGCTCGATGCGCCCGCCGTCCTGCTGGTGCACGGCTGGGGCGGTCGCGCCACCCAGATGCGGCGCTTCGTGCAGCCGCTCGCGGCCGCGGGCTACCGCGTCATCGCCTATGACCAGCCCGCTCATGGCCTGTCGGAGGGGCGCCTCACCGGGCTGCCCGACTTCGCCGACGTGATCGCCGAGGTCGCATGGCACCATGGAGACGTGCAGGCCCTCGTCACGCATTCGCTGGGCGGCCCGGCGGCCGCCATCGCGCACGCCCGCGGCCTGCCGCTCGAGCGCGTGGTGCTCGTCAGCCCCCCGTCCGACCTCGTCGGCTACTCGCGGCGCTTCGCGCGCTGGCTGGCCATTCCCGAGCGCGCGCGCCGCGCGATGCAGTCGGCGATCGAGGAACGCTTTGGCGTGCGCTGGGCAGACCTGGAGATCGCGCGCATTGCGCCGCGCCTGCGTGCAGCCGCGCTCGTCATCCATGACCGCGGCGACACCGCGGTGTCCTGGCGCCAGGGACTTGCCGTCGCGCAGCACTGGCCCGGCGCGCGGCTGCTCAGCACCGAGGGGCTCGGCCACGGGCGCATTCTGGACAATGCGGACGTGGCGCAGGCCGCCGCCGACTTCATCGCAGGCCGCGCCGGGGTCGCGCAGCCGGTTCGACCCGCCCTCCCCGATCCCGCGCCGATCCTCTAGAGGACCCATGGAACGCACGCTGACCGTCACCTGGACCGACCCCCTCGCGGCATTCGAGCAGGGCCGCAAGCTCGCGCCCATCGATCACCTGCGTGCAATCCGCGACGGCCGCATTCCCGACCCGCCCATCGCGAGGCTGCTCGGCATGCGCCTCGCCTGGGTAGAGGACGGCGTGGCCGTGTTCGAGCTCACGCCGGCCGAGCAGCACTACAACCCGATCGGCGTCGTGCACGGCGGGATCGCCTTCACGATGCTCGACTCGGCGATGGGCTGCGCGGTGCAGTCGCGCTGCGCGCCGGGCAAGGGCTACACGACGCTCGAGCTCAAGGTAAACCTCGTGCGCGCGATATCGTTGCAGACCGGACTCGTGCGAGCCACGGGCCGCGTAGTGCATTTCGGTACGCGCACGGCGACGGCCGAGGCGCGGCTGGAGGATGCAGCCGGCAAGCTCTACGCACACGGCTCGAGCACCTGCCTCATCCTAGGCTAGTGCCCTTCCAGGCAAGCTGCCTCGCGTGGAAGGCGGCGAGGCTCGAGCGGTGGCCGATCGACACGACCGTCGTGCGCGGCAGGCGCTCGGCGAGCAGGCGGTACAGGCGGGCCTTGGCGTCTTCGGGCAGGGCAGCCGTTGCCTCGTCCATGAACAGCCAGTCGGGCTGATAGAGCAGCGCGCGCGCGAACGCGACGCGCTGCTGCTCGCCGCCGGAGAGGAGCTGCGACCAGTTCTCCGAGCGATCCAGGTCGGCCGCGAGCTGCCCCAGGCCGACCACATCGAGAATTTCAGCCAGCTCCGCCGGCGACCGGCGCGCGGCGTCGTCCGGGTAGCAAAGCACGTGCGCCAGCGTGCCGATCGGCAGGTACGGCTTCTGCGGCAGGAACAGAACGCGCGCGCCCGAAGGCACTTGAACACGGCCTGACCAAAAGGGCCAGATTCCCGCAAGCACCCGGAACAATGTGGACTTGCCTGCGCCCGTGGGGCCGGTCAGCAGGGTCGACTCGCCGGCCTGCAGTCGAAGATCGGTCGCCTCCAGCAGTCGCCGGCCGCGAGGCAGTTCGAGCGTCAACGCCTCCGCGCGCCACTCCTGCGACGATCCGTCCGAGCGCTCGCCGGCGGCACGTTGCGCGTCGGCGCGGACCTCGTCGAGCTGGGCCTGAAAGCCCGTCAGGCGGTCCACAGTCGCTTTCCACGCGGCGAACTGGGTGTAGGCGTCGACGAACCAGGACAGCGCGCCCTGCACCTGCCCGAACGCGGAGGCGGTCTGCATCAGCCCGCCGAGCATGATCTGGCCGCTGAAGTATCGCGGCGCGGCCACGACGAACGGGAAGATGATGGCGAGCTGGCCATACGCCGACGTGAACCAGCCGAGCTGCTTTCGCTTGCGCATGATCGCCCACCAGTTGCCGATCACGTTCGAATAGCGCGCGCGAAAATTCGCCCGCTCCTCGTCCTCGCCGCGATAGAGCGCCACGCCCTCGGCGTTCTCGCGCAGGCGCACCAGCGCGAAGCGGTAGTCGGCCTCGTAGCGCTGCTGGCCGAACTGCAGTCCGATCAGCGGGCGCCCGAGCAGGTGCGTGAGCCACGTCCCCACGATCGCGTAGCCAAGCGCGAACCACACCATGTAGCCCGGCACGGCGTACGCGCCGATCTGCAACGCGCCCGACAGCGTCCAGAGGATCGCGACGAACGACGCCAGCGTCACCACGGCCGAGAGCAGCCCGAGCGCGAGCGTGAGCGTTGCATCGACGAACAGCCGCAGGTCCTCGGCAATGCGCTGGTCGGGGTTGTCCGTGCCGCGGTCGACGAGCTGCAGCCGGTAGTAGGCGCCCTCGCCGAGCCAGGCGGACAGCAAATGCTCGTTGAGCCAGGTCCGCCACTCGATCTGCAGCATTTGCTGCAGGTACAGCTGGTAGACGCCGGCCGCGATGTAGCCGAACGCGAGCAGCGTGAACCTGCCCAGCAACCGGTAGAAGTCGGCCTGCTTCTTTTCCTGAATCGCGTTGTAGAAGTCGTTGTTCCAGGAATTGAACTGCACGTTGAGCCAGACGATGCCGAGCGCCAGGGCGACGACGGCGGCGAGCAGCGCAAGGCCTTTGGCTCGCTCCTTGGAAAACCAGTAGGGCCCGGCCAGCCGCCAGGCCGCCCGGGCGAATCCGCGCTTGTCCATGCGTCACCTCGCGTCGCGCAACGCGCGGCAGTTTACAGAACCGCGCCGAAGGGGCGAGAATGGCCGGGCGCCCCGTCCCCGCATGCCCGGCAAGATCTTCCGCTTCGGGCCGACCCCGGAGCAGCCTCCCCGGCACCTGTTCGTGTTCCTGCACGGCAGTGGCGCCACCTCGAAGTCGATGATCCCGATCGCGTTCCGCTTCCAGGCGCGTTTTCCGAGCGCCGCGCTGGTGGTCCCGAGCGGATTCGCGCGCTCCGAGGTCGACCTGGACGCGCAGCAGTGGTTCTCCAGCCGCGGCCTGAACGACGACAACCGCGTCGAGCGCATCGCGGCCATCCTGCCGCGCATCGAGGCGCTGGTGCGCCGCGAGCAGACCAACTGCAGCGTGCCCACGGAGCGCACCGTGCTGATCGGCTTCTCGCAGGGCGGCACGGTCGCGCTCGAAGCGGTCAAGCACCTGCCCGGGCTGGCCGGCGCCGTGGTCGCGTACTCCTCGCGCTTCGCCCGCCTGCCCGCCAGCGGCGCGCGCATCGGCTCGCGCGTGCACCTGGTGCACGGCGAGCACGACGCAGTCGTCTCGCGCGTGCACGCCGAGCGCGCCGCGCGCACGCTGGCCGCGCTGCACGTGCCCGTGACGCTCGACATCGTCGAGCACCTGGGGCACGCGCTCACGCACAGCGCGATCTGCCTCGGGTCGCTGCGACTGCTGCAGGGCATCTACGAAGGCCGGCGCGCGACGCTGCATTGAAGCCGGCGCTCGTCCTGTTTGCGCACGGCTCGCGCGACCCACAGTGGTCGCGCCCGTTTGAAGCGCTGCGCGAGGCGCTCGCGGGCCGCTTCGACGTCGAGCTCGCGTACCTGGAGCTGATGGCTCCCGGCCTCGAGGAGGCCGTCGCGCGCCTTGCCGCGCGCGGCGCGAAGCGCGTGCGCGTGGTTCCGGTCTTCCTCGGACAGGGAGCGCATCTTGCGCGCGACCTGCCCGCGCTCGCGGCCGCCGCGGGCGCGCGGCACCCGGGCATTGCGCTCGAGCTCGAGCCACCGGTCGGCGAGCAGCCCGCGGTCATCGCCGCGCTCGCGGCCGCCATCTCGCGCGGCTAGAATCGCCCGCATGGGCACCGTGCTCGCACTCGGAGGCCAGGTCGGCGGCGCGAAGCTCGCCGAGGGGCTTTACCGCCTGCGCGGCAAGGACCTCGCCGTCGTCGTCAACACCGCCGACGACTTCGACTACCTCGGCCTTACCATCTCGCCCGACGTCGACACGATGCTCTACGCCCTGGCGGGCATCGCCGACACCGCGAAGGCTTGGGAGCCGGCAGGCGAGACCTTCGCCTGCCACTCGATGCTGATGCGCCTGCGCGGGCCGGGCGACGTGCCGATCGGCGACCGCGCGCTTGCGTTGCAGCTTTTGCGCGCCGAGGCGTTGCGCGCCGAGCGCAGGCCCACCGAAATCACGCTGGAACTCGCGCAGCGCCTGGGCATCGAGGCGCGCGTGCTGCCGATGTGCGACGACCCGGTGCGTACGATGGTCAACACCGAGTCCGGCGCGATGAGCTTCCAGGACTACTTCGTCGACCTGAAGTGCGAGCCCGCGGTGCGCAGCTTCCTGTACGCGGGCGCGGACGGCGCGCGGCTGTCGGACGAGGCGCTCGAGGTGCTGCACGCGCCCGGGCTCGAGGCGGTGGTGCTGCTGCCCTGCAATCCCTACCACACGATCCTGCCGATCCTCGCCGTGCCGGGCATGCGCGAGGCGCTGCGCCGGCAGGGCGTGCCGGTGATCGCGGTGAGCCCGATCGTCGGCGGGCGCGCGCTGCAGGGCTCGGCGGCCAAGATGATGCGCGAACTCGGTCGCGAGGTCAGTTCGCGCGCGGTGGCGATGGAGTACTACAAGCTGATCGACGGCCTGGTCGTCGATACAGCCGACGAAGGCCTGGTCGAGGGCATCCGCGCAAGCGGCTTCCACGTAGTCGCCACGCCGACCCTGATGCGCACGCCGGAGGACCGCCTGCGCCTTGCGCGCGCAGTGCTCGACTTCTCGCGCGCCGTGCGCATGCGCAAGGAAATCGCGGCCGACGCCTAGCGCATCAGCGCGTACTCGCCGCCCTTGTCGATTGCGCGCAGGTAGGCCGGGCGCGCGTGGATGCGTTTCAGGAAGTCCATCAGGCGCGCTCGCTTGCCGTCCAGCCCGCCACGCACCACCGCGGCCTCCAGCGGGAAGCTCATCTGCACATCCGCGGCGCTGAACTGCTCGCCCGCGAACCAGGCACGCCGCTGCAGCTCGCTTTCCATGAAATCGAGGTTGCGCTCGATGTTGGGCTGGATGTACGTGCCCTTCGCGCGCTGCGCGATAGCGCGCGCCACCGGCCGCACGAAGAACGGCATCGGGCCTTTTTCCACGCGATCGAACAGGAGCTTCAGCAGCAACGGCGGCTGCGCCGTGCCTTCGGCGAAGTGCATCCAGTAGCGGTAGCGCATCCGCTCCGGCGTGCCGGCGGCGGGCACGAACCGGTCGGCGCCGTAGCGCTCGGCCAGGTACTCGACGATGGCGCCGGACTCGGCGAGCGCCTGCCCTCCGTCCTCGATCACGGGCGACTTGCCGAGCGGATGCACGGCGCGCAGTTCGGGGGGCGCGAGCATGGTCTTCGCGTCGCGCTGGTAGCGCTTGATTTCGTAGGGAACGCCGAGCTCCTCAAGCAGCCACAGCACGCGCTGCGAGCGCGAATTGTTCAGGTGGTGGACGACGATCATGGCGGCCTCAGTTCTGCAGTTCGGGGATATCTCGGTACAGCTCCAGCGCCTCGGGATTCGCCAAGGCATCGGTATGAGCGACTGGCACGCCGTGCACCACGGCCTTCACCGCGAGTTCGACCACCTTGTTGTTCTTGGTGCGGGGGATGTCGGCCACCTGAACGATCTTCGCCGGCACGTGGCGTTTCGTGGTGTGCTCGCCGATCTGGTGGCGAATGCGCTCTTCGAGCGCCGCGTCGAGCTGCAAGCCTTCGCGCAGCCTGACGAACAGGACGACGCGGGTGTCGGTGGGCTGGTCCGGCGGCCAGAGCTGGCCGATCGCCACCGATTCCTCGACCTCCGGGATCTTCTCCACCTGGCCGTAGATTTCCGAGGTGCCGATGCGCACGCCGCCCGGATTGAGCGTCGCGTCCGAGCGGCCATAGACGATCATCGTGCCGCGCTCGGTGAGCTCGCACCAGTCGCCGTGGCACCAGACATTGTCGTACTTGGCGAAATAGGCCGCGTGGTATCTCTCGCCGCCGCGGTCGTTCCAGAAGCCGAGTGGCATCGACGGGAAAGGCCGCGTGCACACCAGTTCGCCCTTCTGCCCGGTGACGGCATTGCCGTCCTCGTCGAACACCTCGACGGCGAGGCCGAGCGAACGACACTGTAGCTCGCCTCTATACACGGGCAGCACGGCGTTGGCGTCGGCGAACGCCGCCATGATGTCGGTGCCGCCCGAGATGGACGACAGGCAGACGTCCTGCTTGATCTCGCGATAGACGTAGTCGTAGCTCTCGGGCACCAGCGGCGAGCCGGTCGACACCAGCATGCGCAGCCCCGGCTGCGCCGCGAACTCGCGCGGCCGCAGGTCCCGCTTGGCGAGGGCGTCGATGAACTTGGCCGACGTGCCGAAATGCGAGAAGCGCTCGCGCTGCGCATACTCGAACAGGATCTTCGCCTCGCGCGCGAACGGCGAGCCGTCGTAGAGCATCAGCGTCGCCTCGGCGGCGAGGCCGTGGAACAGCAGGTTCCACATCACCCAGTTGCAGGT
>JBOIFE010000287.1:0-2365 GCA_050741015.1 Burkholderiales bacterium | reverse complement strand
CTCCGAGGTCGAGATCATCTGGATGTTGATGCCTTCCTCGGCCAGCGTGCGGAACATCTGCGCCGCGATGCCGGCGTGCGAGCGCATGCCCATGCCGACGATCGAGACTTTCGCCATGCGGTCGTCGCCCGTGACCTCGCGGCAGCCGATGTGGGGCTTGACCTGGTCCTTCAGGATCTTCATCGCCTTGGGCAGGTCGACGCGGCTCACGGTGAACGAGAGGTCCGTCATGCCGTCGTGGCTGACGTTCTGCACGATGACGTCGACGTTGATGTGGGCGTCGGCGATCGGGCCGAGGATGGCGTAGGCGATACCCGGCTTGTCGGGCACGCTGTGCACGGTGATCTTGGCCTCGTCGCGCTGGGCGGCGACGCCTGAGACGATTGCCTTTTCCATCGCCATGTGCGGATCTTCCTCGAATGTGATGAGCGTGCCGGCGCGCGCCTCGTCCTCCAGCGGCAGCAGAGGGTCGGTGAGGCTGGACAGCACGCGGGTCGGGACCTTGTACTTGCCGGCGAATTCGACCGAGCGGATCTGCAGCACCTTGGAACCCGCGCTCGCCATCTCCAGCATTTCCTCGAAGGTGACGGTATGCAGGCGCCGCGCCTCGGGCACCATGCGCGGGTCGGTCGTGTACACGCCGTCGACGTCGGTGTAAATCTGGCACTCGTCGGCGCGCAGCGCGGCGGCGAGCGCGACGGCCGAAGTGTCCGAGCCGCCCCGGCCCAGCGTGGTGACGCTGCCTCCGCTGTCCACGCCCTGGAAACCCGCGACCACGACCACGTGCCCCGCCGCGAGGTCCCGCCGGATGCGCTCGTCATCGATACTGACGATGCGCGCTCGCGTGTAGGCGCTGTCCGTGAGCACGCGCACCTGCCAGCCGGCGTAGCTGCGCGCCGCGACGCCGCATTCGAGCAGCGCCATCGACAGCAGGCCGGCGCTCACCTGCTCGCCGGTCGCCGCCACCGCGTCGAGCTCGCGCGGCTCGGGGTGCGCCTGCAGCTCGCCCGCGAGCGCGATCAGGCGGTTGGTCTCGCCTGCCATCGCGCTCGGCACCACCACGAGGTCATGCCCCGCGCGCCGCCACTTGGCGATGCGCTGCGCGACGTTGCGGATGCGCTCGATCGAGCCGATCGACGTGCCGCCGTACTTCTGGACGATGAGGGCCATGGAAAGGACCGCGATTCTAGCCGAAAACGCCGGCGATTCCTGAGCTTGCGTGTGGCGGAAGGGGAGGGATTCGAACCCCCGAGGGCCGCGAGGCCCTTCCGGTTTTCAAGACCGGCGCATTCGACCGCTCTGCCACCCTTCCAGCTTGAAAAATCGCGGCGGTGTCCCCATTTTACCTGCGACGGTGCGTTGAAACTTCACGCCTGTTTGGTAGTCTTAGCCTTGGTCGCCAAAGGAGGAACTGGATGCAACCCGAAATGAAGCCGGTCCCGGTCAACGAAGGCTCCTACAGCGGCCCGCGCTACGCGCCGGGATCGACGCTGCCGGACGTTTCCGCGCAGAAGGTCCTGCGCAACACCTACCTGCTTCTCGCGCTGACCATGGTGCCGACGGTGGTCGGCGCCTACATCGGCATGGCCACCAGCGGCGTGGTGATAGTGCACCCGATCGCCAGCACCGTGGTGATGTTCGCGGCGCTGATCGGGCTGCAATTCGGCATCACGGCCAATCGCAACAGCGGCATCGGCGTCGCGCTGCTGCTGCTCATGACGGGGCTGCTCGGCTGGTGGCTGGGCCCGATCCTCAACGTGGCGCTCAAGATGAGCAATGGCATGGCGCTGGTCGGCTATGCGGCCGTGGGCACCGGCGGAATCTTCCTCACCATGGGCACGATCGCCGCCACCGCGAAGCGCGACTTCGGCTTCCTGGGCAAGTTCCTGGTGGTGGGCATGTGGGGGCTGCTGCTGGTAATGGTCGCCAACATGTTCCTGCACATCCCGGCGCTCGCGCTCACCGTGTCGACGCTGGTGATCGTGGTGTTCTCGCTGTTCCTGCTGTACGACCTGAACCGCATCGTGCGCGGCGGCGAGACCAACTACGTGATGGCGACGACCGGCGTCTACATGAGCCTGTACAACATCTTCGCCAACCTGCTGTACCTGCTCACCGCGCTGACCGGCAATCGCGACTAGCCCTTCAGCGGCGCTCTTCGTCCGTCATGCGGACGAAGAGCGCGTATAGCGCGAACGCCGCCAGGCCAAGCGCCACGTTGAGGTAGAGCGGCGCCGCCGGCGTGCCGGTGAGCTCGTACACCCAGCCGCCGAGCGCCGGGCAAACCGCCGCGCCGAGATAAAACCAGGTATAGAACAGGCCGAGCGCCACGGCGCGGTTCGACGCCGGCACGGCCTGCGAAGGC
>JBOIFE010000286.1:0-10154 GCA_050741015.1 Burkholderiales bacterium | reverse complement strand
TCCTTGTAGTGGCGGATGGTGTAGAGGTCGAGCAGCCCTTGCGTCGGATGCGCATGGCGGCCGTCGCCGGCGTTGATGACGTGCTCGTGCGGCTTGACGTGGCGCGCGATCAGGTACGGTGCGCCTGAAGAGCCGTGGCGCACGATGAAGATGTCGGCCTGCATCGCCGACAGGTTCGCCACCGTGTCGAGCAGCGATTCGCCCTTGGCGGTGGAGCTCACCGCCACGTTGAGGTTGATGACGTCGGCCGACAGCCGCTTGGCCGCGATCTCGAACGTGGTGCGCGTGCGCGTCGAGCCCTCGAAGAACAGGTTGAACACGCTTTTGCCCCGGAGCAGCGGGACCTTCTTGATGTCGCGCTCGGTGACGCCCGCGAACGGCTCCGCGGTGTCGAGGATCTTCAGGATCAGCTCGCGCGGCAGCCCCTCGATCGACAGCAGGTGCTGCAGCTCGCCGTTCGCGTTCAGTTGCGGGTTACGCGGCACGCTCGAGCTCCAGGGACAGGCGTCCTGCGACGTCGCGCCGCAGCCGCAGCCTCATGCCGGCGGGCACCGCGACCTGGGCGCCCGCGTGCTGCGCGCAGATCGGCAGCTCGCGCCCGTCGCGCTCGGCGAGCACCACGAGCGTGATCGAGGCCGGGCGTCCGTAGTCGAACAGCTCGTTCATCGCGGCGCGCACCGTGCGCCCGGTGTAGAGCACGTCGTCGACGAGCAGCAGGTGCTTGCCTTCGACTGAAAACGGGATCTTCGAGCGCTTCGGATCCTTGGCAAGGCCCTGGCGCGAGTAGTCGTCACGGTAGAAGGCGATGTCGAGCAGCCCCAGCGGCTCGGCGAGCGTGAGCGCCGCGTGCAGCCGCTCGGCGAGCCAGGCGCCGCCGGTGTGGATGCCGACCATCGCGGTGTCCTGCGTCACGCGCGGCTTCAGCTCGCGGGCGAGCTGGCCGCACAGGATTTCGGCGTCAGGCAGCGCGGCCATGGAAGTACTGTTCGAGGATCAGTTGGGCCGCCACTGCATCGACGCTCTTCTTCTTCGCGCCGCGCAACAGGCTCTCCGCGGCGACCGAGCTGTAGCGCTCGTCCACGGTGGCCACGGGCAGGCGGAAGCGCCCGGCGAGTTGGCGCGCAAAGCGCCGCACGCGGCCGGCGAGCGCGTGCTCGCCCTGCTCGGCCACCGGCAGGCCGACAACGAGATGCGAGGGCTGCCATTCGCGCACCAGCCGGTCGATGGCGGCGAAGCCGGGCGCGGCAATCGTTTCGAGAGGATGCGCGGTGCCGAGCTCGGCCTCGCCGACCGCGACGCCAATGCGCTTGAGACCGAAATCGAAAGCGAGGACGGTGCGCGCGGCGCGCTCAGGCATGTCCCGCGGAGTCCGCCAAGCGGGCGAAGTCGATGCCGAGCAACTCCATCGCGGCGGGCAGGCGCTCTTGCGCCGGCAGGTCGAACAGGATCGCGTCCCGCGCCTCCACCGTGAGCCAGGCGTTCTGACCGATCTCGTGTTCGAGCTGGCCCGCCGACCAGCCCGCGTAGCCCAGCGTCACGAGCAGCTTCTGCGGGCCTTCGCCGCGCCCGACCGCTTCGAGGATGTCTTTCGACGTGGTCAGGCCGATCGCATCCCCCACCTTGAGTGTCGACTGCCAGTTGCCGGCCGGCTCATGCAGCACGAAGCCGCGGTCGGTCTGCACCGGCCCGCCGAAGTAGATCGGCGCTTCCGACAGGCCGTGCTGGCGCTGCGAGAGCGGCAGCGAGAGCCGCTCGAACAGGGCCTGCAGCGTCATGTCGATCGGGCGGTTGACGACCAGCCCAAGCGCGCCCTGGTCGTTATGCTCGCAAACGTAGGTGAGGCTCTTCGCGAAATACGGATCGGCCATGCCCGGCATGGCGATCAGGAAGTGGTGCGTCAGATTGATCGAGGACACGCTGACTCGACATTTTAACCCAAGGGCGCGCGGACCGCCGCGCCTGCGCTAGGGCGACCCGCGCAGGCGGTAGCGCAGGCGCGTTTCGACTTGCAAGCCGAGGGCCTCCCGGCCCGGGATGTCCAGCGTGATTTCAAGCGGCGCCCCCGGCGCAAGGGCGGCTGCACCGCGCTGGATCTCGGCGTAGAGCCGCCGCAGCTCCTCGACTGGCGCCACGCGCCCCGTGAGCCGGACCGCATCGAGCTTCACTTGCGCATACGCCACGTTGATCGCGTGCGCGAGGCGCGCGTCCTTCAGCTCGTGGTAGCGCAGGCGCGTCTCGTCGTCGTGTGTTTCCCACTGAAACCAGGAGGCCGGCATCGTCCGCTGCTCGAGGCCGAGCAGCCGCAGGCGCGCATAGAGCTCGTCGTCCTCGACGCTCCAGCCTTGCATGACTTCGTCGTAGCGGCCCGCGCGCTCGAAATCGGCACGGTGCACCGCCACCGTGCCCCAGAGATCGGCCACGCCAGGCTCGACGCGCACGAACGCGCGCGGGGCAAGCAGGCCGCGAAGCCGATGTGTGAAGTCCACCGGGCAGACAACGTCCGCATCGACGAAAACGAGCGTGTCGCCGCGTGCCGCCGCTGCGCCGGCGTTGCGCGCGCGCGAGGCATTGAAATAGCGCTCCCCTGCGACCCGCACCACGGTTGCTTCCGGGTGCGCGCGCGCCGCCCACTCGCCGCTCGATTCAGGGCAGGCGTAGTCAACCACGATGCACTCCGCGCCGGCCAGCGTCGCGCAGGCCGGCAGCGAGCGCTGCAGCTGCCGCAGGCGGCCCATCGAGGTCAGGATGAAACTGAAGTCCATCGCCGGCGCGGCCCGCCTAGTAGCGCAGCGGCTCGAGCGCTTCCTGCAACTCGCGCAGCAGCGCGGCCACTTCCTCGACCGCGGCGGCCGCGCGGGTCGCCGCGTTGGCGCCCTGCTCGGACCCGGCAAGCATCTCGCGGACCCCGCCGGCGATCGCGCTCGCGGTCGACCCCTGCGTCTGCGCGACCCGCGAGACTTCGCCCACGTTTTCAGCGAGCTCGCGCAGCCGCTCGCCCAGCTCGTTCAGCGTGCGGCCCGACGCGCTCGAGCCGAGCGCCTCGGCCTGCGCCGCGATTTGCGAGAGCAGGCCCGCCGTCCGCGCCATCTCGGGCGAGGCGCCACGCACCTTGTCCACGCTTTGGGCCGCCACGCGCACACGCCGTCCCATGTCCGCGAACACTTCGAGTGCGGCCTGTACGGCCTGGCGCCCCTGCACCGCCGCTGCCAGCGACGCGCGTGCGAGATCGGCGGATTGGTTCGCGCGGGTCGACAGCTCGTTCACGGCCCGCGCCATCCCCAGCGCGCGCGCACTCGCACCGCGGATGCGCTCAGACTGGAGCCGCGCCGATTCGGTCAGGCCGTCGGCCGCGTCCTGAGCCTGGCCGGCCGCGCCGCCCACGCGTTCGGCGGCGTGCGCGATGCGCGCGACGAGCCCGCGCAGGCCGTCGAGCGCGTCGTTGAGCGCCGCGGCTGCCGGATAGGTGATTTCGGTCCCGACCGTCGCCCGAACCGTGAGGTCGCCGCCCGCGAGCGGCTCGAGGTCGTGCCGCAGTTCCTGCACCGCGTCCATGTCGCGCTCGTGGTGCCTGCGCATCGCCTGGAGCCGGCGCGCGGCCGCCTCGCGGCTGCGGCGCTCGTCAACGAGAACCAGCAGCGCGGCCAGCAGCAGCGCGACGGCGAGCGCGACCGCAGTGCCGGCGAGCCCCGCTTCGTAGGCGAAGCGCGCGGGCGCGCCGCGGTACGCCGCCACCACGCGATCCGCGGCCTCGAGCAGCCGCTCCGAGTCGGCGTGGATCGCGAACGCCGCCGCCTTCGCGCCCGCGAGGCGCTCGCGCGTGCCGAGCACCGCGACGATCGCGTCCTGGGTCGGCGCGAAGCTCGCCGCCAGCGCATCGAGCGCGCCGGCGATCTCCTCGTCCCGCGTGCCCGCGCGCAGCTGCTCGAGCCGCGCGCGGAACTCGTTGACGTCCTTGCCGAGCAGGAACTCGACCTCGGGCTCGACGCGGTCGGCCGCGACCAGGACCTCGGCCCCGCGCGCCATGCGCTGCGTGAGCAGTACGAGCCGGCTCGCGGCCGCGCTGTCCGCCGGCGGCGCACCGCGCGCGAGCTCGAGATTCTGCACGCGCTCGGCACGCTCGAGCAGCTGCGGGTTGGTCCGCGCCATGCGATCGGCGGCGCCGGCGAGCGCGACGAGCAGCTTCTGGTCCCGCAACAGCGTCGCCGCATTCTTCTCGGTGCGCGCCCAGTCGGCGGCAAGCGAAGCGAGCGCGGGCGGCGCGGCCGAGTCGCGCTGCAGCCGCGCAAGCGCCGCGACGAAGCCGTCGCGGCTCGCCTGGATCTGCGGGAACGCCTCGGCATCGCCGTGCAGGCCGCGCAGCGCTGATTTCGCCAGGCGCTGCGAGAGCATCCTCAGGTCCGAGGCCGCCGCCGCGTCGCCTTCGCCGAAGTGCGCATCGCGATATTGCGACCACGCGAGCCACAGCGCGAGGCCGAGCAGCGCCGCGACGACGAGCGCGAGCAGCGCGAGTTGCCGTCGCAGTGGGAGCAGCGCCACGCTGCGCAGCGCCGCCCCTCGCCACGCCGCGACACGCGCCCGCAGGCGCTTCAGGTCCAAGCGCGACGGCGCGCGCTCAGATTTCGACCATCTCGAAATCTTCCTTGCGCGCGCCGCATTCCGGGCAGGTCCAGTTGATGGGCACGTCTTCCCAGCGCGTGCCGGGCGCGAGACCCTCGTCAGGCGCGCCCGCGGCCTCGTCGTAGACGTAACCGCAGATCAGGCACATCCAGGTCTTGTATTGCACTAGGCTCTCGGTCATCGGGCGGTGCACGCCGTGTGAGTTAGAATCGTGCGGCATCTTAGCGTAATTCGCACCGCGGCCCTGCCGCGTCCGCCCATGGTTTCCCCGCCGCCGAACGTGCTGGCCTTCTCCGCCTCCGATCCTACCGGTGGCGCAGGATTGCAGGCCGATGTCCTCACGCTCGCGAGCCTCGGCTGCCACCCGCTGACCGCGCTCACCGCCTACACCGTGCAGGACACCCACGGCGTGTCGTCGCTGCACTGCGTCGATGCGGACGTCGTTGCCGCGCAGGCGCGGGCGCTGCTCGCCGACGCGCGCGTGCGCGCGTTCAAGATTGGCGTCGTCGGCGGCGCCGCCACTGCGCGCGCGATCGCTGCGGTGCTCGCAGAGCAGCCGGGCGTTCCCGTCGTTCTCGATCCCGTGCTCGCGTCGGCGCGCGGCGATGCGCTCGGCGACGCGACGGTGCTGGCCGAGACACTCGTGCCGCGGGCCACCGTGGTGACGCCGAATTCCGATGAGGCGCGCGCGCTTGGCGGGCCACTCGCCCTGCTCGCGCGCGGCTGCGCGTTCGTCCTCGTCACCGGCACGCACGAGCCCGGCGAAGAGGTCGTGAACGTGCTCCACGGTCCGAGCGGCGTGCTGCGCGAAGACCGCTGGCCGCGCCTGCCTGGAAGCTACCACGGCTCGGGATGCACGCTCGCCGCCGCGATCGCGGCTTGCCTCGCGCTGGGCGACGACGTGCCCGCGGCGGTGCGCCGCGCGCAGGACTACACCTGGTGCGCGCTCGAGCGTGGTTACCGGCCCGGCGGCGGGCAGCTCGTGCCCGATCGCCTGCACGCGCGATGATGCGGCTGCGCGGGCTGTACGCGATCACGCCCCCGGGCCTGGCCGGGGTCGAGGCGGCGATTGCCTCGGGCGCGCTCGGCGCGCTGCAATATCGCGAGAAGTCAGGGGACTCCGTACGTCGTCGGCGGGAGGCCGAGCGGCTGCGGCGCCTGTGCCACGAGCATGGTGTGCCGTTCATCATCAACGACGACCTCGAGCTCGCGCTCGCGCTGGAGGGCGCGGGGCTGCACCTGGGACGCGGTGACGGCAACCTCGCGCTCGCTCGCGCGCGCCTGCCCGGGCGACTGCTCGGTGCGTCCTGCTACGACAAGCCGGAGCTGGCGCGACGCGCGGTCGCGGCCGGCGCCGATTACATTGCGTTTGGATCGGTGTTCGAGTCGCCCACCAAGCCCGCGGCAGTGCGTGCTCCGCTGGCGCTGTTCGCGAATGCGCTTGGCGTGCCCAAGGTTGCGATCGGTGGCATCACGCTCGACAACGCTGCGCAAGCGCTGGCGGCCGGCGCCGACGCGCTGGCGGTCATCACCGACCTGTTCGACGCGCCCGACGTCGCGGCGCGCGCGCGGGACTATGCGAGGCTGTTCGCGCATGAAGCCGCGTAACGACGAACTCTTCGCGCGCGCGCAGGCGCGCATTCCCGCCGGCGTGAATTCGCCCGTGCGAGCCTTTCGCGCCGTCGGCGGCACGCCGCCGTTCTTCGAGCGCGCGAGCGGCGCGCACCTGTGGGACGTGGAAGGCCGCCGCTACATCGACTATGTCGGGTCCTGGGGTCCGATGGTGGTCGGCCACACGCACCCGGCCGTGGTCGAGGCCGTGCAGGCGGCCGCATCGCGGGCACTTTCGTACGGCGCGCCCACAGCCGCCGAGGTGGACATGGCCGAGACGCTTTGCCGCCTCGTACCGTCGCTCGAGCTCGTGCGCCTCGTGTCCTCGGGGACCGAGGCGACGATGACGGCGATTCGCCTCGCGCGCGGGCACACGGGTCGCGACCTCATCGTCAAGTTCGAAGGCTGCTACCACGGCCACGCCGATGCGCTGCTGGTGAAGGCGGGTTCGGGGGCGCTCACCTTCGGCCACCCGAGCTCGGCGGGCGTGCCAGCCGATACCGCGTCGCACACCCTCGTGCTCGACTACAACGACGCCGCGCAGGTGCGCGCGCTCTTTGCCGAGCGCGGCGCGCACATCGCCGGTGTCATCGTCGAGCCGGTGGCCGGCAACATGAATCTTGTATTGCCGGCGGACGGCTTCCTGCAGGCGCTGCGCGAGACCTGCACGCAGCACGGCGCGGTGCTGATCTTCGACGAAGTGATGACCGGGTTTCGCGTGGCGCTCGGCGGCGCGCAAGCGCGCTACGGCATTCGCCCCGACCTCACCACGCTTGGCAAAGTGATCGGCGGCGGACTGCCCGTGGCCGCGGTCGGCGGCCGGCGCGACATCATGGAGCGGATCGCGCCGCTGGGACCGGTGTACCAGGCCGGCACGCTTTCCGGAAACCCCGTCGCGGTCGCGGCGGGACTGGCGACGCTCGAGCTCGTGCAGGCGCCCGGCTTCCAGTCGCGCGTCGAGTCCACCGCTCGCGCGCTCGTCGAGGGCCTCGCGGCGGAGGCCGCGCGCGCAGGCGTCACGTTCTCGTCGCAATCGGTGGGCAGCATGTTCGGGATGTATTTCAGCGCCTCGCCGCCGACACGCTTCGACGAGGTCATGCACTGCGACGCCGCTCGGTTCAACCGCTTCTTCCAGTCGATGCTCGCGCAAGGAATCTACCTCGCAGCCTCGGCCTATGAGACAGGGTTCGTCTCGTCCGCGCACGGCGGGGCGGAGATCGACGCGACGCTCGCAGCGGCGCGTGAGGCATTTCGTCACGTGGCCTGAGCAGCCGGCCCGAACCTTGCGGACGCCCCGGGCGTCCAATCCATCATGGCAATCGTCACGCGAGAGCTCCCCCGGCTGGAGCGTGACAAGTTTTTGCGCCACCTGCGCGCGCTCGACGCCGAGGACCGGCGATTGCGCTTCGGCCTCGCACTGCCGGACGCGGCGATCGACGACTACGTGGCCGGCGTCGATTTCGGGCGCGATGCGGTGTTCGGCGTGTTCGACGACTCGCTCGAGCTCGTCGGCGCGGCGCATGTCGCGCGCGCGGACGTGCACGCGGAACTCGGCGTCTCGGTGCTACCGGCACATCGCGGGCGCGGCATTGGCGCCGCCCTGCTCGCCCGCGCGCACGTGCACGCCCGCAATTGGGGCATCGGCACGCTGTTCATGCATTGTCTGACCGAGAACGGTGCGATGATGCATCTGGCACAGGAGCAGGGAATGCGCATCATCGCCGAGCGCGGCGAGGCGGACGCGCACCTCGCGCTGCCGCCGGCGAGCCCGGCGAGCATCGCGCAGGCGCTGTTCGACGAGCGCGTCGGCCTGTTCGACTACGCGCTCAAGTCGCAGGTCGAGGTCGCGCGCCGCCTGATCCTTGCCGGCGTTCTTACGGCGCCGCCGGCCGACGAGCGGCCGTAGTCAGGGGATCTGCGCGTAGACCATGTAGCGGCGGATGGTGGCGATCCGCCCCTCCAGGTACGGTGTCGTGTTCCCGTGCGCGTAGCGGCGCGGGCTGGGCAGGATCGCGGCGAGCCACGCCGCCTGCTCGGCGTCGAGCCGCGCGGCCGGGATGCCGAAGTAATAGCGCGCCGCGGCTTCGGCGCCGAACACGCCGTCGCCCCACTCCGCGAAATTGAGGTAAAGCTCGAGGATGCGCCGCTTGTCCATCGCGAATTCCAGCATCGCGGTGATAATCGCCTCTTCACCCTTGCGCAGCCAGGTGCGCTCGCCCGACAGGAACAGGTTCTTGGCCAGCTGCTGGCTGATCGTGGAGGCGCCCGCGACCACGCGCCCGCGTCGCTCATTGCGCTCCATCGCCTTCTGGATCGCCTCCCAGTCGAAGCCCTCGTGGTCGAGAAACTTCGCATCCTCGGCGGCGATCACGGCTCGCTTGAGCTCATCGGAGATGCGCGAATACGGGATCCACTGATGGCGCAGGCGCGCGCGCGGATCCTTCTCGCGCATCTGCTCCAGGCGCTGCTCCATGAACGCGCTCATTGCAGGCGGATGGTTCACCCACCAAAGGATGTGCCCGTAGTACCAGGCCTGCACGAGCAGCAACACCGCGGCCGCCGCGGCGAGCGCGTACCCTGCCCGGCGTGCAATGCGGCGCAACGTGCCCCGCACGGCTAGGCCGCGCGAAGCGCCGCGAGCACCGGCCCGGTGGCCGGCCTCACGCCCCGCCACACGAAGTAGGACTCGGCCGCCTGCTCGACCAGCATGCCGAGGCCGTCGTTCGCGCGCGCGCCCGCGGCACGCGCCATCGCGAGGAACTCGGTCTCGCGCCCATACACCATGTCATAGGCGAGCGAGCCGGGGCCGAACAGGGTGTGTGGCAGCGGCGGCAGCTCGCCGTCCAACCCGGCCGAAGTCGCATTCACCACCAGATCGAACTCGCGTCCTGCGAGCTCCGCGAAACCGCAGGCGCTCGTCCCCGGGGAGCGCGCGGCGAGCGATTGGGCGCGTGCCGGCGTGCGGTTGGCGACGACCAGGACTGCCGGCCCGGCCTGCGCGAGCGGCGCGAGCACGCCCTGCGCGGCCCCGCCCGCGCCAAGAAGCAGGATGCGCGCGCGCGCGATGCGAAATCCGAGGTTATCGACGAGGTCGCGTACGAGGCCCACGCCGTCGGTGTTGTCGCCGAAGATGCGCTCGCGATCCAGGACCAGCGTGTTGACGGCCTGCGCTTCCCCGGCGCGCGGCGTCGTCTGCGCGCACAGCTCGAACGCCTGGCCCTTGAAGGGCAGCGTCACGTTCAAACCGCGGCCTCCCGACGCGCGGAAGCGCTCCACTTCGCGCGCAAATCCCTCGGGCAGCGCGTCGATCGCCCCGTACTCGATCGCCTGGCGAGTGGCGCGCGCGAACTGCGCATGGATCCACGGCGACCTGGAATGCGCCACCGGGTGCCCGATTACCCCATAGCGGTCGGCCACGGGCTCATTCCTTCAAAAGGACGTCGCCGCGGCCGAAGAACCAGGTTCGCGTGATCACCAGCAGGTCGGTATCGCGACGGATGTCGGGCGGGAACGCCGCGTAGGGGGAAGCCATCTTGACGATCCGGAACGCGGCGTCGTCGAGCACCTTGTGGCCCGAGGGGCGGTCCAGCTCGATCGACTTGACGTTGCCGTCGGCGCGCAGCGTGACCGTCATTCGCAGGTTGCCGTAGAGTCGCCCGCGCGCCGCCACCGGATAGTTCGCGGTGCCGATGCGCTCGATTTTGCGCCGCCAGTCTTCCTCGTACTGGGCGAAGCGGTACTCGACGGCGCTGGCGCCGATGAACTGCTTGCGCGGCCGCTTCTGGTACGCCTCCAGGTTGCGGTCGATCTCGGCCTGCAGGCGCATCGCCGCGAGCGACAGGTCGGCGAGGTCGCGGCCGCTCGGTTGCGGCGGCGTCGGCTCGCTCTGCGCCGGGTGAGGCGCCGGCGGCGGCACGCGTTTCTTC
>JBOIFE010000285.1:0-44602 GCA_050741015.1 Burkholderiales bacterium | reverse complement strand
CTGCAATAGCGGGTCATTTTCGGTCAGCGCAGCTTTTTCAAAAGCTGCTCGAGATGATCGAGGCCGGAGTAGCGCACCAGAATCGTCCCGCTGCCCTTGCGCCCGGAGCGAATCTGCACCGTCGTGCCCAGACGCTGCGAGATTTCCTCCTCGAGGCGCTCGAGATCGCGATCGGTCCGAGGGCGGCGCCGACCCGCCGGCGCGCGCACGAGCCGCGTCGCGAGCGCTTCGCTCTCGCGCACCGACAAGCGCCGCGCCACGATGCGGTTCGCGGCCTCGATCTGGCGCGCGGCATCGAGCGACAGCAGCGCACGGGCATGGCCCATCTCGAGCGCGCCCTGCAGGAGCATCGCCTGCACGGGCTTGGCGAGCTTGAGCAGCCGCAGCAGGTTGGTGGTCGCGCTCCTCGAGCGTCCGACGGCGTCCGCGGCCTGCTCGTGCGTCATGCGGAATTCCTCGACCAGGCGCTGCACGCCAGCGGCCTCCTCGATCGGGTTCAGGTCCTCGCGCTGGATGTTCTCGATCAGCGACATCGCGAGCGCCGATTCGTCGGCGACCTCGCGCACAAGGGCGGGAATCTCATGCAGCCCGGCCATCTGGGCAGCGCGCCAGCGGCGCTCGCCGGCGATGAGCTCGTAGCGGTCATGATCGACCGGGCGGACGAGGACGGGTTGCATCAGGCCCTGCGACTTGATCGAAGCCGCGAGCTCGGCGAGCGGCTCCGGGTCCATCTTGGTACGCGGCTGGTAGCGACCGGGCCGGATACGGCCCACCGGAAGCGTGGCCAGCATATCGCTGGCTGCGGCTTCGCCGTCGCCGAGTAGCGCATCCAGGCCGCGCCCGAGTCCCTTGCGCTTGGTGTTCACGTCATCCGCTCCATTACGCCGCCGCCGGCACGCTGATGCCTCCGCGCTCGAGAATTTCCTGCGCGAGGGCCTGGTAGGCCTGCGCCCCCTTGGACTCCGAATCCCAAACCACTGCGGGAACGCCGTAGCTGGGCGCTTCGGCGAGGCGCACGTTCCGAGGCACGAGCGTGCGAAACACCTTGTCTGCGAAGTGCGTCTCCAGCTGCGCGGAGACCTGCTGTGCGAGTGTGTTTCGCGCGTCGTACATCGTGCGCACCAAACCGCCGATTTCGAGCGCGGGATTGAGACTCGTGCGCACTCGCTTCACCGTCGCGACGAGATCGGACAATCCCTCGAGCGCGTAGTACTCGCACTGCATGGGAACGAGGACCGAGCGGGCCGCGACGAGCGCGTTCAGCGTCAGTAGCGATAGCGACGGTGGACAATCGATGAAGATGAAGTCGTATTCCGACTTGAGCGTCGCGAGCGCTGCCTTGAGGCGGGATTCCCTTCGATCGAGATCGACCAGCTCCACTTCGGCGCCGGCGAGCTCGCGATTGGCTGGCAACAAGTCGTAGCCGCCGCGTTCCGCTCGCAGGCGGATTTTCGCGGGCTCGCCCAGCCCGAGCAGCACGTGGTACACAGTGCGCGCCACAGCGCGCTTGTCGATACCGCTGCCCATCGTGGCATTGCCCTGGGGATCCATGTCGACCAGCAGCGTGCGCTGCCCCAACCGGGAGAGCGCGGCGGCGAGATTCACGCTGGTCGTGGTCTTGCCCACGCCGCCCTTCTGGTTCACCACCGCGAGCGTGCGCGCATCGCTCATGCCTCGCACCGGCAGAGAACGAGGTGGCGCTCGGCCTCGAGCAGTGGCACGCGCAGGCGATGGACTTCGTCGCATTGGAGTTGCGCGGGAATGTGTGCAAGCTCAGCCTTCGGATGCGCGCCCTTCATCGCGGCGAGGACGCCACCGTGCGCAACAAGATGGCGGCAGGTCTTGAAGAATTCGGCGATCTCCGCGAATCCGCGCGTGATCACGCAGGCAAACGGTACCTCCGGCTTCCATTCCTGCACTCGGCCCGCATGGACGTCTGCGTTGGCGAGGCGGAGCTCAATCACCGCCTGGCGCAGGAACGAAGATTTCTTCTGGCTCGCATCGTTCAGCGTGACGCGGCGTTCCGGCTCCGCGATCGCGAGCGGAATCCCGGGCAGGCCCCCGCCCGAACCTACATCGGCGAGGGTCCCAGATGGGAGGTAAGGTCGCACCGCGAGCGAATCGAGCACGTGATGGCTGATCATGCGCAGTGGCTCGCGGATCGCAGTGAGGTTGTACGTGCGATTCCATTTCGCCAGAAGCTCGACGTACGCGAGCAGCTGCTCCTGCGCACTGGAAGGTACGGAAAGGGCGAGCGCGTCGAGGCCGCGGGCAAGGGCAGCATGAGGCGTCACGCGCGCTTTTGCTCGGCTGCGTCGCCGCGCTTCAAATGGACAAGGAGCAGGGAAATCGCCGCAGGGGTCATGCCCGAGAGCCGCGCTGCTTGGCCAACGGTCTGCGGTCGCATGCGCGAAAGTATCTGGCGCGCTTCCACCGAGAGGCCGCGCACCCGGTCGTAGTCGATTTCGGGCGGCAATTGCGTGTCCTCCTGATGCGCCTGGCGCTCGATCTCACTGCGCTGCCTCGCGACATACCCTTGGTATTTAGCCTGGATTTCTATTTGCTCCACAACTAAATTATCCTCAATTGCTTTACCAAACAAAGGCAATACTGAAAGTGATCGATAACTTACGTCAGGCCGCCGCAGCAGGGTCGCCAAGGTGTAATCCCGCTCCAGTCCCTTGCCCACGGCCCGGACCGCCTCCTCTTCGCTCGTGTTCCGCGGGCCGACTCGTATGCCTTCAAGCCGCGCCTGCTCGCGAGCAATCGCGTCCCGCTTCCTGCAGAAGGTGTCCCATCGAGCGTCGTCGACAACGCCAAGGCGCCGCCCGGTCTCCGTGAGTCGAAGATCCGCGTTGTCCTCGCGCAGCATCAACCGATACTCGGCCCGGCTGGTGAACATTCGGTATGGCTCCGACACGCCCCGGGTAACGAGGTCGTCTACGAGTACGCCTAGATAGGCCTCGTCGCGCCGCGGCGACCAGGGCCCTTTCCCCTGCGACCGCAGCCCGGCATTGATGCCTGCAAGCAGCCCCTGCGCAGCAGCTTCCTCGTATCCGGTCGTGCCATTGATTTGGCCGGCGAAGAACAGTCCCTCGATCAACTTGGACTCAAGCGAAGACTTGAGCTGCCGGGGATCGAAGTAGTCGTACTCGATCGCGTAGCCCGGTCGCAGCAGGTGAGCGTTCTCGAGACCGCGAATCGATCGGACCAGGGCGAGCTGGACATCGAACGGCAGGCTCGTCGATATGCCATTGGGATAGATCTCGTGCGTGTCGAGACCCTCCGGTTCGAGAAAGATCTGGTGGCTCGCCTTGCCGGCGAAGCGATGGATCTTGTCCTCGATGGACGGACAATAGCGCGGCCCGACGCCTTGGATCACTCCGGTGAACATCGGAGAACGGTCGAGGCCCCCACGGATAATTTCGTGCGTGTGCTCGTTCGTGCAGGTGATCCAGCAGGGTACTTGCCGCGGATGCATTGCTCGCGAACCCATGAACGAGAACACGGGTTCGGGCGTGTCCCCTGGCTGCGGATCCAGTGCCGAGAAGTCGATCGAGCGGCCGTCCAGCCGGGGCGGCGTCCCTGTCTTGAGCCGACCCACTGGGAGCTCGAGTTCCCGAAGTCGCGCGGCCAAAGTCATCGACGCAGGATCGCCCGCGCGGCCGGCCGAGTAGTTTTCCAGGCCGACGTGGATCCGGCCCGCCAGAAAGGTCCCGGCCGTCAGGACGATATTTCTTCCATGGAAGCGAATGCCAAGCTGAGTCGCGACACCCACCGCCCGGTCTCCCTCGAGCAGGATGTCGTCGACCGCTTGCTGGAACACCGAAAGCTTGGGCTGATTTTCGATCCGTGTCCGTATCGCACGGCGATAGAGAACGCGATCTGCCTGGGCCCGGGTCGCGCGCACTGCCGGCCCCTTGGAGGCGTTGAGCGTGCGGAACTGGATTCCTGCCTCATCCGTGGCAAGCGCCATGGCCCCGCCCAATGCGTCGATTTCGCGAACCAGGTGCCCCTTGCCGATCCCGCCGATCGACGGATTGCAGGACATCTGACCCAGCGTCTCGACGCTGTGGCTCAGCAGCAGGGTCTGGCAGCCCATCCGGGCGGCGGCCAACGCGGCTTCAGTCCCGGCGTGGCCACCCCCCACGACGATGACATCGAACTCAGTCGGAAACAGCATGCGGGTCAGAAGCGAGGAGGGCGCATGATACGTGATCGTTTCACGTGAAACTAGCTTCGCTGCTCAAGGCGATGTGCGTTCCACGTGGAACAAGAGTGCCCTAAGGTCTTTGCTGCACTGCAGCATACTTAGTCGGCATGCGACAATCCGGCCCCTTTTGCGCTTGGGCCCACCGTGCTCTCCCTGGACCGCTACGTTTCGCTGTTGGAGCGGCCCGATTTGCGCAAGACCATCGTTGCGTCGGTGGTCGGCCGGGTGCCGATCGGCATCCTCGGCCTGGCGATTTTGCTCGCGACGCAGGCGTCGCGCGGTTCGTTCGCTGCGGCCGGCACAGTAGCCGCATGCTACCTCGCGGGTCTCGCGACGATGGCGCCCGTGCTCGGGCGCATCATCGATCGGTCCGGCCCCTCGCGCACGTTAATCATCTGCGCTTGCGCATTCCCCGCAGCGCTCATTGCGCTCGTCGCGTGTCTCAGCATTGCGGCGTTCTCCTGGGCCGCGTTCATCTTGGCTGCGCTGGCGGGCGCGACGTATCCGCCGATCACCGTGTGCTTGCGAACCTTTCTGCGCCGGCGCCTCGCGGAGGAAGCCCAGCTCGCCACCGCTTACTCCCTCGAGTCTGTCCTGATCGAGACGATCTTCATCGTGGGGCCGGTGCTGGTCGCGCTCTTTGTCGCCTATCTGTCGGCCGCCACCGCCGTGCTGTTTGCCGCGGCGTGCGGAATCGCGGGCACGTTGCTCTTCCTGCGCTCGCCAGCCCTTGTCCAATGGCGAGTCGAGCCGCGGAAGTCCTCAAGCCTTTTCGGTCCGCTCACGGTGCCGGGATTCCCGCCGCTTCTAGCGGTGATCCTCGCCTATTCGGGTGCCTTCGGATTGGTGGAAATCGGCGTCACTGCCTATGCGGCTGAAGCGCGCCACCCCGCCCTGGCCGGGCTGATCCTCGGGTTGATGAGCGTGGGCAGCGCTTCAGGTGGGCTTGCCTACGGAAGCCGCAGTTGGCGTCTGCCTCTCGCGAGGCAGTTCGCGCTCATGCTCTTCCTGATGGGAATCGGCGTTGCACCCCTGGCGTTTGCCACCAACACCGTACTGTTCACGTCGCTCGGCATCGTCGCGGGCGTCGTAATGGCGCCCGCGCTGATCATTCAATCCATGCTCGTCGCGAGGATTGCACCCTCCCAGTACGCAACCGAAGCCTTCACATGGTCCTCGTCGTGTCTGCTGACTGGCGTCGGTCTCGGAATGACAGCCGGCGGATTGATCCTGGAGACCGCCCGTTCGCCCGCAGTGTTCGCAACCGCGAGTCTCGTTGCCGCAGGTGCGGCTGCCCTCGCTTTCGGCACGCTGCGTCGCGCCTAGCGCAACCTTCTGCTATGCGGCAACCGGCGACTTGAGGGCCGCGCTCAGGGACTGGGCGAGCTTGTCCACGAGTTCGTCAAGCTGTCGCTCCTCAACTATGAACGGAGGCGCCAGGAGCACGTGATCGCCCTGGACACCGTCGATCGTTCCGCCCATCGGGTAGCACATCAGGCCGACCGACATCGCCGCACGCTTTACCTGCGCGTGGATACGCAGCCGCGGGTCGAACGCGCGCATGTCCGCGCGATCGGCCACGAGTTCCATGCCCCAGAACAGTCCCCTGCCACGGATGTCGCCGATGTTCGGATGTTCGCCGAACGCGTCGCGAAGCCGTGCCTCAAGCTGCGCACCCAGCGGCGCCACACGCCCCAGCAGGCCGTCGTCGTGCAATCGCGATTGGACGGCAAGCGCCCCGGCGCATGCGGCCGCGTGGCCGAGGTACGTGTGTCCGTGCTGAAAGAATCCGCTCCCAGCCACGATGGCGTCGTGGATCGCGCGGCTGACCAAGACGGCGCCGATCGGCTGATACCCCGCCCCGAGTCCCTTCGCGATCGTGACAAGGTCCGGCGTGACGCCTTCGGGCTCGAACGCCCAGAGGGTGCCGCACCGGCCCATGCCGCACATCACCTCGTCGAGGATCAGCAGCACGCCGTAGCGATCGCAAACCTCGCGAATCTTCTTGAAATAACCGCGGACAGGGCCCACCGCTCCCAGGGTCGCCCCGACCACGGTCTCCGCGACGAATGCGATGACGCAATCCTCGCCCAGCCGCTGGATTTCGGCCTCAAGCTCGTCGGCCAGCCGGCGACCGTAGGCCTCCTCGGACTCGTCCGCCGGACAACCTCGGTAGGCATAGCAGGGCGATACGTGCGTGGCCTCGATCAGTAGCGGCTCGAACTGCCGGCGTCGCCATTGATTGCCGCCGACCGCCAAAGCCCCGAGCGTATTGCCGTGGTAGCTCTGACGCCGGCCGATGACGTGGCGACGCTGGAGCTCGCCGCGCTCGACGAAGTATTGCCGCGCGAGCTTCAGCGCGGCTTCCATCGCCTCCGAGCCGCCCGACACGAAGTAGACCTTTTCGAGCGGCGCGGGCGCTTTCGCGATCAGTGCGTCAGCCAGCGCTTCCATCGGCTCGTTCGTGAAGAACGACGTGTGCGCGAACGGCAGCCGGGCGAGCTGATCCTGAATCGCTGCGACGACGCGGCGATCGGAATGCCCGAGGCAGGAAACCGCCGCGCCGCCTGACGCATCGAGGTAGCGCTTGCCGCTGCGATCGACCAGGTAAGCGCCTTCGCCCCGCACCGCGACTGGATAGTCCGCCCGCAGGTCCCGGTGAATGACGTGCGTCACGTCAGGCAGCGAGCTTATCGTGCAGTCGCGAGCGTCGATCGGCGAGCTCGCGCGGCAAATGCGCGCCAAGCTTGCCCAGCAATTCATCGTGGGACACCACTTCGTCCTTCCACGCCTCGCCCTCAACGCCCGAGATCTGCTCGAAGGCTTCGCGGGTAAATCGCTCGAGCCCGCGCCAGTTCAGATCCTCATAGCGCGGCATGGTGCCCAGTGCGGTCTCGACACCGCCGACCGTGCCATGGCAGCGGCGAACAATCCACTCCAGCACGCGCATGTTCTCACCGAATCCGGGCCAGATGAACCTGCCGTGTGCGTTCTTGCGGAACCAGTTGACCCGGAAGATGCGCGGCGGGTGGTTGACGGATTTGCCCACCTTCAGCCAGTGGGCGAAGTAGTCGCCCATGTTGTAGCCGCAAAACGCGAGCATCGCCATGGGGTCGCGGCGTACGACGCCGACCTTGCCGGTGATCGCCGCAGTCGTCTCCGAGCCCAGCGTCGCGCCCATGTAAACGCCGTCTTCCCAGCTTGGCGCCTCGACCACCAGCGGCACCGTGCTCGATCGGCGGCCCCCGAAGAGAAATGCTGCAATCGGCACGCCGCCCGCGTCCTCCCACCGTGGATCCATGGACGGGCACCGGGCCGCAGACACGGTGAAGCGGGCGTTGGGATGCGCGGCAGGCCGGCCACAGCCCGGCGTCCATTCCTTGCCCTGCCAGTCGATCAGCCGGGGTGGAGGCGACTCCGTCTGGCCTTCCCACCACACGTCGCCGTCCGGTGTCAGCGCGACATTGGTGAAGATCACGTCGGCCGCCAGGGTACGCATGGCGTTCGGATTCGTCGCTTGCGAGGTGCCTGGCGCAACGCCGAAGAACCCCGCTTCCGGATTGATCGCGTAGAACCGGCCGTCGTGCCCGGGCTTGACCCAGGCAATGTCCTCCCCGATTGTCGTGACCTTCCAGCCGCGATACTCCGTCGGGGGAATCAGCATCGCGAAGTTCGTCTTGCCGCACGCGCTGGGAAACGCAGCCGCGACGTAGGATTTCTGGCCCGCCGGCGACTCCACGCCAAGGATGAGCATGTGCTCGGCGAGCCAGCCTTCGTCTCGTGCCATGACCGACGCGATGCGCAGCGCAAGGCACTTCTTGCCGAGCAGCGCGTTGCCGCCGTAGCCCGATCCGTAGGACCAGATCTCGCGCGACTCGGGAAAATGGACGATCCACTTCTCGCGCTCGTTGCTCGGCCAGGCGACGTCTTTCTTGCCCGGCGCGAGAGGGGCGCCCACGGAATGCACGCAAGGTACGAAGTCGCCCTCTTCGCCCAGCCAATCCATGACCGGGCGCCCCATGCGGGTCATGATCCTCATGTTCACGGCGACATACGCCGAGTCCGACAGCTCGACGCCGATCTGCGCGATATGCGAGCCGATCGGCCCCATCGAGAACGGAACGACGTACATCGTACGGCCGCGCATGCAGCCGTCGAACAGACGCTCCAGCGTCCCACGCATCTCCCGCGGATCCACCCAGTTATTGGTGGGGCCGGCGTCGTCGCGATTGCGGCTGCAAATGAAGGTTCGATCCTCCATCCGCGCGACGTCAGTGGGTTGCGAACGCGCCAGGAAGCTGCGGGGTCGGAGCTTCGAGTCGAGGCGAATGAAGGTTCCGCCGGCCACGAGCTCGTCGCAAAGTCGTATGTACTCCTCCGTCGACCCGTCGCACCAGACGATGCGATCCGGCTTGGCAAGACGCGCGGTCTCCGCGACCCAGCGCCGCAATCCTTCATGACGTACCCATTCAGGCGCCTGAGGGAAGTCGGCCTGCGCTTCGCGAGGGACGTTCATCTTCCAGTGCTCCTGAAAGCAAAACGGCCCTGAGGGGGCCGCCGCATCGGATGTATGAGACCCATTCTACCGTGCAGCATTTGCCGGCGCCTTACTTGCCGATGCAAAAGCGCGAGAAGATTTCACCGAGCAGGTCGTCGGCCGTGAATTCGCCGGTCAGGGCGGACAAGCTTTGCTGCGCAAGACGCAATTCCTCGGCGAAGAACTCCCAGCGGCTCGACTGCTGCGCTGCCGCATCAAGACATATCGCGGCGTCTGCAAGCGCACGGAGATGACGTTCGCGCGCAAGAAACACCGTTTCCCCGTGGCCTCCCCAACCCGCTGCCTGAAGGATGCTGTGGCGAAGTTGGTCGATACCGGTCCCCGTCTTGGCTGATACGAGCACCGTGCAAGTCGCCCCGGTCGGTGGCCGGAATGAAGGTGCCAGGTCGATCTTGTTGTAGACATCCACCCGGGAAATGGCACGCGGGATTTCCTCCGGCATCCCAGCGGCCTCCACGCTGGCGTCGTGCACGACGAGCAACAGGTCCGCCTGCGACATCTCGGCCCGAGTTCGCTCGACCCCCAGTCGCTCGACTTCATCGGAGGCGCTACGCAGGCCCGCAGTGTCCACGACGACCAGCGGCACGCCATCGATCTGGATCGCCTCGCGCAGTGCATCGCGCGTCGTTCCCGGAATCGAGGTCACGATCGCGCGCTCCGCGCCCGCCAGGCGATTGAGCAGGCTCGATTTTCCCACGTTGGGGCGTCCCGCAAGCACGACGTGAATCCCCGCCCGCAGCAGGCTACCCTCGCGACTGCGTGCACGCACGTCGGCCAGCGCCTGGCGAACGCGGGCCAGGCGTCGTTCGACATCCTCACGGTGCAGCGCGTCGATTTCTTCCTCCGGAAAATCGAGCATCGCCTCGATCAGCGCACGCAGCTCGGTCAACTGCGCTGTCAACGCCCGCACCGCGGATGAGAATTCACCCTGCAGCGATCGCAGCGCTGATCGCGCGGCCTCGTGACTGGCCGCGTCGATCAGGTCCGCAACGGCCTCGGCCTGCGCCAGGTCGAGACGCCCGTTGAGGAACGCGCGCCGGGTGAATTCGCCGGGCTGCGCCAGTCGCGCTCCAGCGTCGAGGCAGGCCTGCAAGATCGATTGCAGCACGATCGGGCCACCGTGCGCGTGGATCTCCAGCACGTCCTCCCCGGTATAGGAATGGGGGGCGGGAAAGTGCAAGACGATGGCTTCGTCGAGCGTCTCGCCCCGCGCATCGCGTACTGGCGCTAGCGTCGCGCGGCGCGCCACGGGCAGCCTCGGCAGGAGCCCGCGAGCGACCTGGGGCGTCGCGGGCCCCGTCACCCGGACGACGCCCAGAGCTCCGCGCCCGGCGGGTGTGGCGATCGCGGCGATCGTATCCGGTGCGGCGGCCGGCTCAGCGCCGGGCATGGGCAGTCTTGTCGCGATCAAACATGCGCTGGATCTGCCATTGCTGCAGGATGGAAAGGATGTTGTTGCACAGCCAGTACAGCACCAGGCCGGCGGGGAAGAAGAAGAAGAACACGCTGAACATGAACGGCATGAACTTCATGACCTTCGCCTGCACAGGATCGGGCGGCGTCGGGTTCATGCGTGTCTGCAGCACCATGCTCACCGTCATCAGCACCGGCAGCACATAGTACGGGTCCTGCGCCGCGAGATCCTTGATCCAGAGGATGAACGGCGCGTGCCGCAACTCGATCGTCGCGAGCAGTACCCAGTAAAGGGCGATGAACACCGGAATCTGCACGATGATCGGGAAGCATCCGCCCAGCGGATTGATCTTCTCCGTCTTGTACAGTTCCATCATCGCCTGATTCATGCGCGTGCGGTCGTTCGCGTACATCTCCCGGATCTTGGTCATTCGAGGCGTGACCAGCTTCATCTTCGCCATCGACTTGTAGCTCGCCGCTGACAGCGGGAAGAACAGGAGCTTGACCGAGACCGTGAGCAGGATGATGGCGACGCCCCAGTTGCCCGATAACTTGTGGAAGAACTGCAGTATCGCGAAAAGCGGCCAGGCGATGATCGTCAGCCAGCCGAAGTCGACGACCAGGTCCAGCCCGGGTGCGGCGGCCTTCAGCCGATGCTGCTCCTCGGGCCCCGAATACAGCTTCATGGCGACCGTGCTTTCGGCGCCGGGCGCCAGCTGCGGCGTCGCCACGATGACGCCCGCCGCGAACAGGCCATCGGGGAGCCTGCGGGCGTAGAACTCGCGATGCACCTTCTCGGGTGGAATCCAGGCAGACACGAAGTAGTGCTGCATGATGCCGACCCAACCGTCGGTAGCGTCCTTTGGCAAGTCCTGCTTGCCCTTCTCTATGTCGGAGAAGCTGACCTTGTGATAAGCGCGTTCGTGCGTGTAGTACACGGGCCCGTTGTACACATACATCATCCGGTTCTGACCAGCCGGCGTCTTGTCGTCGCGCACCATCTGGTAGTACGCGTACGTGGCCACCTGAGCACTGCCGGCATTGACCAGCCGGAAGTCGACGTCCACCACGTAGCTATCGCGGTGAAACGTATACGTCTTCTCCACACGCAATCCGCCGGGACCATTGGCCCAGAATTTCACCTGTAGGCTATCGGCGTTTGGCCCCAGCGTGCGCTCGCCAGGGAGTACATGCCAGAGTGTCCGATGGTTGGGCATGCCATCGCCGACAAGCCCGCTCTGCGCGCTGTACTGGTGCAACGGCCCCAGCAGCACGAAATCCCGCTTGGAATCCTCGGCATCCTTGTGCTTGCGCAATTCCAGCCGGTTCAGGCTCGCGCCGAACGAGTCGAGCCTGGCGATCACGACGTCGGTGGTCACCGTGACCTTCTCCGAGGCCGTGGCTGCGGGCGACGCGACGCCGGGCACGGCCCCCGTCGCACCGCCTGCGGACGGCGCGGGCGCCAGAGGCGCGGCCGGCGTTGGTACGCCCCTGTGCTGCGCTTCAGCGACCGACTCCGGCTTGGGCTGCTGCTCCTTCTGCCACGCGTCCCAAAGCAGGAAAAGCGAGAAGCTGAAAATAAAGAAAAGGATAAGTCTCTGGGTATCCATGGCGGTGAGTCGTGCTTCGACTATCGGTGAGCGCCATTATCCGGAACCGGGTCGAAGCCGCCCGGATGCCACGGCCCGCACCGGCACAGTCGCCGGCCGGCGAGCCAGCCTCCACGCATCAGGCCGTGGCGCGCGAGCGATTCCTCGGCGTACTGCGAGCAGCTGGGGTGGAACCGGCAAGACGGGCCCAGCAACGGGCTGACGAAGTACCGGTACCCCCGGATCAGGATGCGAAGTAATGACGTCATCATTCGAGTGTTCCCAGCAGTTCTCTCACGCGTCGCAGCATCGCAGGCGTGCCGCGCGCGCCATAGGGCGGCCGCACCAGCATGTCCAGCGAGCCCAGTCGCGCTTGCTCGAGCCGGAATGCCTCGCGAATGCAGCGCTTGATGCCATTGCGCTCGGTCGCCTTCGTGGCGTGGCGGCGAGATACGAGGATCCCGAGCCGCGCCGGTCCTGCGTCGCGCCGCTGAAGATAGAACGTATACCCGGAAATGCTGCGGCGCGCGCCGTGCTTCAACAGATGCTCGAACTCGCCGCTGCGGCCCAACCGACGATCCGGGCCGAAGCCGAAGCGACCGCGCATTCCGCCGGCCGGCACGCCCCTGCCGGGCCTAGACCGCCAGCCGCTTGCGGCCCCGCGCACGACGAGCGCGAAGGACGGCCTGTCCCGATCTCGATCGGCTGCGGACGAGGAACCCGTGGCGTCGCGCGCGACGCGTCTTGGACGGCTGATAAGTGCGCTTCATGGACTTGCTCGATGCGAAAAGGGCGGTATTAGAGCCTGCGGCGCAAGGCGTTGTCAATTGCGGCCGCACACGCGTCGCATACCGCCGCGCGCTGTGGATAAGCCTGCGCGGACGAGGTAAAATTCCAGACTCGTCGGCGCGCCAAGCGCGGCCCCGGCGGGTCCCGAACAACGCGCTGCGCGAGACGCCGAAAACATGCAAAGCCTCTGGGACGCCTGCTTGCGCCGTCTGGAGCAGGAGCTTCCCGCGCAGCAGTTCAACACCTGGATCCGACCGCTCTCGGTCGAGCCTTCGGGCGAAGACGCTAACGCGCTGGTCATTGCCGCCCCCAATCGCTTCGTGCTCGAGCTCGTTCGCGAGCGCTTTGCCACCCGGATCGAGCGCCTAGCATCCGAGGCGGCTGGCCGGCCCTTGGCAGTGCGGCTCGTTCCCGCGCGCGCCGGCGAAGTCGCGACGCCGCGCGTCACCGACTCCCGCCCCGCGGCCGCGACCCCGCCAGCGCTCGAGCGAGCCCGGCTGAACCGCAGCTTCACGTTCGACAGCTTCGTCACCGGCAAGGCCAATCAACTGGCGCGTGCGGCGGCGATTCAGGTCTCGGAAAACCCGGGCATTTCCTACAACCCGCTATTCATCTACGGCGGCGTTGGCCTGGGCAAGACCCACCTGCTACAGGCGATCGGCAATCACCTCGCGGAGCGGCGTCCCCAGGCGCGGATCCGCTACACGCACGCGGAGCAGTACGTCACCGACGTGGTGCGTGCCTACCAGCAGAAGTCGTTCGACGAATTCAAGCGCTACTACCACTCACTCGACCTGCTGCTGATCGACGATATCCAGTTCTTCTCCAACAAGGGGCGCACGCAGGAGGAGTTCTTTTACGCGTTCAACGCGCTCGTCGAGGCCCACAAGCAGATCGTGATCTCCTGCGACACCTACCCGAAGGAGATCGCCGGCATGGAAGAGCGGCTGATCTCGCGCTTCGGCTGGGGTCTTACAGTCGCCATCGAGCCGCCGGAGCTCGAGATGCGCGTCGCCATCATCCTGAAGAAGGCCGAAGCCGAGGGTGCGCCGATATCGGAAGAAATCGCGTTCTTCATCGCGAAGAACATCCGCTCGAACGTGCGCGAGCTCGAAGGCGCGCTAAAGAAGGTCCTCGCGTTCGCCCGCTTCAACGAACGCGAAATCACGCTCGAGCTCGCCAAGGAAGCGCTGCGCGACATCCTGCACGTCGCGAATCGCCAGATCAGTGTCGACGGCATCCAGAAGACCGTGGCCGAGTACTTCAAGCTGAAGATCTCCGACATGCACTCGAAGAAGCGCAGCCGGAACGTAGCGCGACCACGCCAGGTCGCAATGTCGTTGGCCAAGGACCTCACGCCGATGAGCCTGCCTGAGATTGGAGAAGCGTTCGGCAATCGGGATCACACGACGGTGTTGCACGCCTGTCGCACGATATCCAGCCTGCGCAAGAAGGATTCGGTCCTGAACCGGGACTATCTGGTGCTCGAGCAAGTCCTGAAGGGATGAGCAGGCTGTGGATTACCGTTGGAGGGAATGTGCGTAACTGTCCGACTGTCCCCGGATTCGAGATTCATCCCCATCGGCTCACACGCCGCCCACAGGTTTTACATGCACGGTCGCTCTTGCAACACCCTGCCGCGACAGAGGAATGCGGCTTCGGTGGACAAGCAGGCCACCGTTATTAACTACTATTAGGAATAAGAAATGGTCTTGGTCAAAGCGAAGCGCGACGAGCTCCTGGCGCCGCTCAGCGCCGTTAGCGGCATCATTGAACGCCGACACACGCTTCCAATCCTGTCCAATGTACTGATCGACCGGGTCGATGGCGAGCTGTCGTTTCTCGCGACGGACATCGAGATCCAGATTACGGCGCGCTCCTCGCTCGCGGCCGGCACCGACGCCAAAGCGATCACGGTCGGCGCGCGAAAGCTGCTGGATATCCTGCGCGCGCTGCCGGAGGGCGCCGAGGTCTCGCTGCAGCCCCAGGACAAGCGGCTGCAGGTGAAGGCCGGCAAGAGCAGGTTCAGCCTGCAGACGCTTCCGCCGGAGGATTTTCCACGGCTCGCGCAGCCGGGGGGCGAGGTGGCGCGCTTCTCGCTGCCGCAAAAGGCGCTGCGGCGCCAGCTTGCGCTGGTGCAGTATGCGATGGCGCAGCAGGACATCCGCTACTACCTCAATGGGCTGCTGATGCTGATCGAGGATCGCCAGCTTCGGCTGGTGGCGACCGACGGCCATCGACTGGCCTATGCGGCGCTTGAGCTTCCCGCGGCGCTGCCGCGGCTCGAGGTCATCGTGCCGAGAAAGACGGTGCTGGAGCTCTCCAAGCTCCTGGCCGATAGCGACGACGAAGTAAAGGTCACGCTGTCGGCGACGCAGGCCGCCTTCGCGTTCGGGGCGGTCGACCTGGTGACCAAGCTGGTGGACGGAAAATTTCCGGACTACACTCGGGTCATTCCCACGCAGCACAAGAATTGCATCGTTCTCGAGCGCGAGACGCTGCGGCAGTGCCTGCAGCGCGCCGCGATTCTGTCCAACGAGAAGTTCCGCGGCGTGCGCTGGGTGCTGACCGACGGCAGCCTGAAGATCATTTCTTCCAACGCCGAGCAGGAGGAGGCGCAGGAGGAGATCGAGCTGCAATATTCGGGCGATGCCCTGGACATCGGATTCAACGTCAACTACCTGCTGGACGTGCTGAACAACGTCAACGCGAGCGAGGTTGAATGCCGGTTCGGCGATGCCGCCTCGAGCGCGCTGCTGCAGTTCCCGGCGGAGCCGGAATTCAAGTACGTCGTCATGCCGATGCGCATCTGAGGAAAGGACAGGCGTGGGAGAACCAGAACCGCAACGACCGGACGCAAGCGACTACGATTCGGACAGCATCAAGGTCCTGAAGGGCCTCGAAGCCGTTCGCAAGCGTCCGGGCATGTACATCGGAGACACGTCCGATGGCACAGGCCTGCATCACATGGTGTTCGAAGTCGTCGACAATGCCGTGGACGAGGCGCTCGCCGGCTTCTGCGACGAGATCGTCGTGACCGTCCATACGGACAACTCGATATCCGTCCTCGACAACGGGCGGGGCATCCCGACCGGGGTGAAGGACGATGACGAGCTGCGCCGGTCGGCCGCCGAGATCGTCATGACCGAGCTGCACGCCGGCGGCAAGTTCGATTCAAATACCTACAAGGTGTCGGGCGGGCTGCATGGGGTCGGCGTCTCGGTCGTGAATGCGCTGTCCAGCTGGCTGCGACTGACGATCTGGCGCGAGGGAAGGGTGCACCAGATGGAGTTCGCCGACGGCGCTGCGACGGCGCCCCTGCGCGCGGCCGGGACCTCGGAAAAGCGCGGCACCGAGGTGCATTTCCTCGCGTCGCGCGAAGTCTTCGGCACGATCGACTACCACTACGACATCCTGGCGCGGCGGCTGCGCGAGCTGTCGTTCCTCAATAACGGCGTGCGAATCGTCCTCGTCGATCAGCGGGCCGGCAAGGAGGAGGACTTCGCGTTCGCGGGCGGCGTGAAGGGCTTTGTCGAGTACATGAACCGCTCGAAGACCGTGCTGCATTCCAACGTCTTCAGCGCGCAAGGCGAGAAGGACGGCATCAGCGTCGACATCGCGATGCAGTGGAACGACTCGTACCAGGAAAACGTCATCTGCTTTACGAACAATATTCCGCAGAAGGATGGAGGTACCCACCTCACGGCACTGCGCGCGGCGATGACGCGCGTGCTGAACAAGTACATCGAGGAGACCGAGCTCGCCAAGAAGGCGAAGGTGGAGACGACCGGCGACGACATGCGCGAAGGCCTGGCGTGCGTCCTTTCCTGCAAGGTGCCCGAACCCAAGTTCTCGTCGCAAACCAAGGAGAAGCTCGTCTCCTCGGAAGTGCGTCCCGCGGTCGAGGAGATCGTCGCGCAGAAGCTGCGTCAATTCCTCGAGGAACGGCCGGCGGACGCCCGCATCATCACCTCCAAGATCGTCGACGCCGCCCGGGCGCGGGAGGCCGCGCGCAAGGCGCGCGAGATGACTCGGCGCAAGGGCGTGCTGGATGGCCTGGGATTGCCGGGCAAGCTGGCGGACTGCCAAGAGAAGGACCCGGCGCTTTGCGAGCTCTATCTGGTGGAGGGTGACTCCGCCGGCGGCTCGGCGAAGCAGGGTCGTGACCGCCGCTTCCAGGCAATCCTGCCGCTGAAGGGAAAGATCCTCAATGTTGAGCGGGCGCGCTTCGACAAGCTGCTGTCCTCAACGGAGATCGCGACGCTGATTACTGCGCTCGGGTGCGGCATCGGCAAGGAGGAATACAGCCCCGAGAAGCTGCGGTACCACCGTATCATCATCATGACGGACGCCGATGTGGATGGCTCACACATCCGGACGTTGCTGCTTACCTTCTTCTTCCGGCAGATGACGGAACTGGTGGAGCGCGGCCACATCTACATCGCGCAGCCCCCGCTGTACAAGGCCAAGCTCGGCAAGGACGAGCGGTACCTGAAGGACGAGCACGATCTGAACGAATTCATGCTGCGCCAGGCGCTGGTGGATGCCGTACTGCAGCCCGCGGCGCAGCGCGAACCGATCCGTGGCGAAGCGCTGGCGGAACTGGCGAAGTCGTACCTGCTGGCCGAGGCGGTGATCGATCGCGTCTCGCGCTGGGTCGACCGGGATGCGCTGCAGGGTCTGCTGCGCGGCGTGCAGATCGATCTGTCCAGGCGCGACCTGGCGGAGGCGTCGGTCGCCGCTCTCGCCGCCGCGATACCGCCCGCGGGCGTTCGCGTGAACGCGCATTTCGATCCGAAGACTGAACGCTATCAGGTGCGCGTGGAGCGCACCCGCCACGGCAATGTGCGCGTCACGGCGATCGACTCGGAATTCGTCCATTCGGGGGACTATGCGCAGATCCGCTTGACGGCGGAGTTGCTCCGCGGACTGGTTGGTGTCGGCGCCTACGTTCAGCGCGGCGAGCGCCGCCAGCCGGTGAAGGACTTCGCGGATGCCATCCACTGGCTGCTCGCGGAGGTGCAGAAGTCGATGGTGTTGCAGCGCTACAAGGGCCTCGGGGAGATGAATCCCACCCAGCTGTGGGATACCACCATGGATCCGGCGAGCCGGCGACTGCTGAAGGTGCAGATCGAGGACGGCATCGCGGCCGACGAGATATTCACGAAGCTCATGGGCGACGAGGTCGAGCCTCGTCGCGCCTTCATCGAGTCGAACGCGCTCGGCGTGCGGAACCTGGACGTCTAGCGCCGGCTGCTGGCGCCGGCTTGCGTAGCGGCTGGACCTCTGCGGCCGGCGCGGCGGCCGCGCCCTTCTTGGGGGCCTTGGGTGCGCGGGCCTGGAATTCGAACCCGATCCGCCCGCCTGGCGTCTTCACCAGGAAGGCCTTGAACGGCCGCCCCTTCTTCGATATGAAGCGCGTCAGCAGGTCCGTTTTGCCGGTGGCGAGCAGCTTTTGCATCTGCTCGCGCTCGACGGGCTGCTGGAGAATGATTTTCCCGGAGCGGAAATCGCAGCTGCGTTCGGGGCCCACCGACTTCTCGCATAAGTAAGCCACGCCGTGCTCGAATACGCGTGCGCCGCACTTGGGGCAAGTCCCCAGACTTTGCTGGCTCGAAAAATCAGGCGCCTTGTCTCCGTCGCCTGATGCGCTGTCCTGCCCGAAGTCGAACTCGGTTCGCCATTCGTCGTTCAGGCGAACGCCCGCCGAAAATGGCTTGCCCATGCGACTGCGGAACCCGGTCAGCGGCCCGACATAGCGCTTGGTGAGGAGTTCGGCGACCTCCTGCGGCGACCATTCGCGGCTCGAGGTTACTTTCCAGAGCGAAAAATCGCACTTCTGGCACTGGAATTTCCGGTAACTTTCCTGGACCGTGCCGCCGCATTTCGGACAGGGCGCCGGGACTGTCGCGAACGCGGTCTCCGGAATGTCGCCGTGCTTGATGCGCTCGACCAGATCGCGCGTCACCTGCTCGATGTGCTCCATGAACTCTTCGCGCTTGAGGCTGCCGTGCTCCATCTGCTTGAGCTTGAATTCCCAGTCGCCTGTCAGTTCGGGTGAAGTAATTTCAGTGACGCCGAAATGCTTCAAGGCAAACAGCAGCGAGAACGCCTTGGGCGTCGGCACGAGCTCGCGTCCCGACCGGTGCACGTACTCTTCGCGGATCAGACCTTCGATGACCGCGGCGCGCGTCGCCGCGGTGCCCAGTCCCTTCGCCTCCATCGCCGCGCGCAGTTCATCGTCTTCAATGAGCTTGCCCGCCCCTTCCATGGCTGAAAGCAGCGTCGCTTCGGAATAGCGGGCCGGGGGCTTGGTCTGATACGCATTCGCCGCGACCTCGAGCGTGGCGACCTTTTCGCCATCCGCGACCGGCGGCAGGTTTTCGCTCTCCTCCTGGACGGCCCGCCCGTACACGGCCAGCCAGCCCGGGACCTGGAGGACCTTGCCGTCGGTGCGGAACGAATGCTCTGCGACGCGCGTGATGCGCGTTGTCTGCTGGAACTCCGCGGCTGGATGGAAAATTGCCAGGAACCGGCGCACCACCATGTCGTAGAGTTTGCGCTCCGCCTCGCTCAGGTTCTTTGGCGCCTGTAGCGTGGGAATAATGGCGAAATGGTCGGAGATCTTGGTGTTGTCGAAGATCCGCCGGTTGGGTTTGACCCAGGCGTTCTTCAGAGCCGCCTTCGCGAAGGGCGCGTACTCTTTCTCGCCCGTCAGCATGTCCATGGTCTTTTTGACGGTCGCGACGTAGTCCTCGGGCAGCGCGCGCGAGTCGGTACGAGGATAGGTGAGTACCTTGTGACGCTCGTAAAGTGCTTGTGCAAGCGACAAGGTTCCGCGCGCGGAGAAGCCGAAGCGGCCGTTAGCCTCGCGCTGCAGGCTTGTCAGGTCGAACAGCAGCGGCGGAAGCTGGGTGCTGGGCTTGGTCTCCTCGCTGACCTTGCCCGGCCGGTCCCGGCACGCGTCGGCCACGGCCTGCGCGTCTGCCGCGCTCAGGAGCCGCTCCGGCTTGCGCTCGGCGTCTTCGGCCTTCTTGAACGCCGGATCGAACCAGCGTCCCGGGTATTCTCCTGCCTTGGCACCAAAGCGCGCATGCACTTCCCAGTAGTCGCGCGGCCTGAATTCCCGGATCCGCTCCTCGCGCTCGACCAGGATGGCGAGTGTCGGCGTCTGAACTCGCCCGACCGTGGTCAGATAAAAGCCGCCTTCCTTGGAGTTGAAGGCGGTCATCGCCCGCGTGCCGTTGATGCCGACCAGCCAGTCGGCCTCGGAGCGGCTGCGGGCCGCGTCGGCGAGCGGCAGCAGGTCGCGATCGGTGCGCAGCTGTGAAAAGCCATCCCGAATCGCCGCCGGCGTCATGGACTGCAGCCACAGGCGCTGGATCGGCTTCTTCGAGCGCGCGTGCTGGACGATATAGCGGAAGATCAGTTCGCCTTCGCGGCCGGCGTCGCAAGCGTTGATCAGTCCGTCCACGTCTTTGCGCTTCAGGAGCCGCAGAAGGAGGTTCAGTCGCTCGGCACCGCGATCGATCGGCGCAAGATCGAACCGCGGTGGAATGACCGGCAGGTGTCCGAACGACCACTTTCCGCGTTTGACCTCGAATTCTTCCGGCACTGCAAGCTCGAGCAGGTGGCCCACCGCGGAGGACAGCACGAAGTCGTCACTCTCGAAGTAGTCGCCCTTGCGCGTGAAGCCGCCGAGCGCGCGCGCGATGTCGGCGGCGACGGAGGGCTTCTCGGCGATGACGAGTTTCTTTCCCATGCGGCGTGAAAGGCCGCAGAGGATACCCGCAAAGAACGCAGACTATCAACCGCCAGTCGTTGCGAGCGCGAGATCCAGTCGCGCTAGTGCGGGAGCCGCGCGTTACCCGTCGGGCAAAGCTCCTCCGCCATTAGCAGACGCGCGGGCGCCTGCTCGTGCCACAGCACCATGAGCACGATCAGCTTGAGCTGCTCAAGCGTCAGCGTACCGTCGGCCGTCGCGAGCGCGCGCTCCAGCACGCGCTCGCGCATATGCGGGCTGAGGATTCCCGATTTCTCCAGCGCGAGGAGCAGTCCGCGGCCGTCGGCATCGAGCTTGGCGGTCTCGCGGGGCGCGTAGGCGCGAAAGGCGCCGGCGAACTCGGGCAAAGTCGGCAGCGAACGCTGTGGCACTCGCGCCACGCCGGCGAGCCAGGTCAGCGCAGCGCAGATGTCCGCATCCTCGAACCCGGCCGCGGACAGCCTGCGCGCTACGCGCTCGGGATCGTGCGAGAGATCGGCCTGGCGGCAATGTTCATAGACGAAGACGAGAATGTCGAACATGCGTCAGGCCTCCTCATTGAGCATCATTTGAGCCGTTGAAACGTGCCTCCCGGCAGCGAAGCGACGTGCCCGCCGAGCTCGAGTCGCAATAGTTCGGCGCTGACACGCTCGACGCTCATGCCCGAGAGGGCGCACAGGGAATCCACGTCGATGGGGTCGAAACCCATATGCTCGAGGAGAGGATCCTCGGGATCTCGCGCGGGCAGGCCGTCCCGCGTGTTGGCTGCGCCGGTGCGCTGGAACCCCGTCAGCTCGGACAGCACATCGTCCGCCGATTCGACCAGCTTGGCCCCTTGCTTGATGAGCGCGTGACAGCCCTTGGACAGCGGCGAGTGGATCGAACCTGGGATGGCGAAGACCTCGCGGCCTTGCTCGGCGGCGGCGCGGGCCGTAATCAACGAGCCCGAGGCCAAGGCCGCCTCCACCACGAGGCAGCCTCGGGACAGCCCGCTGATGAGACGATTCCTGCGGGGAAAGTGATTCGCCGCGCCGGGGGTGGCCAGCGGAAACTCTGAAAGAAGGAGCCCCTTGTCGGCGATACGAGCGGCAAGCTCGGCGTGCTGGCGCGGATAGACGATGTCCGCTCCGGTCGCCAGCACCGCGACGGTCGACCCTGCTTCCTCGATTCCGCCACGATGCGCCGCCGCATCGATGCCAAGAGCGAGTCCCGAGACCACGGTCAGCCCGGCGGCGCTGAACGCGCGCGCGAACTGCTCGGCATTGCGCAGCCCTTGTGCGGTCGCATTGCGACTGCCGACGATGGCGAGCGCCGGACGGTTCGCGAGCGCCGTGCGGCCCGTCGCATAGAGGAGCGGCGGGGGATCCGCGATCTCGAGCAGCATCCGGGGATAGTCGCTGTCGGCCAGCGTGAGAATCGCATTCCCCGGGCGCGCGGCCCATCGCAGGCCTCGCTCCACCGCGGCGGCTGTTTCGTCCGTTCTGAGGAGCGCCGCGGCAGCGCTGCCGCCCACCTGTTCCAACTGCGCGCGGGAGGCGCGCAAAACCTGCTCAGGCAGCCCGAAATGGGCGAGCAACCGACGGATGGCGGAGGCGCCGAGGCCTGGCGTGAGCGTCAGTTGCAGCCACCCCGCCAGGCCTTGGTCCGTCATCAGCCTGGCGGCGAATGCAGGACCGCAATGGTCCCGAGGGGGAACCGGTCAGGGCGTCTGGATGACATCCAGCGGGTTGACCGGCCTGGAAATGTGCATCACCAAGGCGTAGGAAACCCTGTCGTATACCCGGAATACGAATGCGAGACCGTAGCGCTCGTCCGGAAGCTTGAATGTGGCGGACTTTCCACTCGTTTTGTCAGAGGCATCCACGACCACCGGCCCGGGACGATACAGCGCGAACACGTGGCCGACTTCGACACCGTCCGAACGCCCGCGATTGAGCGTGATGATCGATTGCGGGCCGGCCTCCCCGACCTTGTCCAGACCGCCATAGATGCCGATGACACGGCCTTGCATGAACACCGCAGGCGCGTGGGGCGCGTACTTGGGCACTTCGGGCACACCGACCGGCAGGAGTTTGTCTCCCTGGCCGACCTCCTGCGTTACCGTGGTCAGTACGACAGTCGCGGGATCGCCCGGCCGCGTCACGCGCGCAGTACCCAGATAGATGGCCTCGTAGCCGAGCGTCACGTTGGTATCGGGGTCGACCAGCGCCTTTCCGCGCCGGTAGACATACCAATTCTCTTCCTTCGAATCCCCCATCCCGCGAACGTAGGCCTTGTTACCGGCCTCGATGATGACGCGGTCTTCCTCGGTCGCGATGATGGTCGGTGCGTGGTCCAGCCCGTCGGGCTCGACCACCAACGGGCGCGAGAGGAACGGCTCGATCGCACTGGGCGGGATGCTCGGAATCGCGTCGCGTGAGGAGGATTCGGCGCGCACTCGCGGCGAGAGCTTGACAATGCCGACCGTGCCGCTCGGCGTGAGTGCACGACGGCCGCTCTCGGCGGCGGTGCCGCTCTCCGCGCCTGCCGCGGTACCTGGGGTACCGGTCGTCTGTGCGCCTGTCCCCGATTCGCCAGGCTTGCCCTCGGTCCCCGCGATGGACAGGTGCCCGTGGACACGGTCCAGCACAATGACGTCGCCCGGATAGATCCAGTGCGGATTGCGAATCTGCTCGCGGTTCAGGTTCCAGATCTCGGGCCAGCGCCACGGGGAGTCAGTGAACGTCTCCGCAATGCCCCAGAGCGTGTCACCCCGGATTACGACATAGCGGTCGGGCGCGTCAGCCTTGAACGCGATGGGGGTCTGCGGTATCTGGCCGAGCGCAGCGCAGGTAACCAGGCTGGAGAGGGCGAAAACGAGCGCTGTGATAGACTTACGCGATACGTCGTACATGGTGCCCCCGAACCTCATCCGTGTTCCCGGGCTGGCTTGAAAAGTCCCTTTGCCATCCAAATGTAGCACAAACAGGCGAGTGTTTATCCGACGCCTTAGATTTTGCATCTAATTTGTTCAATTTGCAACACTATTTGCCTTTCCGATGCCGCTGCTGAACATCCTTCGCTATCCTGACGGCAGGCTGCACAAAAGCGCCGCGCCGGTGACGGTTTTCGACGAGAGCTTGAAACGGCTGGTCCGCGATATGGCGGAAACAATGTACGCCGCGCCGGGGATCGGCCTTGCCGCCACGCAGGTCGATGTGCACAAGCAGGTCATCGTCATCGATGTCTCCGAACGGCGCGATTCGCTCGTGGTTCTCGTCAATCCGCAGATCGTCGATGGCTTCGGCGTCTCGGACATTGAAGAAGGGTGCTTGTCGGTGCCAGGGGTCTACGACACCCTCGAGCGCGCCGAGCGCGTGAAGGTCAGGGCGTATGACCAGAATGGGAATCCGTTCACGCTGGAAGCGCAGGGATTGCTGGCGGTATGCATTCAGCATGAAATGGACCACCTGAAGGGAAAGGTGTTTGTGGAATACCTGTCCCAAATCAAGCAGCAACGCGTCCGCGCCAAGCTCGCCAAGCAGTTGCGCAAGAGCGCGTAACGCGCGGTCATCGGCGCGCCCGGTCTTCCTGCAACTCGTCTTCGCCGGCACACCTGAATTTGCCGCGCGAGCGCTCGATGAGCTGCTCGGTGCTGGCCATACCGTTTCGCTGGTTCTGACGCAGCCCGATCGGCCCGCGGGGCGCGGAATGCGCCCGACCCCAGGGGCCGTAAAGCGCGTGGCCGAGGCGCGAGGCCTGGCCGTCCTTCAGCCGACCAGTCTTCGCGATTCCCACACCGCGTCCACTATCGAAACGGCGGCGCCCGAGGCGATTGTGGTCGCGGCCTATGGACACATCATTCCAGCCGCAATTCTCGGCATCCCGCGGCTCGGCGCCTTCAACGTTCACGCTTCGCTGCTCCCGCGCTGGCGCGGCGCCGCGCCCATTCAGCGCGCACTGCTATCAGGCGATACGGAAACGGGAATCACGATCATGCGCATGGACGCGGGCCTCGACACGGGTCCGATGCTCGCGCAATCACGCATCGAAATCTCGGACGACGACGACGCGCAGTCGTTGCACGATCGCCTGGCCAACCTCGGCGCCTCGATGATCGTGAAAGCGCTGGCGGCTGCGCGCGCCGGGACCCTTCGCGCCACGCCGCAGCCATCCGAGGGCGTGACCTATGCGAAGAAGATGGACAAGCGCGAGGTGAGGATCGACTGGGCCCAGCCCGCTGCCGCGATTGAGCGCCAGATCCGGGCGCTCAGACCGACACCCGGCGCGAACGCGCAATTGGGGGATGCACCGCTCAAGATTTGGCGCGCGGCGCTGCACCCTGGGCAAGGCGAGCCGGGCACGGTCCTTCTCGCCGATGCGCAAGGCATCCTCGTGGCCAGCGGCCAAGGGGCACTGCTTGTAACGGAACTGCAGCGCGCCGGCGCCCGGCGCCTCCCGGCGTCGGAGTTCTTGCGCGGCTTTCCGCTCCAGGCGGGCGCTCGGCTCGCATGACGACGTCGGTCGGCCTTGCGCCCGTGCTTGCTCAGGCGGCGCGACAGGTCGCGCGCGTCGCCGCTGGAGAGCGGTTCGACGAGCGGAGCGACTCGGAAGAAGGTCGAGCCGCGTTTCTCGATCTGTGCTACGGGACGCTGCGTCGCTATGGCCGCGTTCAAGCGCTGGTGCGCGCGCTTTCCCTCAAGGGTGCGGCCGCCCCGCATGTGCAAGCGCTGCTCTGGTGCGCGCTCTACGCGCTCGACAGCGGTCGCTACGCCGACTACACAGTCGTCGATCAGGCAGTTCGAGCTTGCCGCCTTCTGGAGCAATGGCCTGCGCATGGCTACGTCAACGCCGTCCTGCGCAACTATGCGCGGCAGCGCGAGTCCTTCGAGCGGCGCCTCGACGAAGACCTCGAAGCGCGGTATCAGCATCCCCGCTGGTGGATTGACTTGGTCTCGAGCAGATTCCCCGACGATTGGCGCGAGATCCTGCAGGCGGGAAATTCGCATCCGCCGATGTGCTTGCGCGTGAATCGTCGCCGAGCGCAGGTCGAGCCGGTGCTCGCGCGCCTGGCAGCGACGGGTATGACCGCGCGGTCCTTGGCCGGAGACGCGGTGCGTCTCGAACGTCCCGTGCCGGTCGACCGCCTGCCGGGATTCGCCGAAGGCTGGGTCTCGGTCCAGGATGCCGCGGCGCAACGCAGCGCTCCGCTTCTTGACCTCTCTGACGGCCAGCGCGTGCTCGACGCCTGCGCCGCACCCGGTGGCAAGAGCGCTCACATCCTCGAATGTGCGGACGTGCAATTGACCGCGCTCGATGCGGAGCCGCTGCGCGCGGCCCGAATCGAACCCGGGCTTGCGCGGCTGGACCTCCACGCAACGGTTCGGGTGGCCGATTGCACGGACCTTGCGGCATGGTGGGACGGCCGCCCGTTCGAGCGGGTGCTGGCCGATGTCCCGTGCTCCGGTTCGGGAATCGCACGACGCCATCCCGACATCAAGTGGCTGCGACGCGCCTCCGACTTGGGGACGTTCGCCGCGCGGCAAAGCGCGATTCTGCAAGCGCTTTGGCGTGTGCTCGCACCGGGTGGTAAATTGCTGTATGTCACGTGTTCGGTGTTCCGCGAAGAGAATGACGCGGTCCTTGAGGCCTTTTGCGCACGTGCGTCCGACGCGCGCCGCCTCGACCTCGCGGATGGGCGTCCGGCGCAGTTGCTGCCGTGCGCCGAGCACGACGGCTTCTATTTCGGGCTGCTAGAAAAGGCCGGCTGACTCGGCGCACGATGAACGCCAGCGCCCCGCTCTCCCGGTGGCTTGTCGCGCTGGTCAGCGTCCTGGCGGTCTGTGCGCATGCGGACGAAATCGAGGTGGTGGACGCACGTCTGGCGGCCTCGGACGAGGGACTGCTGCTAAGTGCGGATTTCGCGTTCGACTTCAATGCTCGACTGCAGGAGGCCGTTGCGAACGGCATACCCCTTCATTTTCTCGTCGAATTCGAGCTAACGCGCCCGCGGTGGTGGTGGATCAATGAAGTCGCTACGTCGCGCCGGACCCAGTGGCGCCTCTCGTACCATGCACTTTCTCGGCAGTATCGGCTGACCACCGGGGCTCTTCATCAGAATTTCTCGACGCTCGAAGAAGCACTCGAAGTCATGCGCAGGCTCCGGAACTGGCAGGTCCTGGAGCACTCGGTAGTGCTCTCGGGCCGCAGCTATGAGGCCGCCGTGCGCATGCGTCTTGATACGTCGCAGCTGCCGCGCCCGCTGCAGGTGAGTGCGCTGACCAACCGCGACTTGAAGCTGGAATCGCAGTGGAAGACGTTCATCTTCCGGCCGCCGACGACCCCAAGCGTCGCGCCGGCGCCCCCGCCGCCAGCGCCATCGCCTTCCCCGCCGCAATCGGCTACTGGAGCTGGAGCGGTGCCCGCCGTACCGACCGCCGCACCGGCCACTGGGCCGCCGGTCGCGCCGCCTGCTGCGCCGCCGGCCGCCCCGGGGGCAGAGCCGAAGGATCCGCAGGAGCGCGCGCCGAGATGAGAGTGCTTCTGATCGTCGGTGCGGCCCTCGCGGGCGTCCTGCTGTTCCTCCTTGCAACCGCGAGTGCCGCGGATGCGACGCTGTTTGCACGGCACTATCCTCTGCTTCTGGGCCTGAACGCCGCGCTTGCCGCAGCGCTGGCTGCGCTGGTGGCGTATCAGGTCGCCGGCATCGTGCGCCGGGTACGCGCGAAGGCATTCGGTTCGCGCCTCACGCTGCGCTTCCTTGCGCTTTTTGCGCTCATGGCGGTGGCGCCGGGCGCGCTGGTCTACACCGTGTCCGTGCAGTTCCTCACCAAGAGCATCGAATCGTGGTTCGACGTCAAGGTCGACGCGGCGCTGGAGGGCGGCATCAACCTCGGGCAATCGGTGGTCGACCGCATGATGGCGGAGATGCAGTCCAAGGCGCGGGCGATGGCGCTGGAGCTCGCCGACCGCAACTCGCCGCAGCAGGTCGCCATGCTCAACCGCCTGCGCGAGCAGGCGGGGGTGCAGGAAGCCGTACTTCTCGGGCCAGGTGGCGTACTACTCGCGAGTGCCAACGACGAGGTGTCGAAGTTTCTGCCCGAACTGCCCTCCGCGGAAATGCTGCGCCAGGCGCGCTCCACGCAGGGCTACAGCTCGATCGATGCAGTCGACGGCCGCCCGCTGGCATTGCGCGTTGTGGTACCCGTCACCGGACTCGCAATCGCCGATGAGGCCCGCTTCCTGGAATTGCGCCAGGCGTTGCCGACCGGGCTGGCCAGGAGCGCGCAGGCGGTGGAGGACGCTTATCGCGACTACCGAGAGCTCGCGGTGTCGCGTCAGGGGTTGCGGCGAATCTACATCGTGACTTTGACGCTTGCCCTGCTGATGGCACTGTTTGTCGCCGTATCGCTGGCCGCGATCCTTTCCGCACGACTGTCCGCGCCGCTGGCGAATCTTGCGCAAGCGACACAGGCGGTGGCACGTGGAGATTTCACGCAGCGCCCGCCGGTCACCAGCCGTGACGAACTGGGTGTGCTTACCGAGTCGTTCAACTCGATGACACGCCAGCTCGACGAGGCGCGAATGGTCGTCGAATCGAACCGGGTGGCGCTCGAGACGGCCAATGCATCGCTGGAGAACATCCTGGCGCATCTTTCGGCCGGCGTGCTCGTATTCGATCGCGATCTTCGACTGTCGATCTTCAATCGCGGCGCGTCGGAGATTCTCAGCGGCGAGCTCGGCGATCTCGCCGGACGCGCGTTGGAGGCCTGGAACGGCGCGCTTGAGCCGTTTGCCGGCGCGGTTCGCGCGCAGTTCCTTGCACATCGGGAGCGGACCTGGCAGTTCGAGATCACGCTGAAAGGCACGGGCAAGACGCTGCTCGCCCGCGGCGCGGCGCTGCCCGGTGCGACCGGGGGCGGTTTCGTGCTCGTATTCGACGACATTACCCAGCTGATCCAGGCGCAGCGGGCGACTGCCTGGGCGGAGGTCGCAAGGCGGCTTGCGCACGAGATCAAGAATCCGCTCACGCCGATCCAGCTGTCCGCCGAACGGCTGGAGATGAAGCTGGAAGGCAAGCTCGCGCACGAGGATGCCGAAGTCCTGCGCCGCAATACGCAGACGATCGTCAATCAAGTTACCGCGCTCAAGACGATGGTGGATGACTTCGGCGACTATGCGCGCCTGCCAGCGCCCGTACCGGCGGGCCTGGACCTGAACGCGCTCGTGACTGACGTACTTGCCCTGTACGAGACATCGCGCGTGCCGATCGCCAAGCGACTCGCGGGCAGGCTGCCGCAGGTGTGGGCCGACGGGGCGCAGATCCGCCAGGTCATCCACAATCTCGTGCAGAACGCGCAGGACGCACTGGAGAATCGAAAGGAAATTCGCCGTCCTCCCGCGATCGAGATTTGCACCGAGCTCGCCGGCGACAAGGTTCGGCTGTCGGTCGCAGACAACGGCGACGGGTTTCCGGAGGAGTTGATGGCGCGCATCTTCGAGCCCTATGTGACGACCAAGCCGCGCGGGACCGGCCTGGGCCTCGCTATCGTCAAGAAGATCGTCGACGAGCATCACGGGCTGATCGCGATCGAGAACCGGCCCGAGCGCGGCGCTTCGGTGAGCGTACTGCTGCCTCTCGCGACCGCGGCCTGAGAATCCCATGGCACAGATCCTGGTAGTCGACGACGAAGTGGGCATCCGCGAGCTGCTGTCCGAGATCCTCGTCGACGAAGGTCACTCGGTGATGCTGGCCGACAGCGCCAGCGCGGCCCGGCGCCTGCGCGAAGCGCGCCGCCCGGACCTGGTGCTGCTGGACATCTGGATGCCTGACACCGATGGCATCACGTTGCTCAAGGAGTGGGCCACGAGCGGCCAGCTCACCATGCCCGTGGTCATGATGTCCGGGCACGGCACTATCGAAACCGCGGTGGAAGCCACGAGAATCGGGGCGCTTGACTATCTGGAGAAGCCGATCGCACTCCAGCGCCTGCTCACTACAGTGAAGCGGGCGCTGCGGGACCACGACCTTCCCGCGCCGCGGCAGCTGTCGCTGACCGCGCTGGGGCGCTCGGTGCCGCTGGGCGAATTGCGCAAGCGCTTGACGCAGCTCGCGCAATCCGCGGCGCCACTGATGTTGCGCGGCGAGGCCGGCATGCGGCCCGAACTCTTTGCTCGCCAGCTCGCGGCGCCGGGTGCGCCGTTCCTCGGCGGCGACGAAGCGCTCTCCGACGCGTCCACCGAGACGCTGGTGCGAGCCGCCGGGGGCGTGCTGTTCATTGCAGACCTGTCCCGTCTGTCTCGCGCGGAGCAAAAGAGCCTGGAGTTCCTGCTCGCGCGCACGGATAAGCACCGCGTTCGCATCGTGTCCTTTTCGCCCTTGGATGCTCGCACGCTGGCCGAGCGTCACGCGTACGATCCTGCGACGCTGGCCCGCCTCGGCGAGCTCACGCTGAGACTGCCGGCGCTGCGCGAATTTGCCGAGGACGTCCCGGACCTCGCCTCGCAGATGCTCGCGCAACTGATCGAAGCGCGCATCTGCGCACCGCGGCGCTTTTCGATCGGCGCATTGAACACCCTTCGCCATCACCGCTGGCCGGGCAATCTCGCCGAACTTGAGCATGCTGTGAAGAATCTATCGCTGAGCGCGCTTGAAGACGAGATCAGTGTGGAGGACGTCGAGCGCGTGCTCGCCGCCGAGACGCCGCCTGGAGCGACGCCCGACCTCGCCCTCGACCGTCCGTACCGCGAAGCGCGCGAAGCGTTCGAGCGCGTCTATTTCGAGAAGTTGCTGGCCGCGGAGAGCGGCAGCATGTCTCGTGTCGCCGAAAAGAGCGGCCTCGAGCGCACGCACCTGTACCGGAAGCTGAAGGCGCTCGGACTGCCGGTGGGCCGGCGCGAGGACGGCTAAGCGCGGCCTTACGCCGGCAAAAAGGGTCTACAATGCCGCGCTTTCAGCGTAGGCGGCTTCGTCGATGAAGGTCATCATCCTGGGCGCCGGCCAAGTCGGCGCGTCGGTCGCCGAGAGCCTGGTCTCCGAGCAAAACGACATTACGGTCGTCGACACGGAGGCCTCGCGGCTGCGTACCTTGCAGGAGCGCTTTGACCTTCGCACGGTGACCGGCAGCGCCTCGCATCCCTCGGTCCTCGAGGAGGCCGGCATCGACGACGCGGACCTGCTGATCGCGGTGACGCAGTCCGATGAAACCAACCTGGTGGCGTGCAAGCTGGCGGCACGCATGTTCAACGTGCCGCGCCGCGTCGCGCGAATTCGCGCCAACGCGTTTCTGGACAACCAGAAGATTCTCGGTCCTGACGGCTTTGACGTCGACCTCTCGATCTGCCCCGAGCAGGTGCTGACCGAGTACATCGCCAAGCTGGTCGAGTTTCCCGAAGCGCTGCAGGTGCTCGATTTCGCCGACGGCAAGGTGAGCCTGGTCGCGGTGCGCTGCTACCAGGGCGGGCCCATGGTTGACCTGCCCGTGAAGGAGATCCGCGCGCACATTCCGAACATCGACACGCGCATCGTCGCGATCTTCCGCCGCGACCGCGCCATCCTGCCGGACGGCGATACCGTGATCGAGGTCGGCGACGAAGTATTCTGCCTCGCCGCCGCCGACAACATCCGGCAGGTGATGCGCGAGCTGCGCCGCATGGATCGGCCGGTCAAGCGCGTCATGATCGCGGGCGGGGGAAACATCGGCTTGCGCCTGGCGCGCGCACTCGAGGGCCAGTATTCGGTGAGGCTGATCGAGCATGACAAGCGACGCTGCGAGTTTCTGGCTTCGCGCCTCAACCAGGCGCTGGTCCTGAGCGGCGATGCGACCGACGAGGAGCTGCTCGAGCAGGAAAACATCGCCGACATGGACCTGTTCGTCGCGGTCACGAACGACGACGAAAACAACATCATGAGCTGCCTGCTGGCGAAGCGCATGGGCGCGCGCCGCGTCGTCGCGCTCATCAACCGGCGCAGCTACGTCGACCTGCTGCAGGCCGGGCAGATCGACATCGCCATTTCTCCGGCGCAGGCGACGATCGGCAAGCTGCTCGCGCACGTCCGGCGCGGCGACGTCGTGGCCGTCCACAGCCTGCGGCGCGGCGCGGCCGAGGCGCTGGAAGCGATCGTGCACGGAGACCGCGAGTCATGCCGCGTCACCGGCCGCACCGTGCAGGAGATCGAGCTTCCCGCGGGTGCGACGATCGGCGCGATCGTGCGGGGTGGCGAGGTGTTGATGGCGCACCACGATATCCGCATCGAAGCCGAGGACCACGTCATCGTCTTCGTCACGGACAAGAAAACCCTGCCCCGAGTCGAGAAGCTGTTCCAGGTCGGCGCCCGTTTCCTCTAGCGTCCGCGACGCGCCGTGCGACCGCTCGCCGTCCTGCACCTGCTGTCGCTGGTTCTCGTCCTGTTCGCCGGCTGCATGCTCGTGCCCCTGGCCTTCTCGCTTGCACTGGCCGATGGGGCGCACGGCGCGTACCTGCGCTCGGCCGGTGCGACAGCGCTCGCAGGCGCCGCGCTCTGGCTCGCGACACGTCGCTCCGAGCGCGAGCTCCAGGTTCGGGACGGATTCCTGCTCGTGGCGTTGGTATGGACGGTGCTTCCTGCGTTCGCGACTCTGCCGCTGCTGCTGCAGCTGCACGGACTGTCGTTCACCGACGCTTATTTCGAGGCGGTATCGGGCCTGACGGCGAGCGGCGCCACGGTGCTCTCGGGATTGGACCGGCTGGCCCCGTCGCTCAATGTCTGGCGCGGATTCATGATCTGGCTGGGCGGCATGGGCGTCATCGTGCTGGCGGTCGCCATCATGCCGCTGCTGGGCGTCGGCGGATCGCAGTTGTTCAAGGCCGAGACACCCACGCCGATGAAAGACACGAAGCTCACGCCGCGCATCGCGGAGACGGCGAAGGGCCTCTGGCTCGTGTATGTCGGGCTCACGGTCGCCTGCGGGCTGGCCTACCGATGGGCAGGCATGAGCAGTCTTGACGCGATGGTGCACGCGTTCACCACGCTCGGGCTGGGCGGATTCTCGACGCACGACGCGAGCTTCGCCTACTGGAATTCCCCCCGCATCGAGGCCGTGGCGATCGTGTTCATGCTGATCGCGGCAGTGAACTTTGCGACGCACTTCCTCGCCTGGCATCGTCGGACGCTGCAGGTATACCGCGTGGATCCGGAAGCAAAGGTCTTTCTCGCCGTGACGGTGCTTTCAGTGCTGGGCGTCGCCGCTTACCTGTCCTGCACCGCAGTCTATCCAGACTACGCCACGAGCCTGAGGTACGCGGCATTTAACGTCGTGTCGATCGCGACGACGACGGGATATGCGAACACGAACTTCGGTCACTGGCCGATCTTCGCGCCCCTGTGGATGCTGTTCCTGTGCAGCTTCGCGAGCTGCTCGGGCTCGACTGGCAGCGGGATGAAGATGATCCGCGCCCAGATCCTCTTCAAGCAGATCTTCCGCGAGCTATTGCGCATCGTTCATCCCAGCGTCGCCAGTCCCGTAAAGCTCGCGGGCCAGCCGGTCGAGAACAACGTGGTCTTCGCGGTGCTCGCCTACGTGTTCGTCTACGTATTGTGCATCATCGCCTTCACGCTGCTGCTGACTGTCAGCGGCGCGGACATCGTCACTGCGTTCTCGGCGGCCGTGGTGTCGCTGAACAACACCGGACCCGGGTTGGGTGCGGTCGGGCCAGGGGGCACGTACGCGGTGCTGAACAACTTCCAGATCTGGATGTGCTCGTTCGCGATGCTGCTTGGGCGCCTCGAACTCTTTACGCTGCTCGTCGTCCTGACGCCTGCCTTCTGGAGACGGTGAGCAAAGTCGCCATACGCTTGTCGAGCGCGGGAGGCGGCGCGTCGCCTGCGGGGTGGCATGTCCTGCGCCCGCGCGCCTGCCCCTGCTGCGTGGGGCGCGTACAGCTGCAGGTCGAACTCGTGCGGCTGCTTCGGGCCGGCCGGCCCGAAGGCATCGTGGTCGAGCTGCCGGACGCGGCGCACGCGGACAACGTCGCGCGCGCGCTGTCCGAAGCGCCGCTCTGCGACTATGTTTTCCTCGCTTAAGCGCGCAGAAGCGCGCCTGCGAGCGCGAGCCAGGAGAGGATCAAGGCGGCGCCGCCAACCGGTGTGAGCACGCCCAGCGGGCGGGGTGCCCCGAGGGCGAGCGCGTACAGGCTACCCGAGAACAGCAGCACGCCGGCGAGCATCAGCCAGCCCGACCAGCGCAGCCAGACAGCCTCCGCACCCACGATCGCGCAAAGGCCGACCAGGGCCAGCCCGAGCGCGTGCCAGACATGGTATTGGGCGGCGGTCTGCCAGAGCGCGAGGGAATCCGGCGCGAGCCGCGCCTTCAGCGCGTGCGCCCCGAAGGCGCCCGCGGCAATGCCCAGGGCTGCGAGGAGTGCCCCGGCAGCGATGAAGACCTTGGGACTCAGACCGCCTTCTTCTTCGCCTTCGTGCGATGCGGGCGCGTCTTGCCGTAGCTGCCCTTGTAGATCTTGCCCCGCTTCGTGCGCTTGTCGCCCTTGCCCATGTCATGCCTCCAGTTCGAGATTGCGGCGCATTATAGCGAGGCGGGCTACGCCGCCTGTGCCTGCTGCTCTGGATCGTACGCGAGATACGGCGCAAGCCAGCGCTCCGCGTCCACGACGCGCATGTCCTTGCGCCGCGCATAGTCCTCAACTTGGTCGCGCCCGACGCGCCCGACCGCGAAGTACGTCGACTGCGGGTGGGAAAGGTAGAACCCGGAGACCGCCGCCGCGGGCAGCATTGCATAGGAATCCGTGAGGTGCATTTCGGCATTGCGCTCCGCATCCAGGAGCGCGAAGAGCGCCGCCTTCTCGGTGTGATCGGGGCAAGCCGGATAGCCCGGCGCCGGCCGGATGCCGCGATATTTCTCGGCGAGGAGCGCCGCATTATCGAGCGCCTCGTCCGGCGCGTAGCCCCAGTACTCGCGCCGCACGCGCTCGTGCAGGTGCTCGGCAAAGGCCTCCGCCAGGCGGTCGGCGAGCGACTTCAGCATGATGGCGGAGTAGTCATCGTGCGCGCGCTCGAATTCGGCGAGCTTGCGCTCGATCCCGAGACCCGCGGAAACGGCGAATGCCCCGATCCAGTCCGGCACGCCCGAGGCCTTCGGTGCGACGAAATCCGCCAGGCACAGATTGGGATTTGCGGCGGGCTTGGGGTTCTGCTGGCGCAGGTTGTGCCAGGTCATCGCCACGTGCTTGCGCTCGGCGTCGCGGTAGATCTCGACGTCGTCTTCGTCGACGCGCGCTGCCGGAAACAGGCCGAAAACGCCGCTCGCCCGTACCCAGCGCCCCTCGACCATGCGCTTCAGGAATGCCCGGCCCTCGTCGAGCAGCTTGCGCGCTTCCGCGCCTACCACGGGGTCTTCGAGAATCTTCGGGTACGCCCCCGAAAGCTCCCACGTCTGGAAGAACGGACCCCAGTCGATATAGGGCACGAGCCTCTCGAGCGGGTAGTTCTTCAGCACGGTGATACCCGGCTTGGCTGGCGCGCGCGGCGCATAGGATTGCCAATTGGTCGCGAGGCGCAGATCACGTGCCCGCTCGAGCGCAAGCAGCGGCCCCGGCCCCTTCTTCTCCGCGTGCTGCCGCCGGATCTTCTCGTAGTCGGATCGAACCTCGGCCAGATAGGCGTCCCGCGACTGTGGCGACAGCAGATTCTGCGTGACCGAGACCGAGCGCGAGGCGTCGGGCACATAAACCACGGGCCCGCTGTAGTTGGGCGCAATCTTGACCGCGGTGTGCGCGCGCGAAGTCGTCGCGCCGCCGATGAGCAGCGGCAGGCGCAGGCCCGCGCGCTCCATCTCGCGCGCCACATGCGCCATTTCCTCCAGCGACGGTGTGATGAGCCCCGACAGCCCGATGGCATCTGCGCCCTCGACGCGCGCGGTCTCCAGGATTTTCTGCGCCGGTACCATGACGCCGAGATTGACGACTTCGTAGTTGTTGCACTGGAGCACGACGGTGACGATGTTTTTACCGATGTCGTGCACGTCGCCCTTCACGGTAGCGATCACGATGCGGCCATTGGTGCGCGGGCCCTCTCCGCCCGCCGCCTTCTCGGCTTCGATGAAGGGCACCAGATGCGCCACGGCCTGCTTCATGACGCGCGCGGACTTGACGACCTGCGGCAGGAACATCTTGCCCGCGCCGAACAGGTCCCCGACCACGTTCATGCCGTCCATCAGCGGCCCCTCGATCACCTCGATCGTCCGGCGCGCGCCCCGCCTTGCCTCCTCGGCATCGGCGACGACGTGCGCCGAAATCCCGTTCACCAGGGCGTGTACCAGGCGATCGCGCACGCTGCCGCGGCGCCAAGCGTCGTCTTCGCGCGATACGCGCGGTCCACCCGCCTTGACCTGCTCGGCGAACTCGACCAGGCGCTCGGTGGCATCCGGACGGCGATCGAGGATGACGTCCTCGACGCGCTCGCGCAGCTGGGGCTCGATATCTTCGTAGACGCCAAGCTGCCCCGCGTTGACGATGCCCATCGACATACCCGCTTGAATCGCGTGGTACAGGAACGCGGTGTGCATTGCCTCGCGCACCGCGTCGTTGCCGCGGAAGGAGAACGACAGGTTGGAAAGTCCGCCGGACACCTGGGACTCGGGTAGGTTCTTCCGGATCCAGCGCGCCGCCTCGATGTAGTCCAGGGCGTAGCGCGCGTGCTCCTCAAGGCCCGTGCCGATAGCGAAGATGTTCGGATCGAAGATGATGTCCTCGGGCAAAAAGCCGGCCTGCGCTGTCAGCAGCGCGTGCGCGCGCTTGCAGATGGCGACGCGCCGCTCGAGGGTGTCGGCCTGGCCCTGCTCGTCGAAGGCCATCACGACCACGGCGGCGCCATAGCGGCGCGCGAGGCGCGCCTGGCGCAGGAACTCGGCTTCGCCCTCCTTCAGGCTGATCGAGTTGACGATGCACTTGCCCTGCATGCATTTCAGGCCGGCCTCGATCACCGGCCACCGGGAGCTGTCGATCATGACCGGCACGCGCGAGATGTCGGGCTCTGCCGCGGCAAGGCTCAGAAACCTATGCATCGCGGCTTCGGAGTCGAGCATCGCTTCGTCCATGTTGACGTCGATCACCTGCGCACCGTTTTCGACCTGCTGGCGCGCGACGCTGAGCGCCTCCGCGTAGTCGCCCGCGAGGATGAGTCGCGCAAAGGCCTTGGATCCCGTGACGTTCGTGCGCTCGCCGATATTGACGAACAGCGATCCCTCGCCCACGTTGAGCGGCTCAAGGCCCGCGAGACGCAGCTTGCGAGGCAGCGCCGGGAGGCTTCGGGGCGCGACGCCGCGTACCGCCTCGGCGAGCGCGCGGATATGCTCGGCCGTCGTGCCGCAGCAGCCGCCGACGAGGTTCAGCCAGCCGTTGCGCGCCCATTCACCCATGATCGCCGACATGTTTTCCGGTGTGTCGTCGTACTCGCCGAAGGCGTTCGGCAGTCCCGCGTTCGGATGGCAGGACACGTAGGCTTCGGCGATCGCGGCAAGCTCCTCGACGTGCGGGCGCAATTCGAGGGCGCCGAGCGCGCAGTTCAGCCCCACGGCGAGCGGACGCGCGTGGCGTACCGAGTTGTAGAACGCTTCCGTGGTCTGGCCCGACAGCGTGCGGCCCGAGGCGTCCGTGATCGTCCCCGAGATGATGACGGGCAGTCGGCGACCCAGGCGCTCGAACAGGACATCGAGTGCGAACAGCGCCGCTTTTGCATTGAGCGTATCGAACACGGTCTCGACCAGGATCAGGTCCACGCCGCCCTCGGCGAGCGCCGAGGCGGCCTCGCCGTAGGCGGCGACCAACTGATCGAAGGTTGCTGCCCGGAAGCCAGGATCGTTGACGTCGGGCGAAATCGACGCCGTCTTCGTTGTGGGCCCGAGTACGCCCGCGACGAAGCGTGGGCGGCTGGGCGTCTGCCGTTCGGCCTCGCGGACAGCGTCGACTGCCAGCTTCGCCGCGGCGAGGTTCAGCTCCGCAACCACGCTCTCCATGCCGTAGTCGGCCATCGACACCGACGTCGAGTTGAAGGTGTTCGTCTCGATGATGTCCGCGCCAGCCGCGAGATACTGGGCGTGGATGCCGCGGATGAGCTGTGGCTGCGTCAGTGCCAGCAGGTCGTTGTTGCCACGCAGATCACGCGGCCAATCGCGGAAGCGCTCGCCGCGAAACTGCGCCTCGTCCAGCCGCTCGCGCTGGATCATGGTGCCCATCGCGCCGTCGAGCACGACGATGCGCTCGGCGAGGAGGGCGTAAAGCTCGGCGGTGCGGTCGCGATGCGTCATCAAGTCAATAAAAAACAAAACGCCCGTTCAGCTTGCGCGGAAACGGGCGTCTAGGCGCGTCTCTTTAGCGGCATTTGTAACGCGCCCGCAAGCTGAACATCAAATCGGCGCGAAACCGCAGTGTGCCTACATTGCCCTGCTTTGTCAAATGCTTACGCGTATAATGCGCACCCTTCATGGAGTACCTCGAACCCTGCCGAACGCCGGAATTCCTGCGGCAGCATGCCGGCGCAGCCCTCGAGCAGGCTGGGTTCACGCGCGTGTACAACGTGCTCGACGGCTTCGAGGGCGAACTGAACGACCGGCATCAGCGCAATTCGATCGGGGGATGGCGCTTCGAAGGCTTGCCCTGGGAGCAGGGTTGAGCGACGCCGAGTTCCACTCGGTGGTCGCATCGTTTCCCTGCCAGGTTCACTGGGGCGATTGCGATCCTGCGGGCATCATTTTCTATCCGACGTACTTCCGCTGGATGGACGCGGCGTGCTGGGCGTTCTTCGCCAGCGCCGGGTACGACGCCAAGCGCATGCGTGCCGAACACCTCGCCATGCCACTGGTGGCCGCCGACTGCCAATTTCTGTATCCGGCCGAACAAGGCGACCGCTGCGAGGTTCGCTCGAGAATCCTGCGCTTCGGCGGCAAGTCGTTCGTCGTTTCGCACGAGGTGCAGCGCGAGGACGGGATGGCACTCGCCCGGGGCTCGGAGACCCGCGTCTGGGGCAAGTTCGAAAATGGACCCGGCACGCGCATGCGCGGCGCCCCGATCCCGGATTCTCTAAAGGCGCGATTTCTCGCCGCCTAGGCTAAAACTGGAAGAAGACGGTTTCGTTCCTGCCTTGGAGGACGATGTTCCATTCAAGCAGGCCCCTCGCCTTGCGGCGCGCGACCAGCGTCGCTCGCCGCCGCAGCGGAACCCGCTTCAGAACCGGATCCTCGCCATTGGCCGGGTCGTCCGGAAAATAGACTCGCGTCGACAGCTGCTTCAGCAACCCGCGCATGAACACGGAAACGTTCAGGTGAGGCGCCTGTAGCCTGCCCCCCGGTCCCGGCACGCGGCCGGGCTTCACGGTGCTGAAGCGGAATCTGCCCTGCGCGTCCGTCGGAATGCGGCCGAAGCCGCGGAACCCCTTCTCCAGCGCCTTTCGCTGCCGGTCGTCCGGATGCGCGTATTTACCTGCGGCATTGGCCTGCCAGATCTCGACGAGCCCGTCGGAGATGCCGGCGCCGTCGCCATCGAGCAATCGCCCCTGGAGGATGACGCGCTCGCCTTTCACGCCCGGGCCCGCGATGCGGTCTCGGTTGAGCCAGGTCAGCCCGATGTGAAGATACGGGCCGACCGTCTGCGAGCCGCTGGCGACGAGCCTCATGCGCGCTCCCGCGGCGTCGCGTCGTGCCCGCGCAGCACGATGTCGAAGCGGTAAGCGAGCGCATGCTCGGGTACGGTGTGCTCCAGGTCGAATTGCGACACCAGGCGCCGGCGCGACTTTTCGTCCGGGATACTCATGTACATCGGATCGAGCTCCAATAGCGGGTCGCCCGGGAAGTACATCTGGGTCACCAGACGGGTCAGGATCGCGCGACCGAAGAGCGAGAAGTGGATGTGGCCAGGCCGCCACGCATTGTAGTGATTGCGCCACGGATACTCGCCCGGCCGGATCGTGATGAAGCGATAGCGCCCCTGCGCGTCGGTGATCGCGCGGCCTGCTCCTGAGAAGTTGGGATCGAGCGGCGCATCGTGCTGGTCGGTCTTGTGCGGATAGCGCCCCGCCGCATTGGCCTGCCAGATTTCGACCAGCGCCTGCGGTACCGGCCTGCCGCTCTCGTCGAGGACCCGGCCGCCCACGATGATGCGTTCGCCCACCGGTTCGCCCTTGTGCTGACGGGTGAGGTCGTTGTCCGTAGCCTTGAGCTCGCCGTAGCCGAAAACAGGGCCGGTCACCTCGGAGAGCGTTTGGGGCACGATCACGAGCGGCTGCTTCGGGTGCCGCTTGGCGGTCGAGGCGTAGAACGCGAAATCGTAAGCCGGCTGCGTGCCGGCACGAAATCCGCGGTAGTGGGGAAGCGGCTTCATCACTTTACTCCGCATCGGCTTGCTTGCCGGGTTGCGCAAGATCGAAGGCATCGAGCGTCATGCAGGTGTCAAAGATGCGCATCAGCGTCGGGTACGGCCCGAGGTCGCAATCGTAGCGCTTGGCGTTGAAGACTTGAGGCACCAGGCAGCAGTCCGCCATGCCGGGCGCGTCGCCTTGGCAGAAACGCCCGGTTTCCGGGGCTCTCAGTTCCGCTTCCAGCCGGGTCAGTCCCTCCGCAATCCAGTGCCGGTACCAAGCGTCGGTTTCGGCCTGGCTATGGCCCAGGGTGTTCTTGACGTACTTGAGAACGCGCAGGTTGTTGAGCGGGTGGATTTCGCAGGCCACGATCAGCGACAGGCTGCGGACGCGCGCGCGCGCGAGCGGCTCGCGCGGCAGCAACGGCGGAAGCGGCCGCGTTTCCTCCAGGTATTCCATGATTGCGATCGACTGCGCCAGCCGCGTCCCGTCGAGCTCGAACGCGGGCACGAATCGCTGCGGATTGACCGCCGCGTAGCTGGCCTGCAGATGCTCGCCCTTCGACAGGTGCACGTAGGCCGCGTCGTATGGCAGGCTCTTGAGATTCAGCGCGATGCGAACGCGAAATGCCGCCGAGCTGCGGAAATACGTATACAGCTTCACAGCGCCGGCGCCACCTTCACCTTGAGGTCGCCCACGGAATCGATGTGCGCATGCATCTCGTCGCCGGCTTTCACCGGCCCCACGCCGGCCGGCGTTCCCGCGTAGATGATGTCACCCGGCTCGAGCGTGTAGTACTCCGAAAGGTATGCGATCTGCTCCGGCACGGACCAGATCATGTCGGCGAGATCCGCCTTCTGCCGCTCCTTGCCGTTCACCTGCAGCCAGATCGCCCCTTTCGTCGGATGGCCGATCTTGGTTGCGGGCACGAGCGCGCTGCACGGCGCAGCCTCGTCGAAGTCCTTGCCGAAATCCCACGGGCGCCCATGGTCCTTGCCCCACTGCTGCAGGTCGCGCCGCGTCATGTCGAGCCCTACCGCGTAGCCGTAGACATGCGCGTTGGCGCTGGCCGCAGGGATGCGCCGGCCGCCCTTCGACAGCGCCACAACGAGCTCGGTCTCATAGTGGTAGTTGGACGTCTTCGCCGGGTAGTGCACGTCGCCGCCATTCGGCACCAGCGAGTGCGCGCTCTTGATGAAGAAGAAGGGCTGCTCACGCCCGCTGCCGCCCATCTCCTTCTGGTGCTCGGCGTAGTTGCGGCCGACGCAGAAGACGCGCCGCACGGGAAAGGTGTCGCCGCTGCCGGCTATCGGCAAGGCGGGTGGCGTCCAGATCTGGATGACGTGTGCCATGGTGACCTCGGGTCGGAAAAACGCGAATTCTATGCCGGGGGACCGTGTCGCAGCGCACTCGGTTCGCGTTGGCCTCGGGAAAAAAAACGGGGCGCTTGCGCGCCCCGTGAACTAGGGTTGAACCTAGGAGGAGACTTCGTTACGCCTGCATAGGGCTTACCCGGTAACCTGCTCTCCGTGCTGCGAGAGATCCAGGCCTTCGCGCTCTTGGTCTTCGGGCACCCGCAGCCCCACCAGCATGTTCACTAGCTTGAGGATGATGTAGGTGACGATTGCGTCATAGGCTGCAACGGCGCCGATCGCGGTGAGCTGGATCCAGAATTGCCCGCCGTTTCCTTCGAGTACGCCCTTGGTGCCGCCGATGGCCTCGACCGCGAAGATGCCGGTCAGGATCGCGCCTACCGTGCCGCCGATGCCATGCACGCCGAAGCAATCGAGCGAGTCGTCGTAGCCGATCCAGTTCTTCATGTAGACCGAAGTCCAGAAGCAGATGACGCCTCCGGCGATGCCGATGAAGAGCGCGCCCGTGGGGTCGACGAAGCCTGAGGCCGGTGTGATGGCCACCAGGCCCGCGACCGCGCCAGAGCACATGCCCAGCAGGCTGGGCTTGCCCTTGGCGATCCACTCCGCGAACATCCACGCCAGCGCTGCCGTGGCAGTGGCGATTTGCGTTACGGCCATCGCCATTCCGGCGCGACCGCCGGCGCTCACAGCCGATCCGGCGTTGAAACCGAACCAGCCCACCCACAGCAACGACGCCCCGATCATGGTGAGCACCAGATTGTGCGGCGGCATGGCTTCCTTGCCGTAGCCCAGGCGCTTACCCAGCACCAGCGCGCAGACGAGGCCGGCGACACCCGCGTTGACGTGCACGACCGTGCCACCGGCAAAGTCGAGCGCGCCCATCTTGGCGAGCCATCCCGTAGGCGCCCAGACCCAGTGCGCGATCGGCGCATACACGAAGACGAGCCACAGGCCCATGAACCAGATCAGCGCGGAGAACTTCATGCGGTCCGCAAACGCGCCCGCAATCAGCGCCGGGGTGATGATGGCAAACGTCATCTGGAAGCTCATGAACACCGACTCGGGCACAGCGCCGGACAGGCCGCTGGTGGTCGTCTTGCCCATGCCGCGCAGGAACAACCGCGACATATCGCCGATGATCGAATTTCCGTCGGTAAACGCCAGCGTGTAGGCGATCATGTACCAGAGCACGGTCACCAGGCACGTGACCAGGAAGCTCTGAGCTACTGTGGCGAGCACGTTTTTCTTGCGCACCATGCCGGCGTAGAACAGGCCCAAACCGGGAACCGTCATCATGAGGACCAACGCCATCGAGGTGAGCATCCAGGCGGTGTCGCCCGAATTGATCGCAGGATTGGCGTCCGCCGACATCGCTTCCTTGGCCGCCGGCGGAGCCGCCGGCGCCGCGGCCGCGGGTGCGGCTGCCGCCGGAGTATCTGCCGGCGCTGCGGGCTTGTCCTGTGCCAGCACGGCACCCGCGAACGCGAGCGACGTGACCATCGCGATCAGTGCGAGAAGCTTCTTCATGTCGGTCTCCCTAGAGCGCGTCCGCATCGGTTTCGCCGGTGCGGATGCGGATGACTTTTTCGAGGTCGAACACGAAGATCTTGCCGTCGCCGATCTTGCCGGTGTTTGCCGCCTTCTCGATCGCCTCGATGGCGCGCTCGAGAAGATCCGACTTCACTGCGACGTCGATCTTCACTTTTGGAAGGAAATCGACCACGTACTCCGCGCCGCGATACAGCTCGGTGTGGCCCTTCTGGCGGCCGAAGCCCTTCACTTCGGTCACCGTGATGCCCTGCACGCCGATCCCCGACAGCGCTTCGCGCACTTCGTCGAGCTTGAACGGCTTGATGATGGCTGAGATCAGTTTCATACCTTGTCTCCCGATGGCGGCGGGGCCGCGAGGCGCCCGCCGCGGGTTTTCGGCCTCCCCTTAGAAGGTCTTGCTGACGGACACGACCACCGTACCCTTGCCGAGGTCTTTGACCTTGCCCGAATTGTCGGACGCCATCGAATAGAACGGATCGCTGGCATCCGTGTCGATGTATGCCGCACCCAGCGCCCAGCCGTTCAGGTCATACGACAGTCCGACTTTGTAGTCCGTGTAGTCGAGGCTGGAGAAGTTCTTGACCTTTTGCTGGCCTACGTGGCCCACCACGGTGAGCTTCGGCGCAATTTCGAAGCTCGCGCTGAGATCGATGTACCCCGAGCCCTTGGAATCGATGCCGGGCGCGGTGACACCGAAAAAGTCGGTGATGGTCGACGAGTACTTCAGCGTGAACCATTTCCAGCTGGCCGCCCCATAGATCTCCTGCGTGTCGTACTTGTCACCATTCGCAAGCTTGGCGTTTGGGTAGTAATACTGCAGGAAGCCCACGTCCAGGCCGACGGGACCGGCGTTGAAACGGAAGCCGCCGTAGAAGTCCATTTCCATCGACCCGTTGTTGTAGGTCAGGCCGCTCACGTTCGAATCCCAGTTACCCAGGTAGAACCCGCTGCTGTGGGTATAGTCGATGCCGCCTTGGATGGCGGGCTGGTCGAAGGTCTGCGAAATTCCACGGAACCGGTAGTCGCTTACGATCGCCATGTTGCCAGTCACCGGTGAACCGTCCGCAGCGGCGAGCCCCGGGATGGCGGCGATCGCTGCAAACGCGGTGGCAAATACGGTCTTGCGCATAATTTTCTCCCAGAAAATTTGACGAGTGACGAAAACGCCCATACCCTTTAGCAGGTCCTATGCCAGACGCAAAACCTTTATTTATCAACTATATGAAATGTAATAACCAGGATTTGTGCAACGCAGCGCACACTCATGGTGCCGAGAAATTCAGCTGCCGCACCGCCCTGGTGCGGCTACGTACCTGAGGTAATCGAATGATCGACAAGACTTTGCTGGATGACCTTGGCGCGCGCCTGGAGCAGGCCGCGCGCCAGTCGCCCGTGCAGGAACTCGAGAAGAATCTGCGCGCCCTGCTCGCCGCATTCTTCGACCGCTTCGACGTCGTCCTTCGCGAAGACCATGATGTTCAGCGCAAGCTGCTTGAGCGCGCAGAGTCCAAGCTTGCGTCGCTGGAGGCGCGCATCTCGGAGCTCGAAGCGCGCCGGTAAACCCATAGCCGCTTGGCGCGTTCATCCCGTAGGGGGTCCACGCCATGTCGCTGGCGACAGTGGCGAGCCGCGCGCTCGCCGGCATTGATGCGCCCGAAGTCATTGTGGAGGTCCACCTTGGCCCGGGGCTGCCCGCGTTCCATATCGTAGGTTTGCCGGACGCCGAGGTGCGGGAGGCGAAGGACCGAGTACGCGCGGCGCTGCACTACGCGCGGTTTGAATTTCCGTCCCGACGTATCACGGTTAACCTCGCGCCGGCGGATCTGCCCAAGCACTCGAGTCGCTTCGACCTGCCGATCGCGCTCGGGATCCTGGCCGCAAGCGGGCAGCTCGGCCGCGAGTCGCTTGCGGGTCACGAGTTCGCGGGCGAGCTCTCGCTCACCGGGGAGCTGCGCCCGATGCGCGGCGCGCTCGCGATGGCCCTGGGCTCGGGACGCGCGGGCCGCGCCTTCGTGCTTCCCGCCGCC